>CAZJIM010000026.1:0-8930 GCA_964546115.1 uncultured Gemmatimonadaceae bacterium | reverse complement strand
TTGAACTTTCAATTGATATTTACCCTGTTCATCCTGGTGGTGTCCGCGGTCGCAATGATCCGGGACATTATGTCTCCGACTCGGGCCATTCTGGTAGCTGTAGTAGTGCTCCTCCTGGGGGGAGTAATCACGACGCAGGAGGCCTTAAGCGGGTTCAGTAACCCAGCGCCGGTGACTGTCGCGGCACTCTTTATCGTTGCCAGAGCGGTAGAGAAGACCGGGGCCTTGCAGCCCCTGATCAGACAAATCCTCGATAGTGGCTCTGGAAGTCGACTGAGCCTGGTGAGGCTGTTGGTTCCAACGGCCGGGGCGTCGGCCGTCCTCAACAATACGCCGGTCGTGGCCATGCTGACGCCTCAGGTCGCCGAGTGGGCCCACAAACGGGGAAGACCGCCCTCGTGGTATCTCATGCCGCTGTCATTCGCAGCTGTCCTCGGAGGGACGATTACGCTTGTCGGAACCTCCACCAACATCGTCGTCTCCGGACTCCTCCAGGAAGCTGGGATGGAGCCCCTGACAATGTTCGAGCTCACACGGATAGGACTTCCACTTGCTGTGATCGGAGTGGCGCTTCTCGTGCTTGTGGCGCCGGTTCTTCTGCCGGACAGAAGGGATGCTCGCCAGGAACTTGAGGAACGGGCCAGGGAGTTCGTGTTCAGGATGGAAGTGGATCCGGGGGGCGTGCTGGACGGGGTTACGGTCAAAAGTGGCGGCCTCCGGCACCTTAAAGGAGTGTTTCTCGCAGAGATCGAACGCGAAGGAGAGGTTGTCGCACTTGCCCGACCCGATCTGCGGCTTCGTGGTAGAGATCAATTGGTCTTCGTGGGGCGAGCTGACGACGTTGTAGATTTGCAGAATATCCGGGGGCTAAAGTCGACCGAGCACGAGCACGCCCTCGACTTCACCGAACCACACCACACCTTCTTCGAGGCGGTTGTAAGTGCTACCTCTCCGCTTGCCGGTCAGACGCTAAAAGAGGTGGGATTCCGAGGACGATATAAAGCGGTCGTGCTCGCTATCCATCGCTCCGGAAAACGCATCCACGCCAAGCTCGGAGGCGTCCGGATTCGGCACGGTGACACGCTTCTGCTCTTGGCTGATGAGGAGTTCACTGAACGTTGGTGTGACCGGCCGGATTTTCTGCTCGTCTCCCACCTAGGGGGGTCACCACCTGCAGGCACGAAGCTGGCGCTCTACGCAGTGGGCGTGACGGTTGCGATGATCGCTGCGGCGTCAACGGGGATCACCCCTATGTTAAACGCTGCTCTCCTCGCCGCGATTCTGATGGTTGCTGGTAAAGCTCTCACCCCCACGGATGCGCGAAGAGCAGTCGATCTCGACGTGATCGTCTTGATCGGGGCGGCTTTTGGACTCGGGGCCGCGGTCCGGAGTTCTGGGATCGCGGACATTTTGGCCACGGGGATCGTTGCTGCCTCAGAGATCGTGGGACCAGTCGGGACTCTCCTGGGCGTCGCTGTAGTCACTATGCTTCTCACTGAGTTGGTCACGAACAATGCGGCAGCGGTGCTGGTGTTTCCGATCGCGATTTCGACGGCAGCGGCAGCCGGGCTGGATCCACGACCCTTTGCCGTGACGGTCGCGATCGCTGCGTCCGCGTCGTTCCTGACCCCCGTGGGGTACCAGACCAACACCATGGTTTACGGTCCCGGAGGATATCGATTCCTCGATTACCTTCGGCTTGGGCTTCCGATGAGTCTCCTTGTACTCCTCTTCGTCGGTATTGTGATCCCTGCGCTCTGGGCTCTGTGAGCGGACCAAGAGTACCAATGGACGCCCTCGTTGCTTTGGTGCGCGAAGCCGGGGAAGAGATCCTGGGCTGGTACGGAGCTCCGGGGGAGGTCGAGGAGAAGGAGGATCGGACTCCGTTGACGGCGGCCGACCGGGTGTCTCATGCGTACCTGGTTGACGGATTCTCACGGCTGAGCCCATCGATACCGGTACTCTCAGAGGAGTCCCCTTCGGAGGCGTTCATAGGGCGAAGGAGCTGGGGGCGTTTTTGGCTGGTTGATCCCCTGGACGGCACGAAGGAATTCCTGAAGGGGACGGGTGAGTTTACGGTGAATGTGGCTCTGATTGAGGAGGGGCGGCCCGTAGTAGGGATCGTGCACGTCCCAGCGTTGGGGAGTACCTACCGAGCTTCGGAAGATTGGGGGGCCCAGAAAGCGGGTGTGGATGGTCGGTTTCAATCCATTAGCAGCAGAGGGTTTGACGCACGGGCACCTGTTCTGGTGGGGAGTCGGGATCACGCCGGCCCGGTGGTAGAGCAGCTTGCCACCCTGCTTGGATCGACGATGGAGTTCACGAGCATGGGAAGCTCGCTTAAGTTCTGTCTCGTGGCCGAGGGGCGAGCGGACCTGTATCTCCGCGACCGGCCGACGATGGAGTGGGACACTGCGGCCGCGCAATGTATTGTTGAGCGGGCCGGAGGGGGTGTGTTTGCGCTAGACGACTCCCTGGTGGGAACGCCACTCCAATATAACAAACTGACCCTGTGCAACCCTCACTTTCTATGTGTCGGGGATCCAGATGGACCCTGGAGAGAGTTAATCCGTCGGACCCGCCCCGTGAAGTGGCGGAGTGAAGGGGTGACTCATTAGATGACGCTAAAAATCAAGGGACACCTAAAAGCGCTGGAAAACGAGGCGATCTACGTCTTCAGAGAGGTGGCGGCCCAGTTCGAGCTACCTGTTCTCCTGTTCTCAGGCGGTAAGGACTCGATCGTGATGGCCTGGGTTGCCCGCAAGGCGTTCTACCCGGTTCCGGTTCCATTTCCCCTCTTGCACATTGACACTGGTCAAAACTTCCCCGAGACGATCCAGTTTCGCGATCGGTTCGTAGAGGAGATGGGCTATGAACTTCTAGTTCGGTACGTTCAGGAGTCGATCGATCGTGGTCGTGTCAAGGAGGAGGAGGGCCCGGAAGCGAGCAGAAATACTCTTCAAACTGTGACTTTGTTAGACGCTGTAGAAGAACTCAAAATCGACGCCGCGATGGGAGGAGGGCGGCGGGACGAGGAGAAGGCCCGAGCGAAAGAGCGCTTCTTCTCGCACCGTGACCGTTTTGGTCAGTGGAATCCTAAGAACCAGCGTCCTGAATTGTGGAACTTCTACAATGGACGAAAGAGCCCGGGCGAGCACTTCAGGGTGTTCCCGCTCTCCAACTGGACCGAGATGGATGTTTGGCAGTACATCCTTCTCGAATCAATCCCCATCCCGGACCTTTATTTCGCTCATGAGCGGGAGGTCGTATGTAGAAACGGCATGCTTCTGGCGATGACGGACTTCATTCAGATCATGGAGAATGATTTAGTGAGCGTAGAGACCGTGCGGTTCCGCACGATCGGCGACGCTACCTGCACCGGAGCCCTAAAGTCAAACGCACATTCGGTTGAGGCCATCATTAGTGAGACTGCCGCTGCACGGGTCACAGAACGGGGCGGACGGAGCGATGACAAACGTTCTGAGGCAGCAATGGAGGATCGGAAGCGGGAGGGGTACTTCTGATGTCCAGTATGAAGACCTATCCAGACATGGAGCTTCTCCGTTTCACTACTGCTGGGAGCGTGGATGACGGAAAGAGCACCCTGATCGGTCGCCTGCTTCACGATACGAAGTCCATTTTTGAGGATCAGATAGAGCAGATTAAAGGATTGAGCCGGAAGCGTGGCGATGAGGGCCTGAATCTCGCGCTGCTAACGGATGGGCTCAGGGCTGAAAGAGAGCAGAAGATCACGATTGACGTGGCGTACCATTACTTTGCCACGCCACGTCGGAAATTCATCATTGCTGATACCCCGGGTCACGTGCAGTACACACGGAATATGGTTACAGGGGCATCCACAGCCGAACTCGCTTTAATCCTGGTCGACGCACGACGAGGGGTGCTCACTCAGTCGAAGAGGCACGCTTTTATCACCTCTCTTCTGGGGATCCCACATGTTGTCGTTGCAGTGAACAAGATGGATCTCGTGGACTACTCCGAAGATGTGTACGACAACATCCGGGCTGACTTCAGTGGGTTTTCGACTAAACTCACGGTCAAGGATATCTCGTATGTTCCGATCAGCGCCCTCCACGGGGACAACGTCGTGTCTAGATCGAGTCGTATGCCTTGGTATGAGGGGGGGGCTCTTCTACACAAACTCGAGACCGTAAACCTGGGTGCGCGGCGAAATCACATCGATTTTCGCTTTCCCGTTCAATATGTCCTTAGTCCGAGCCAGGAGTTCAGGGGTTATGCCGGAACGATTGCATCGGGAACCGTGACCCCCGGCGAGGAGGTCGTGGTACTGCCATCTGGTCAGGCTACCCGGATCCGCACTGTCGAGAATTCTGGTGGTCCGATCGAAGAGGCAGTAGTCGGAGATGCGATAACGCTAACGATGGAGGATGAACTCGACATCTCGCGTGGAGACATGGTAGTGCGGCGAAGGAATGTACCTACCGTGAGCGACCGCTTCGAAGCGTATTTATGCTGGATGGGTGAAGACGCCATGGAACCCGGCAAGGCCTATCAACTCCTACATACCACTCGGCGGGTCCAGGCCTTTGTCGAGCGGATAGAGTATCGAGTCGACGTAGATACCCTGCACCGGGAGCAGGCTGGATTTCTAGACCTGAACGAAATAGCGCGTGTTGAGGTCTCTACTTCCCAACCCCTTTTTTTCGACTCCTACCGGATCAACACTGCGACGGGAAGCTTCGTCCTGGTGGATCCTCAAACGAATGCTACAGTAGCCGCGGGGATGATACGAAAGATCGTGAATCAGCGCGGGGTCATGGCCACAGGTCAGCGAACCTCGCCAAATGTGGTGTGGGAGGGCTTTAACATCTCGCGAAAAGAACGAGAGTCGAGGGAAGGTCACCGGGCCGCTTTGGTTTGGTTCACAGGGATGTCAGGGGCAGGCAAAACCACTATTGCCCGAGCTGTCGAGCGGATTCTGTTCGAGCGTGGGGTTCGCACGATGCTTCTGGATGGTGACCAAGTACGTCATGGACTGTCTGGCGACCTCGGCTTTTCTGCTAGTGATAGGAGAGAGAACATCCGGCGGGTTGGGGAGGTGGCGAAGCTCTTCTTTGAACAGGGGTCGGTTGTCCTGTGCACCTTCGTTTCTCCGTTTCGCTCGGATCGAGAAGCAGTTCACAAGCTATTCCCTGGTTCCCAGCTCTTGGAAGTGTATGTGTATGCCCCAATTGAGGTGCTAAAGGATCGGGATCCTAAGGGGCTCTATTCTCGTGAGACCTCAGGCCAGATTGAGCTTCCTGGAAGTGTGTCTGCTTATGAACGGCCTAAGCGGCCGGATATTGATCTCGATACCTCATCAGTTACTGTGGAAGAGGCGGTCGACATTATCATGAAGCAGTTAGAGCCGCTGGTCCTCTGAGGAGACCTGTTGTGGGCGCACCCGGATCGTCGACCTTATTCTCACTAGGTTGATCCGTTTGTTGTGGCCGCTCATGCCCTTCACCCCTGAGGGACCAAACTCGTGCATATTACAGTCATAGGGACCGGTTACGTGGGCTTGGTCGTGGGCGCCGGCATGGCGCACTCTGGGCACGACGTAATCTGCGCAGACATCGACGAGGAGAAAATTGAGCGCCTGAATCGTGGTGAGATTCCTATCTATGAGCCCGGCTTGGAGACGCTCGTGCAGGAGAACCAGGAGCAGGGAAGGCTGTGTTTCACGACGGATGTTCCCCGGGCAGTGGCTGCGTCGGACATCCTGTTCATAGCTGTGTCAACGCCTCCGGATGAGGATGGCTCTGCTAATCTCCAGTACGTTCTGGACGTGGCGGAAACGATTGGCCAAGCGATGAACGGCGATAAGATCGTGATCACAAAGAGTACCGTCCCAGTAGGGACTGCGGCTCGGGTAAAGGAGACCATCGGGGCGCTCACCGACCACACCGTCCACGTTTGTTCCAACCCTGAGTTCCTGAAGGAGGGAGCGGCTGTGGACGACTTCATGAAGCCCGACCGGGTTGTCCTCGGGGTGGATAACGAACAAGCGGCGAAGGTCCTGAGGGATCTTTACGCTCCGTTCGTCCGCACTGGAAACGAGATACTCCTGATGGATGTAACCTCGGCTGAGCTGACCAAGTATGCTGCCAATGCGATGCTTGCCACTCGAATTTCTTTCATGAACTTGATCGCGCAGCTTTGCGAAGTGGCTGGTGCTAATGTGGACATGGTGCGCCGAGGGGTTGGTTCTGACAGCAGAATCGGCTCCTCGTTTCTCTTCCCAGGGGTGGGATACGGGGGGTCATGTTTACCAAAAGATCTGAGGGCGCTCATCCGGACGTCACGGGACCTCGGGATTGAGCCATCAATACTTCAGGCCGTCGAAGATAGGAATGAAGAGCAGAAAGGCTTGATCCTCCGGCGAGTGCTGGAGAAGTTTGGGTCTGACCTATCGGATCGTACCTTCGCGCTATGGGGACTGGCCTTCAAGGCGAACACGGATGACATGAGGGAGGCATCGAGTTTGGTGACGATTGAGGGACTTCTGGATCGGGGCGCTCGTGTCGTCGCCCACGACCCGGCTGCCATGGAAGAAGCGAGACGCAGATTCGGAGACAGTATTGAGCTTCGGGACGTTAATTACGACGTTCTCCAGGGCGCCTCTGCCCTACTCATTCACACGGAGTGGCATCCGTATCGGCGCCCAGACTTCGAGCGAATGTGGTTGGCATTGAACGAGAAGGTTGTGATTGATGGAAGGAATCTCTATGCGCCCGACCGCATGCGTCAGCTAGGGTTCGAGTACTACTCCATCGGATACTGCCCTGCAGGTGCTCCCGAGTCCGACGTGAGTGTTATGTAAGGGATACGAATGTCTGTCCTAGTCACCGGAACAGCTGGATTCACGGGGTCGCATTTCGTCGATCATGTACTAAAGCGGGGTTGGCAGGTTCGACAACTTTGACGACTTCTACCGTTTAGAGATCAAGGAACAGAACCTGGCTGCCGCAATGGACCACGCTCAGTTCACTCTCGTCTCAGGTGATATCTGAGACCAGTCTTGGTTCGCGGGGTTTCCCCACCCGATCGTATATTTCGCCTCACGGGTGCGGGTTCGTCCCTTGATTTACGCTTGGTTGCTCTACGTGGACGTGAACTTCATGGGCAGGTCTCTTCTTTTGGGGATTCGCTCGAGAACGAGAAATCTAGTCTTTCGTGTTTGCCTCCTCCGTGTACGGGAAGAATGAAAAGGTCACGTTCTCCGAGATGATTCGGATGGTGGGAGAGGTCTTTGACCGGAAGCCGCGGATCAAGTCGCTGCCGATGCAGCCGGGCGACGTGGAGAGGACCTATGCCAACGTGACCAAAGGTCAGGAGCTCCCGGGGTATCTCCTTTCTACGGAATTATCGGATGATATGAGGGTGTTCGCCTTCTGGTATGAGATGCAAGGCGTTACCCGGGATGGAGTCAAGCCCCGATGAGAGTCGTCCTTACCGGAGTGGCTGGATTCCTCGGCTCACATCTCGCTCATCGTTTACTTCGAAGCGGCAACGAGGTGCTGGGAGTAGACAATCTCGTCACCGGGTCGCGGGAGAACGTGACTTGGCTGCATGAGGAAGAGGGGTTCTCCTTTAGAGAGCACGATGTTTCGACCCCTCTCTTCGTGGATGGGGCGGTGGACGGGGTCATGCACTTCGCGTCGGCCGCAAGCCCGGTGGACTATCTTGAGCTTCCGATCCAGACACTCAAAGTGGGCAGCCTCGGAACCCATAATATGCTCGGTCTCGCACGCGCGAAGGAGGCCCGATTTCTTCTTGCCTCCACCTCTGAGGTATATGGTGACCCGGAGGTCCACCCGCAGGTTGAGGAGTATTGGGGGCACGTCAATCCGGTTGGCCCCCGTGGCGTGTACGATGAGGCGAAGCGATTTGCAGAGGCAATCTCCATGGCCTATCATCGCGTGCACGGAATTCGAGTGCGCATTGCGCGGATCTTCAATACCTACGGACCTCGGATGCGGCCTGGAGACGGGCGGGTAGTTTCGAACTTTCTAGTTCAGGCACTTCGGGGGGAGCCCCTCACCGTATACGGTGAGGGCGGACAGACCCGTTCATTCTGTTATGTTGACGACCTCGTCGAGGGGCTTCTGAAGCTCTTTGACTCGGACTACGCTGGCCCGGTGAACCTTGGCAACCCTAATGAATACACGATTATAGATCTCGCCGCCGCCGTCCTGCGAGAGGTTGGGACAGAGTCGGAGATTGAGTATAGACCGCTCCCGGAAGATGACCCTAAGGTTCGGCAGCCAGATATTTCTAAGGCTCAAGAGCTGACGGGATGGGAACCTCGTATAGGCCTTCAGGATGGTTTGCGTCGTACGATCCCGTACTTCCGCGAACAGGTAGAGGGGGGGGAGGCGCGGCCGCGGACGCTTGTGTGAGGTAATAACTCGGTTTGTGCCCCGCTCAGGTCTTTGCACCGGCCGGACCTCGGGCAGTCCGAGGTTTCGGATCCATCCAGTGCCGAGGGTGTTTCACCTTCCCAATGTGGTGGGCCCCTGATAGGAGTTCGCTTCCGTTGGATACCCGAGCCGAATGCGAGTTGTAAATCTTTCTGAAGAGTACAGACCCATGGTGGAGAATGCTACGGGAGCCCGGATCCCTCGAGAGAAAGCAGAAGAGTTGAATTGAGTCCATGAGCAGCGGCCCCCATACTTGGATGCTCGGCTATGTTTCGGTGGCGCCTTCCGGAGGATGAGCCAAGTGGGCGAGGCGGCCCTCAAGTGGCGCAGGTACCTTGAGATTGAGTCTCAGAATGAGCAGGCGGTGGCCTTCCTCGTCTCTGCTGGCGTGACGGCCATGGAAGCTTGGTCTCCCGAGAGTGAAAGAGAGAAAGACTGGTAGATGAAACCTTCTCTGAACTTCGTTTTTTTCGTAACTGCAGTTTT
>CAZJIM010000025.1:16768-30620 GCA_964546115.1 uncultured Gemmatimonadaceae bacterium | reverse complement strand
GGAAATGGAAAGATCTGAACTGCTATCTTCCGGCAGCGAAGCAATCTAGCAGAATCTCCAATCCCAGGCTCTCAGAACTTCAGTCGAACGGTCGAAGTTCGAAAACGAGATACCAGGAACCCCTGTGTGCCGCTACCAGGACCATCACTAGCAACTCCACCCTGAGCAATGCCTTGAGGGAGATGCCAAAGGACACTTGCTCAGTCGCCTGGACGCGGTTCATTAACCGCGCCTCTTCCAGCACCTACCGAATCAGGAGCTTAGGTTTCCACCCCGACTGGAGTGATACGTACCCCCAAGAGGCGAAAGGCCAGCCTGACGAGGAACGGCAGAAGGATCGACGTCACGATGAGTGGAGCAATGATGCCACCCAAGACCGGACCGAGCGCACCCATAAGTAGGGTGCGGAGCACCGCATAGACGCCCAGATACGCGGCGAAACCCAGCAAAACACCGCCGCCCTGCTGCAAGCCTCCGCCTCCTTTGATGTGAATGGGCGCGCCACCTAGATAGATCGCTGTAAGGCCCCAAAAGAGTGCTGCGGGAACAAGCCAGACTAACATTGAAGTCTCCATCCATGGGTCTCGTCCGGTGAACCTGACATCGTGTCGGGTCCGGAAACGGCCAAGTACAATCCTAGCACCTCACGATTCCTAAAGGGAATCATAATCTGGTTAAGATGTCGCTCTCGACCATGGGCAGCAAGAAAGGAAAGACCTGGACAGTGTGGGAGTGACGCACTGATCCTGCGTACCGGCTAGTTGAGACGAACAGGGACCTCACGGTATATTTCGGGGTGAAGAACACGGAGTAGACTAACAGTGACATGACCTCTTTACGGGAATGAAGATGATGCACTACAAGTACATTGTTGTCATGGGTCTCTTGGGCTGCGCTCTTAGTGTCGCCGCATGCGCGGGTCCGCCAGAAAGTGGAGGCGAAGCCACCACGTCGCTGAGTGAGGCCGGAGTCGTCGAAAGGCTCGGCGAGACCCGATGGGCACCAAGGGTTCCTGATGGCGCTGCAGTCCCGGGCTTCGTTGTCGATCCCAGTTGGCCAAAGCCGCTTCCCAACAATTGGCGGATTGCCCAGGTGGGCGGGATCAGCGTCGACTCGCATGACAACATCTGGGTTTATCACCGCGGTCGTGCGCTGGGGAACAGTGAAGCTCGCGCGATGCCGGTCGTCGGGATGAATGCTAATGGCGTTCCGGTGACTGGGGTCGGACATGCCAGGCCGTACAGCGAGCCCATCGCGGGCTGCTGTATCCCGGCGCCGTCCCTCCTCAAATTCGACCCGGAAGGAAACCTGTTGGACGCCTGGGGCGGCCCCCAGGATCCTGGCTTCCTGGAAGAGAACTGCCGAGATGAGGACGGGTGTTTTTGGCCCGCTCGTGAGCACGGACTCTTCGTTGACCACAATGACTTCGTGTACGTCTCTGGGAACGGACAGGACGGTGGTTCTCGCCAGCAGCAGGGCTTGGAGACCTACCCGTGGGCAGCATCCTTCGGCGACGATGGTGGTGACGATTCTCATGTTCTGAAGTTCACCGCGGACGGAGAGTTCATCTGGCAGATGGGATATGCCGGAATGGAGGGCCCGGACAGCGAGAACATCGACGGGGGGCCCAACGGAACGCCGCAGCCCTACCTGGTCGCCGATATGACCGTCGACGCTGCGACGAACCGCCTCTACGTCGCCGATGGATATGGGAATCGGCGGATCCTGATCGCGGACGCCGAGACGGGACAGTACATCGGGCACTTCGGTGCGTACGGGCAGAATCCGGTGATCGACGATCCCAGTGAAATCGTGAGCGACACCGACGTCGGCTCATGGACCGACGACTTCAAATCCGGCAACATGACACCCATGTTCTTCCGGAGCCCGCTACACTGTGCGAACGCCAGCCGCGACGGGTTCCTCTACGCCTGCGACCGGGGCAACAACCGAGTTCAGGTCTTCGATCTGGGCGCGGAGGACCTCGGAAGGCCTTGCGCCAACCCGAACGCGGCGACGGGAGTGTGCGGCTTCGTGAGCGAGATACATGTCTCTCCACACACTCAGAGCGGGACCGCCGGCACGGCGTCGCTCTCCACGGATCCTGGGCAGACCTGCGTCTACGTGGGAGACTTGGCCAACGGTACTCTCTACATCATCAACCGTGAGAACGGGCAGGAGTTGGACCGGATAGGCCGATTGGGCCGCCAGGCCGGGGAGTTCCATTGGCTCCATACCCTGGCCGTCGATTCCCAGGGCAGTATCTACACCGGCGAAGTGGACACCGGGCAGCGCGTCCAGAAATTTCTGCGCTATGGGGAGACCGGCTGCAGCGGCGCCGGTAGCATGGATGTGGGGCAATACAGCACCAACAGGTAAGCATGATATGATCTGTGGGACGGACAACACCCAGTGTGTGATATCTGTCTCACCCGTGCAGTCCTTGGAGTACCTATGAGAGAGTGATCTGCGCAGAGTGGGCAGTTGAACTTGATACAGTCGTCCCGATTATTTCTTGGAACCTGGCTGTACGCCCAAGAGCTAAAGAGCGCGTAGCCGAAGAAACCAGGAAGTGTTCCCCTGTCCGCTAGCGAGTGATCACCCGGCCGGGCATCGCTCCCGTGGGCGAACCATCTCGAATCGCAAAATCGCCATTGACCAAGACGTGTACCATCCCCTCCGAGAGCTGATGGGGCTCCTCGTAGGTTGCCAGGTCCCGCACCCGGTCGAGATCGAAAACCACAAGGTCCGCAAAGGCCCCGACCTCGACCACTCCACGGTCCTCCACCCCAAGAACCTCGGCAGAAAGCGAGGTCATGCTACGAATGGCGGCAGGAAGGTCGATGACCTCCTCCTCCAGCACATAATGGTGAATTTTCCGCGCAAAAGTCCCATAAGATCTCGGGTGCGGGAGCCCTATCCGAAATCGAGGCAAACTGCCGTCGGTCGAGGTCATGGTCCACGGTTGAACCATGAACATTCTGATGTCATCTTCGTTCATGTTAAATGATGTGATGGAGGGGCTCGTTTCCCTGAGGATCCGGATCGCAGCCTCAATAGCATCGACTCCCCATTCGTCCGCGAATTCTGATAGAAAACTCCCTCCAAGAGCCGGATTCGGCTCATAATCTCTAATCTGGATGCGCTCCGCCCCTCCCCGTCGATCCAGGTTCTCGACCATTTCCTCTCGAATGCGGATAAGAGTGGGCGGATCAGCAAGCCGGGCCTGGAGAGAATCGGCTCCCCCCGCCTGCGCCCACCTAGGCAGAAGAGCTGAACTGAGCCCTGTGCTACTAGCATCGTAGGGATATTGATCTGCAAAGACGCTCACACCTCGTGCGCGTGCCGATTCGATCATATTGACGATCGTGGAAGAGAGGCCCCAAACCCGAGGTCCCAACGCCTTGATGTGAGTCACGATTCCAGTGAGCCCCCCTTCCTCCGCTACCTGGATCACCTCAGCGACCGACCCCTCAAGCCCAATCGTATAGTCAGATTCGTCTCGAATATGACTCGTGTAGACCCCGAAGAATTCCGCTGCCACCTTAGCCAATTCTACGAGCTCCGAAGTTTCGGAGAAGCTTCCCGGGGTGTAGAAAGGCCCTGAAGACAGTCCAAATGCCCCTTCTTCCATCCCCGCTCTAACGAGCGCTCTCATCTGGTCAAGCTCAGCCTCGCTCGGAGCTCGGTCTTCCATGCCTAGGACCTCCCGCCGCACTGATCCGTGCGGCACGAGCTGCGCCGCGTTTACCCCAAGACCGTGTTCCAGGAGTTCCTGGCGCTGCACAGCCATATCCACCGGGCCGCCCCCGTCGGGATTGATGAAGGCAGTGGTGATACCCTGAGCGAGCAGGGCAATTGAAGGGCTCGTCTCTGCTTGAACGAGTCCGCCACCGGAGTGCGAGTGAGCGTCGATAAACCCCGGCGCGACATAAAGTCCAGCAAGATCGATTTCCGTCCTCCCACCCGCTCCTGATAGGTCGCCCACATCCGCGATCCGGTCAGCACGAATCCCGATATCCCCTGAAACGGCGGGCGAGCCGGACCCATCAAGAACCTGTGCATTTCGAAAGAGGATATCGTACGGCTCCCCTGAGCTTTCTGCACAACCAAACAAAACAGTGGTGGAGAACAGGAGGAAGATCCTCCGGAAGGGGCAGATGGAACCCATATGTGAATTTCTCAGGAGTATGGTCATGCGCCTAACATGCCCGCTGGTATGACCCCGAGCAAGCAATTCGGATTATACCTATTAGATGAATCGGGTGTGTATCTCATTATTTTCTCTTTACGCTAATCAGTCGTAATCTTCGGACCGGGGTTCTTCGATCATAGGAGATCTTTATATACAAGGATCAGCAGGATAACCGAGGCGCAACTCGTACTATACAGATCACTGGGGAATGTAGTCGTCGATATGGCGGACCAAACCCCGACGAAGGATAAGCTTGAGGCTATGTCTGGAGAGTGATTACTTGTTAGCGCCTCACCGTTCACCTCCTGTTACTAAGCAAAAAGTTGTATTGTTTTCGGAACCGTACGCAAGGGACAGGAACGTTCTTGCAGGTATCCGAGCAACTGATCTGCTATAATGACCATCACTCCACCTGATTCGAAACGAGCACACTGCCCAATGCAAGTCTCCGAAATGACCTACCCCCCGAAGCAGCCTTGAGTCAAACAACCGATAAAAGGGGTGGAGCACGTGCTTCTCTCTCGGTTTTCTTGGTTACTGTCTCAGTTTTGGTGACGGGGCCACCAGAGGCCTTGGCTCAGCTGCGTTTGACGGGACAAAAAGCAGCCAATGCTGTCCGTGTGCCTCAGGGCGAGATCCTCCTGGACGGCCGCCTCGACGAAGCAATCTGGAATCGAGCCCAACCCATCACTGACTTTATACAGAAGGAGCCAGTGGAGGGGGCTGTCCCCAGCGAGCAAACAGAGATCCGTTTCGTTTACGATGAAGACGGGCTTTACGTGGGTGCCCGAATGAGCAGCAGTGGGGGCCAGGCTGGGATCCAAGCGCCCCTGGCTCGGCGGGACACACCGTACAGCCCAAGCGGAGGGGCCCAGGGGATGGCTGCCCGGGGCCGCAGCAATCGGGGTGGCTCGGCCCGCACAGGTGGGACGGAGCTGGCAGACTTTATACTGATCTCTTTGGATACGTTCCTGGATCGGCGGACGGCCTACAGTTTCGGTGTCACTGCCTCAGGCGTCCGACTAGACCACCAGCACCTCTCTGACAGTGAGGCCGATATAGACCAGCGTTTTGATCCAGTATGGGAGGCACGGACCACGATCGATGCCGAAGGCTGGACGGCAGAGATGTGGATCCCTTTTACGCAACTCCGTTTCAACGAGGGTTCCACTCTGACTTGGGGTTTGAACATCCATCGATGGATCCCACTGAAGAATGAAGATGACTACTGGATTGCGATTCCCCGAACCGAGGATGCTTGGTCCTCACGCTTTGGTGACCTTCGAGGAATCGAATCGATCGATCAGACTCGCAGGCTGGAATTACTCCCCTACGCTGCAGGAGGCTCCACCATCTCGGAAGAACGCGATCCGAGGAATCCGTTTCTGGATGAGTTCAACCTCAGTGGACACACTGGAACGGATCTCAAGATGGGGCTGGGTTCCAACCTAACCCTTGATGCTACCTTCTTCCCTGACTTCGGACAGGTGGAGGTGGATCCGGCGATAATCAACCTGACCGACCGCGAGGTCTACTTTCCGGAGCGGCGTCCATTCTTCACCGAAGGCAGCAATCTATTCACTCCTCCGGAAAACAACTATTTCTTCTCCCGCCGCGTAGGCGGTCCTCCCTTGGGGCAGGCCACGGGAGAGTTTGTCGACTATCCCAGCGAGACGACAATCCTTGGGGCTGGGAAGGTGACAGGCCGGCTCCCTTCCGGCACCTCAATAGGCCTCTTGGGGGCCCTGACCGCCAACGAGCATGCTCAGACCTTTGACCTAGATCTCGACGGATCGGGAACCGGAACACTGGACGAAGTTCAGGTCGCCCCTCAGACAGCATGGGGTGCGACGAGGATACAGCAGGAGTTCGGACCGTCCGGTTCGACTGCGAGCCTGATGCTGACCGGAGTCCGCCGGGACCTCGCAGAGGGTGAGCCATTAGCCGCGCAGCTGCGCCAAAATGCCTGGATGCTTGGCGGCGATGTCTTGTGGCGTCTTGGAGGGGGGATATATGAAATCTCGTTTAGTGGCGGATTTACCGGCATCGGTGGAGACGAGGAAGCTATCCTTCGGGCGCAGCACGGAAGCGAGCGGTACCTCCAGCGACCTGATGCCGACTATGTGCAGGTCGACTCTTCTCTCACTTCCCTCTCCGGGGGTAAGGCAACATTCCAGGCCCAAAAGATCAGTGGTGCCCATTGGCTCTGGAGTCTCTTTGCCGACCTGGAGTCTCCCGAAGTCACTTTCAACGATATTGGGCGTCTGGGAACCGGAGATGGGCTCTCAACGCGAAACTCCCTGACATACCGTGAGACAGAGCCCGGCGATCTTCTCCGGGCCTACAGCTTCACCGCGGGCCAAAGCAACGAGTGGAATTTTGGAGGAGTGAAACAGTATACCCGTGTGAATGGGGATATAGCGCTTACGTGGAGTAACTTTTGGACGACTCGGGCCTCAAGCACTTTGGGTGCCCGGGAGCAGGACCATCGACTCACTCGGGGTGGTCCCTCCATGGGGGCACCCCAAAACTGGAGTGGGTCGCTGAGCCTCGAAAACAACCCTTCGGCACCCACCCGCTGGAGGACGAGCGGTACGTATGCCAGTGATGAGCTTGGGGGTTGGAATGGAAGACTCAACGGGGAAATCTCTCTGATTCCGGCACCGCGCTGGCAGGTGTCCTTTGGGCCCTCCTACGAGCGCCGTGTGGACTCCCGTCAGTATGTGACACGAAAAAGCGGAGGCTCTACCGCAACTTTTGGCGACCGCTATATCTTCTCGTTCACCGACCGTACGACCTTGGCTATTGAGACACGTCTGAATTTCACGCTCCAACCGGACCTAAATCTGGAGATTTACGCCCAACCCTTCACTGCCAGTGGCCGCTTCTTTGATTTTGGGGAGCTCGAGGCAGCCCGGAGCCTCTTCCTACGAACGTACGGAACCGATGGGACGAGTATCAAGCTTCGGGAGGACGGGAGTCGTGAGGTGCAGGACGGCGAGAACACCTTCATCATCTCTGGCCAGGACTTTAACGTCCGCTCCTTCCGAAGTACAACCGTTCTCCGATGGGAGTGGCGTCCTGGGAGCACCCTCTTCCTCGTCTGGCAGCAGGATCGATCCCGTCGTCTGGACCAAGTGGACCCCTCCGGTATCTATGACCTGTTGGGCTCTCTTGCCACCTCAGGCGACAACTTCTTCGCCCTCAAAGTAAGCTATTGGATTGGGATCTGACTAACTACTCATCCATCCACGCATCAAGCCCAAATCCACGTCCATGGTCAAGACTGTGCCCGGAAGAGACTTTGAGCTCACAGTGGCTCCAAGCTTGGGCGCAGCAATCCGGATCATGCATCACAGCGAACACACGATGATCCGCCTGTCAAAACGGGAGACGAGTAGCGAGTCAGATGCCGCGGCCTGCACCAGCGATCAATAGCGACTCAACAATGGATACTTGCTCGGTGATGAGGCCCCGAGAACTCCCTGGCACACCTGGCTAGCGTACCTCCAATCCACCATGTCGATCATCGACCACGAACCTGTCTCGGGCAGGCATTATTACGGTTGGCAGCGTCTCCGCATTCATCACTGCATCGTCAGGAACGATGCCGTTCAAGTTGAGGATGTAGGCGATAACCGCGTACGTCTCTTCCGCCGTGAGGATACCGGGAGTAAGCTGAGGCATCGCTCTTCGGATGAAGTCGTAGAGTGTAGTCGCATACGGCCAGTAGCTACCAACGGTACGGGTCCCGGGCCATTCCCCCCAGGGCTCTGTGCCCACCAGAACGTCGTAAGGACCCTCTACGCCGGTCGGTCCGTGACATGAGATGCAGTGGACCATATAGACCGCTTCACCTTCCACAACTGTTCCACTTCCGGCGGGAAGGCCTTCACCATCGGGCTTCACATCGATGTCCCACAACGCAACGCGTGTCTCCGAAGCGTCAGAGCCGAACGAAAAGCGGTTTGGCGCGTTGGGCGGGAGTGCGTATGGGGCTCCCGCAGGGACCGTCGCGAGCGACACCATGTCATCTGCGGGGGTTTCGCAGGCCACGAGAACCAGCGATGCGGCCAAAACGGTGAGGCGCCTCACACGAGCTCTCCCAAGCCAAACGTAACCTCGCCCGTAGAAGCGATCTTCCAGGCGCGTTGATGATTCTGATGATATGACGTCCGCTCGCCACGAGCTTCCCATAGTTGGTGCACAGTGGGTTGCACATACCCGGTCTCATCAGTGGCACGGCTGAGGATGACGGCCTCGCGACCATTCCAGTTCCAGAGATGTCGGAAGCGCACCGTCGCCTTCGACAGGATCGGTGGCTGGAGCTCGGCGTCGACCCAGTTACGGCCTCCGTCCGTACTCACCTCCACACGCGTGATTCCACCACGACCGCTCCATGCGAGCCCTTTGATCTCCCACCACCCGCGATCTGGCAACGCATAAGGATAGGATGGGAAGGTGATGACCGACTTGGCGTCCATCACGAAGCTGAATTGGCGCGCCATACCGCCCTGCAGCGGATCCGTATACTTGGACGTCTCATCTCTTGTCATCGTTGGACGATCAGTGATTTCTATACGGCGGAGCCACTTGACGTTGATGTTCCCCTCCCACCCTGGCAGGAACAAGCGGACCGGATACCCCTGCTCGGGCCGGATCGCTTCACCGTTCTGCCCGTAGGCGAGGAGCGCATCGTCCATGGCCTTCTCGAGCGGCACACTTCGTGACATCATCGCCGCGTCACTACCCTCTGCAAGAATCCAGCTCGCGCCCGGCTGCACGCCAACCTCCCTAAGCACCCATGAGAGCGGGACGCCAGTCCACTCGCTCGTGCTCAGAAGACCGTCGATCGCCTGGACCGTGACCTCGGTGGGCATGCGTTCCCGACTATAGACGCCACCACCATTGCCGGAGCACTCAAGGAAATAGATTCGCGATACGGATGGGTAGCGCATAAGGTCGGCCATCTTGAAGACCATGGGCTGCTCGACCATCCCATGGATCAGCAACTCGTGATCCTCGGAGATGATGTTCGGTATACCCGCATGATGTCTCTCGAAGTGTAGATCCGATGGTGTAATAATCCCGTGAAAGTCCTGAAGGGGGCTACGTGAGGAACTCGATAATTCTTGGCCCCTGGAAATCCGGCGGGGCTGCTCAGCGGGCGCTCTCTGACCGACTTCGGATACCACTCGTCCTGGTACTTTCGTCGGGTCGGACGCATTCATTGGCACTTGCTGGGCGACCAGCTTTACTGCATCTGCTTGGGTCTTCAACAGACCCACGGCAATCACACCAGACGTGGTCGTTAACCAAGCGCGTCGCGATAGGCGGGATCCATCCATCGGCAGCATCGCTCACTTCCTCCCGGCAGGTGGGTTGAATCCACGCAACCTGTAACACGGATCACCCAGGAACAAGGTTGCACGCGGCTGTTGGAAGCCTCCATGGTCCCGGCTCACGGCGCGGTACTGCCCGGGCGGCCCGGGCGGCTCATCGAAATGTGACTCGTTCGACACTCGGCGGGTCGGCATCGGCGAAGTGCGGGTGGATCACGTATATGTTGTCTCCGACAGTGGCCGCGGTCGTCGCCTGTGTCTCGTAGGGCGCGACACCAGCGAGTTCTCCCGTAGCCCAGTCGTCCGCGCTTGTCAACGCGACGACACGGTTTCCGGAGTTGCTGACGATCGCCAACCTACCGTCAGCCATCCAGACCATCCCGTCCTGGCCGGGCACCGCTTCGGGCAGCGTGACCTGCGAAGCACCCCCCGGATCGTCCAACGGTACCTTCCAGAGTGTCGTGCCTCCCGCAACCAGTAGATAGCCCTCCGGGTGCACCACGATGCCGTTGAGCCCCAGCCCTTCGACCGCACGGAACTGATAGAAAACCGACGCTCGATAATCAGTGTCAACCCGATAGATCACGTTCATTCGCGTGTCAGTGACATACGCCGTGCCGTCTACCCCTCCTGCCACATCGTTCGCAAAGTAGGCCGCATCAGCCGGCGGGTTCGCGATGGTCGCCGCCAGGTCGTAGACCCCCAACTTCGCCTGACCGCGGCCTATTCCCTCGAACACGGATCGGTCCGAGTTGGCCACGAGTAGCCGGTTCCTTGGCTCGTCGACCTCTATGCCAATCGACGAAACGAGATCCGGATCGCTCACAACGGTCGTCACCCGCCCATCAGCATGGATCTGAAAGATCGAGCCTTCCGTGAGCGACCCCGTGAGGATGCGGCCGTTTGCAGTGTCGTATTCGATGCCCTCAGGTATGAACCCTGCCCGTTCTGCCACAATCACTTCTGGCAACGGCACAGAGGCTAGCTCTTCGGTCTCGGGTCCGGACGCCTGAGCGGCCGGTGCCGCATCACGCTCCTCTGCACATCCGGCGAAGAACACGGCAGCGACGACTACCGCGAACGATCGGTTCCGCATGGCAAGCTCCTCTGGAATGGGTTGAAGGTAAGGTGCGATCCTAACATGCGGACGCGTGGCCACGGTAGTTTTGCAGAGCAAGGACCAGCCCCTCTAAGTGAAGCGCTCTACGAGGCTGGCGGTTTCGAGCCTTGACCAAGGGCCTGCTGGATGAAGAGGGCAATCCGGTCGAAGTAGTCGTCCCCACCCACGTAGCACACGTTATTATGGCCCGCATCTTCCACCGGGAACCAGGTGCGCGGCTCTGGGGCCGCCCGGTAGATCTTCTCTCCCATGCGAGAGGGGACGATCCGGTCCCGAGTCCCGTGGATCACAAGTAAAGGTGACGACACCCGCGAAATCTCAGTGAGGGTGTCGAGCCTGCCCCGAAGTCGGCGAAAGAGAAACGAGGGAAGGAACGGGTAGACGGCCGCCGCAATCTCGTCCAGGGACGTGAACGGGGCCTCCAGAACCAGGCAGCCGACTTCGCGCCTTGATGCCACGTGAGTCGCCACAGCAGCCCCGAGGGAGCGACCGAAGAGAACCACGTTCCGTGCGCCTCCAAGCTGATCCACCACAAACCCGTACGCCGCCGCTCCGTCCAGATAGAGTCCCTTCTCACTCGGCCGCCCCTCGCTCCAGCCGTAGCCCCTGTAGTCCACGAGCAGAACCGATAGCTGGCGGGAGACAAAGCCATCGGCGAGGGGGATCCGGTGGCCAATGTGTCCGGCATTCCCGTGGAAGAGAATGACGACCGGCGCGTCACCCGAAACCTCGAAGAGCCATGAGTGGATGCGAGTGCCATCCTCCGCCGTGAGCCAAATGTCCCGGGCGGGCGTTCCCGCAACGACCGGTGGAGAGGTCGAGCCCAGGCGCTCCGGAAGAAAAAGAAACCGCTCTGCAAAAGCCGGCGATATCACCACTTCTTACCTCCTCACCCACCACAGTCAAACGTGCTGTGTTCCCATCTCCTCCCATGTTCAGTCCCTGGACCAATCATCTACGCCCAGCAACACCAAGAACGCGATCCCGATCATCATCGCCAGCATGAGTATCGACACAGGTCGCCTGAGTCCGAGATCCCTCCTGGCATCGACTCAGTTATGAGCAGGCACAAGCATCAAGATACCGATTGTCCAAGCCCACAGCATGTCAGTCTACCCCATCGACATCACGACCCAAATACTCAGAAAAAATGACACGATGTTCATCGAGAGGATCGTGTTCACTAGGTCAATAGAGTGCCCGTGACAGGACAGACTTGGACAGGAGCTTTTCGGTAGCTGGCAATCCCCTCTTCGAGCAACTCGAAGGCACCTCTCTCACCACAATACCAACTCAGTCGTCGCGCGGTTGCGGAACGAGCCTGATGTACGGCAGGGGTTGCTTCCAACCGTCAGGAAAACGCTTCCTCGCCTCCTCGTCGGAAACCGACGGCACGATAATCACGTCGTCGCCCTGTTCCCAGTTCGCCGGCGTAGCGAGTTGCCTTTCGGCAGTGAGCCGGCACGAATCGAGCAGGCGTAGGATCTCGGCAAAGTTGCGCCCAGTGCTCATCGGATAGGTGAGCGTCGCCTTGATCCTCTTATCGGGCCCGATGACGAACACCGAGCGCGCCGTGGCATTGTCCATCGGCGTGCGACCCTCCGAAGTTTCACCGGTGTCGGCCGGCAGCATGTCGTAGGCCTTGACGACCTCGAGCTTCGGATCGCCGATCAACGGATAGGTCACCGCGTGACCCTGCGATGACTCGATATCCTTCGACCACGCCTCGTGGTCACTCACACCGTCGACGCTGATACCGATGATCTTACAGTTACGGGCCGCAAAATCGTCCTGTAGACCTGCGACTGCACCCAACTCTGTGGTGCACACAGGTGTAAAGTCCTTGGGGTGCGAGAACAGGATGGCCCAACCGTCACCGATCCAGCTGTGCAAGTTGATCGTTCCCTGCGTCGTCTCAGCGGTGAAGTCGGGTGCGATATCGTTGATGCGTAGTGACATATATTTCCTCCTTTGAGCTGAGTGGATCTCGCGAACGAAGCGCTTCAGGGGATTGCCCCAGGGTCTGGTTACGATCTGGCCAAGATGCCGCTCGACAAGCGGCGCGGCAAGGAAAACGTGTGACTACCAACCGATGTCCGCTGAGACCACCGTGAAGGTGCTACCTTAGTCTTAAATACAAATTCACCTTAGCCATCCGCATCGGTCGGTCGAGCTGCCTCAGCAAACACTCAAATGGCCCCGGTAAAACATCTTATGCACCTGTGCCGCAACGGATTCCGGCTACTCATCATCCTCGCTGCAGCTCTTCCCTTGCCCCTGTCTGCTCAGGTCAACGTAGAGGCGCTTCGACGCGACGATCCTCCGCTCGGATATTCGGGCACGTTCGGTGGTGATTTGACGCTGCGAACCGGAAACGTGGATTTGATTCAGCTTGGTCTGAACGTACGCCTTTACAGAGTCACGGAATCCGTAACCAGGCTAGTTGTAGGAAACGGGGGGCTGGGCCTGCTAAGCAAGAACCGCTTTGCATCGTCGGGTCTGTTCCATTATCGCCAGACCTATCGGTACAACAATCTCATCTCACCTGAGTGGTACGCGCAATTGAACTATGACCGGCCTCAGCTCCTCAACCTCAGAATAGTCACGGGGGGCGGAGCGCGGACCTCATTCGCTAGCGGGGAGTGGGGACAATTCGGTATGGGAGCTTCTCTCCTGCTCGAACACGAGCGACTGAACCTTACCCCTCTTGCGGTTCACGAGGATCAGACCACGGTGGTCCGGTGGAGCCATTTCCTCACGTTACGTGTGGTACCCAGCGAAGATCTCGTGATCACGTCTACAACCTATCTACAACCCGTGCTCCGCGACTTCGGTGACGTTCGGACCCTTGCGAACCTACGAATCGCCACGTCCGTAACGGACGAGTTGGACCTCACGGTATCGTTCGATCTCCGCCACGACACCAAACCTCCTGACGGGATCAGCGCGCTGGATACGAGTCTGAGGACAGGACTCAGGTACACCTACTGAACAACACCACGTGAAGTGGCTTGACCACCTCCTACTCTGTCGGCTGGAACTAACGCTGCACCTGCCTCTTAACCCGCGTGAGCCTTCGTATCCCAAGAGACAGGCCGATGGCGCTCATAGCCATCCCACCCAAGCTGAGCACTACGATACCAATGTCCCATATCGGCCGGTTGTAGTACCAGAAGCCAAAGTCCAGACTGTGAA
>CAZJIM010000025.1:12802-16756 GCA_964546115.1 uncultured Gemmatimonadaceae bacterium | reverse complement strand
GCCGTTGTATATCCACCGCTCAACTCGATCTAGGCGGTGGACGGTAGTTGCCAACTCGCCTGATGCAGGATCGATGTAGATCCATGTCCTATCCGGATCGTCGAATTTGACGCGCAGGATCGGCAGTGGCGCGTCCAAATCTCGTGAGTAGTGGTAAGAGTCATACTCTTCTAGGAGGCGGACCTCGACAATCTCAGTCTCAGGATAAGCCTCCCGAACCCGGCTCATTAGAGAGTCCAGTGCAAAGGACTCCTTTTGGACTGCGAGGGTTTCGGCAGTGATCAGCACTCGACCAATATCAGTTGGCCCGGCTATACTCCCTCCGTGAGCTGGGTCGGCAGCCGTCGTCTCCATGGACCAGGCAGCGGTACTCCGGACCATGAAGTACGGCTTACCCAAGATTCGCCTATAAGTAATCTCTTTGAGACTCCGGCCGGGTAGAAGTGCATCCCAAGTCCCAGGGTCGATTGCCGGAAAGCCCGAAGGCTCAAGTCGTCCACCGATGAGCGCCTGTCGAAGTTCTCCGGTCCTCAATCCTCCCCTAGAAGCCCATCCCAGCGGCTCCATCGACAGCAGACCACTGAAGACCCAGGTCAGGGCGAAGATCCCAAACACGGCGCCGGTAATGTAATGCCACTGCATCCAACCGGTATAAGGGATGTGGGACCGGATTCGCGACAGCCGGAAGGGACGAGAGAACCTGAACTGAAGGAGCCCTAGCGTGATTCCCAGGATAGCAAGCACGCAGCCAAAGCCGGCCGTCCAGAGAATCGTTTGCCTCCACAACGTCTCCCGGAGGCGCAGCGGTGTGAAGTAGAGCCAGTGAGGGATTGCGGTGACCCACGCGAGTGCCCTGCTGGCCCGCGTTGTCAATAGTGTTACCTCTCCCGACTCCGACGATACGTAAATCTGAGTGTGATGATTGTCGTCTATGCTCAGCTTGTGAACAGGGAGTTGCCGGCTCTGAGCTATAGTCCACTGGTCGGCCCGGGTCAGACGCCTCTCGTAGTGGACCCGCTCCGGAGCAACGTCCACGAATCGACTCGCCACTTGGAGCGCTCCAAGTGGATCAACCTCGTCCAGAAGCTCTCCCGTATCGGAAAAGACGGTTGCTTCACCCTCACCAACCAGTTGATATGCGGGCCGGTCCATTACCATGAGAAGCGTAACGCTCTCGATGGCATCGCCCAGGCCGGCGCGTTCCGCGGCTTCCCACGGCGTCACTCGGACCGATGTGAGATCCAGCGGCTCGAGTCTGTCTAGTCGCAGCCCCTCTGTGAGGCTCGGCATGCCGCGCGCGTAAATCATGCCAATACCCGATGCGAACCAAACGACGAACAGCAAACCCAGGACAATGCCGAGGTAGCGATGCGAAAGAATCAACCATTTCCGTATAGCCATCGATACGCTATCCGACCTCGTTGGGGCCTGAGGAAGTCTCGATTCGGAATAGGACAAGATGTGTGACCGCAAGCCAACCCGTCATACAAACTTCCGGTCATACGCAAACCAGGGTTTAGAAACTCATATGCATGTGGGCGAACTTAGCGTGCGGGCAATCGAAAAACATAAAGAGCGTTGTTTTCCCGAACCCGGAATTCAGGGGTGAGAAAAATCCCGATCCGATGGGCCGTGCCTCCGCCTGTGGCCGTAGCGACCGCCAGGTACTGAACTCCATCCACCTCGTAAGTAATCGGGTACCCCCCCACCGGGCCACCCAACCGAGTTTCCCATAAAACTCGGCCGTTCTCAACCTCATAGGCACGGATCCACCGATCGAAGCCACCGGCAAAGGCAAGCCCACCTGCAGTAGTGAGCACAGCGGTAAGGAATGGCGCCCGTTGCTCGATGCTCCAAGCTTCCTCCATAGTCCCAACGTGATAGGCTGCCAGTTTTCCGAAGCGTCCATTCGTGCCAGGCTTCTCCATGTACACCCTGTCCGCAGCTGCCCCCCCCGAGCCCTCCTGAAGCACCACCTCTCGACCAGCGATCTCCATGCAGCTCTGACCCATGGGAATCACAAGAAGCGCTGTGTTCGGATGATAGGAGCTGGAGTGCCAGTTGTGGCCACCAGACGTTGAGGGACACACTGAAATCCAGTCGCCGGTACTCGCCCTCTGAATATCCTCTCGGTAGCGCACGGCCCCCGTTTCGGGGTCCACCTCCGCGAAGGTATTCTGGATGCCAGAATCCCTGAGCCCTAGGAAGGATCCATCGCGCCTGTCGAGCTTCCACAGAATCCCATGTTTCCCCATGGTGAGTAGCGCCGGTATGCCTTCCACGTCCACCAGCACCTGATCCATCCCTTCGTCCAGATCCAGACTTTCACCGGGTACGTGCTGTCGGTACCAGATGATGCTACCATCATCGACATCAAGTGCCAGCGACGAATTCGTGTACAGAGCAGAGTCCGCGGCCGTAATTCCCCTACTCGCTGAAACCCAGGGTTTAGCCTGGGCCACCCCGAAGTACACGAGGCCCAGATTCGGGTCCCAGCTTCCCCCGTTCCAAACGTCTCCGCCACCGCGTAATTCCACGGGCAAGTCGCCCCAAGTGTCTCCGCCCGGCTCACCCGGCTGAGCAACCGTATAGGTACGCCAAAGTTCCACACCGGTTCGGGCGTTGTGGGCCGTAATGAAGCACGTCGCCTCGAAGAAGGGCTGACACCCGTTAATTCCATTAATCACCTTTCCGTCCGCGACGATCGGCCCCGTGCTATTCGTGTATCCCTGACGCGAGTCGGCAAGCTGTGTCTCCCAGCGGAGCGCTCCAGTCCTCGCATCCAAAGCCACCAGATACGCGTCTCGAGTAGCCACAAAGATCAGGTCCTCCCAGATCGCGAGAGTCCGAAGGTTTATCCCACTGTCGTCCCCGGGGAATTGGCGCTGATATTCCCAAAGCAGGGTTCCGTTGGTCGCATCGAGGGCTTGAACAATGTTTCGAGGGTTGCTCAGGAAGAGGACCCCGTTTCGGACCAAGGGACCTTGCCAGCCCCTCAGTTCGTCGACCTCCATCTGCCAGACCCAGGCGAGCTCCAGATCCTCGACATTCTGAGTGCTGATCTGCTCAAGAGGGCTGTATCCCCAGGACCGCGTATTTCCTCTCCAGTGCAGCCAGTCTCCGGGTGGGGGCGACAAGAGCTCGGCATCGGAAACTGGTTCGAACGCTTCCAACGGGGCAAATGTCTCGGTACGCGAGGTCGGGCTCTCATAAAGTTGCCCAATCACCTCAGGCACTCGGGCCACACCCCGCGGGGAAGGCACCGTTCCAAGACGACCCGGAGCCGGCCGGACCACCACCCCCACGGGAGCGCCACCATCAGCAGTGAGTGTATCCTCTTGTCGAACCGCCAGTCCCTGCGTGGAGAATGTCAAGGGCTCCTCTGCCCGGGGTGCTCCATTCGCTTGCATGATGTACGCTACGACCGCCGCATAGCTTTCATCACTGATGGACCCAGGGACCGCTGGCGGCATCGTCCTCCTGACATATGTCAGGAGTTCCGACACGGAGCGGGTCGCCCATTGGATGCGGAAATTTGGGCCCGCCAGTTCCGGGGCCTCCGATGACCCTTGTAGATCCAGGAGATGACAAGCCGCGCAGACCTCCCCGTACACCTGTGAGCCAGTCTCTGCCTGCATCTGCGTATATACGGCCTGGCGCTCGACATCCATAGCCTGCCCCGAGACACCACTGACAGAGACGCTAAGACCCAAAGACAGGAGTGTAAGCGCACACGTACCGCTACGAACGGTCTCCCGCTTTGTCCAAGTATCATCCATTCGAGATTCCCCTATTGCCTAGATGTCAGTGCTCTATCTTCCGAGCGGCAGACCACGCTCTTCGAACACCTCCGCCGCGACCCGAGCCGCGTTGGCTCCCGTCGGCCACCCGGCGTAGAAAGTCACATGCGTAATAACTTCAGCAATCTCCTCCTGGGTAAGTCCGTTGTTAAGA
>CAZJIM010000025.1:9616-12792 GCA_964546115.1 uncultured Gemmatimonadaceae bacterium | reverse complement strand
CGGCCAACGTGTCCACGTAATTGATCCGTGGCATAACCCGCTTGCGCTACTGACACCGTGATCAAACTTCGGTCTCGTGGCGAAAGGCCAGGCCGAGTCCACACCCCCGCCGCCTCGTCAAATAACACGCTTCTGGTCAATGCGGAGAGGTACGGAATGGCGGGGTATCCAGGATTACCACCCCGTAAGTCGATCTGTAGATTCACCGGGTCCACCGGCGGAGGAAATGACAAGCCACGCGCTTCGTATACTCGTATTGCAACCCGAGAGGCATTCGACCCTGTCGGCCAACCCGCGTACATGGTCACATGGGTCATAAGCTCTGCGATCTCATCCCGAGTCACACCGTTGTCCAGCGCCTGGTCCAGAGCCTCGCGTAGCTCCTCAGTTCGATAGAGAGCTTGTGTCACTGCTACAGTCACTAGACTACGGTCGCGTGGAGAGAGACCCGGACGCTGCCAGATGTCCCCGAAGAGGACCGTACTCTCCAATTCGGACAGATAAGGTGCGGCTGGATAGGGATTCTCTCCAGTTTCCTGCATCGGAGCGCCCTGCTCTTGTGAGTTAATAACGGCAATACTTCCGGGATCCTCCGTTTGGCATCCCGCCATCCATGCAATCCCCGCAAGAGTCAGCGTCGATAATATCGTGCCGGGGTGGTTCATGATCTGCTCCTATTTCGGGGGTCAGCTACACAGCCGTACTGGCTAACCGGGCTCCTCCATGGACCTTCGAAGGTGGTGCAGGTTAGCCTTGCGGTCTGCAGTTTGCAAAATAGGTCGACTTTATAACCATCGATACGTTACTCGACCTCGTTCGGTCTCCAGGAATCCTTGATTCGAAAATCGCCCGGGTACTCGTAGTGGATCTAGCCGACCATCTTCACGGGATTAGCACCCAAACAAGGAGAAACTGACCCCCTCCCCTACCCTAGCACCGGTCGTGAAGAATCTTATCGTACACCTTGATCCGATGTAAATCCTACGATCCTCCACACGAAGTGGATGAATGGAGATGGACATACATCATAATCGTCCCGGAAGCCAAAAAGATTTACTGATTTGAGTCTGGAACTTAGGACGTTTTAGTCGTAACATCGGGGTAAGGATACAGGGGATCGCAACAGTCCAAATACCGACAACTGAGTCAAGGGGGAAGGCGTCATGGTTAGAAGAATCACTCACATCATTACTGTGGCAATAGTGCTGTCACCAGTCTCGATCCAGGCCCAAACCCCAAACGCCGCAACGGACATTCCTTGGTCTGAGATCGAAGCCGTATTGAACAGCCCGGAAGGGGGCGTCGATCGACAAGTCAAGGTCGCCGACATTGGCCCCATCAATGTAGCAGTCGGCATCCTTCATCGGGACGCTTTGGAGGGCAACGGAAGACCACCTCGTGGCATCGCCCACACGGAAGTCACTGAGGTCTACTACATCGTTTCTGGGTCAGGCACGCTCGTAACAGGCGGACAGATCGCCGATCGGTCTGAGATCACCGAAGGTCCTATCGTCGAAGTGATTGTCGGCCCATCCGTCACGGGGACCTCGGAGGGTGGCCAGGTCCGTGTCGTGTCCGAGGGAGACGTCGTCGTGATCCCGGCTGGGGTGTTCCACGGTTGGACAGAGATTCCGGATCATGTCACCTACCTGAGTGTGCGACCGGACCCCTATAAGGTCTTACCTGCCGGATACGTCAACCCAGTCATCCCATAGGGAACGAGAATGTCAAGCTTACAGCAATGGCTATACAGGTTGATCTGAACTGCCACGATCAGCAATGAGCAACCTGTTCTAGTCGACCTTCGTGTACTCCACGAAAAACTTGTTGTCGAAGAGATGGTGCTCCTTACTTACTTCGAAGCCCGCACTCGCCATCCAGCTAGCGACTTGCTCAGGGCTGATCAGCATCTCCGGCGCGTCCTGGTGAGAGACGCCTGGCGCGTTCATATCGTAGTCGATAACGACAATCCGACTCGTCGGAGCCATGTACGTGGCTAGGGTTTGGATGTATGCCTGTCTCTCGTCGATGTGATGGAGAACATCATGGATGAACGCCACGTCTATATCCCGTCTGGATAGCTTTGGATCTTCGAACTCGCCCAAGATGCTCGCGACGTTATCCACCCCCCCCTCACGAGCACTCTCCAGGATAATGGGCAAGAAACCTGCATCAACCTCCTGAGACAAGATGACTCCAGTGGGTCCCACGACCCGTGCCATCAGAACCGAAAACATGCCAGTCCCTGCACCGATATCTGCCACCACATCGCCCGACTGGAGTTCGATTGCCGCGACGACCTCTTCCATCTCCAGGCGAGCTAGCCGTTGATCACTCGCTAGTGAGGGTGCCCACTGATCTGCGGGGCGACCTCCAAGCTGGAGCGCTGATAGTGGGAGCGCCATGATTGAACTCAAAAGCACGATCAACGGAGCCAGAAAATGAATTCTTGCAGATCGCAACATTGGTCTACCTCCTACCGGATTCTGTTCGAGAGACGAAGAGAACGAAGATGAAACCACCCAAAAGGACAGTCAGCAAAGAGAGAACCGACTCGGCCGGGCGCCCTTGAAAGGCCCAATACATCATCCACCCTGATAGGGCGAGGAATAGCAACGGGCTAATCGGATAGCCCCAGGCCCGAAACGGCCGTTTGAGTTCGGGGCGACGCACTCGCAACACGATCACACAGGACACCGCAAGGCTGGCAAACAAGGTAAGTGTGAAGCCGGCATATTGCTGGATTTGGTCAACTCGCCCTGAGAGGATGATGATCGAAGTGACAATTCCTTGAACAACGAGCGCTACCACTGGCGCCCCAGATCTTCGGGTGCGCGCCAGAATAGCGAATGGGGTGAAATCTTTTCCGAGAGCATAGTACACTCGTGGGCCAGCCAAGGTCATTGCGGAGGCCGAGGCCAGGATCGACGCGCATAACACGATCGTTACTAGGCTCACGCCCCAGTCTCCGAAGAGAGCACGTGACGACACGAGCCCAACCTCGACCTGACCCGCCAACTCGTCAACACTTGCCCCGTAAAAGTATACCGCATTGAGCCCCAAATAGAGGAGAAGTACAATCGTAGTACCAAGCAGAAGCGATCTAGGCAGGTTCCGCTGTGGATCCTCCATCTCACCGGCTACGTAGGCAGCCGCATTCCAACCTGAGAAGCAGA
>CAZJIM010000025.1:0-9606 GCA_964546115.1 uncultured Gemmatimonadaceae bacterium | reverse complement strand
GAGCAACGATGAAGACTTCTTGTTCTTCTTCTTACAGAACATGACGAAAATCAGGGACGTGCCGAAGGCAGTGAAAGTCTCCGTTCGGCTCAGCTCCTGGAAAGATGGCGAGACGGTAGTCAGGTTAGCGACGTCCCCGCGGCCAACAGCTACTGCGGCGAGTAGGATCGCTACGATACCAGCCACCTTGAAGATGGTCATGATGTCGTTGAAACTCGTACCCTTCCGGACTGCGCGCAGGTGGATCCCAACAAGTAACCAGACCACTGCCACCGCCGTCAGGTCGATGACGGTGATGGCGGCCGCCCCCACCTGATCGCTTGCAAAGAGGGGCACGAATTGGCCGAGGTAGATGATGAAGCTCTCAGTTGCGGCCGCGATGGCGGCCGAGAACCCCGCCACGAGGGACACGAACGCACTCATGAACCCGAGAGCGGGGCCGTAGGTCTTCCGGAGATACACATACTCTCCACCCGCGTGAGGCATCATGGCCCCCAGTTCCGCATAGCAAAGGGCGCCGAGCAGGGCGAGAACGCCACCGATTACCCACAGCACGAAGATGATGAACGGATGCCCGAGATCAGCGGCTTGGAACCCCGTGGTTGTGAAGATTCCCGCGCCGATCATGTTCGCGATCACGAGAGCCGTAGCGGACCTCAGACTAATGTGCCGCGTCAGCGCACTCTGATTCGCTCGAATAGATGCTATCGGAGTCTCCTCAGAGGGTAGAAGCGATTTGTCGGTTAGTGGAAGCCGGGACCGGTGTGTCCCGGATTGAGGGTCGAGCAGCCGGGGCGTGGATGAGGCTACTAGCACGCCCATAATAAAAACAATCCCGGCTGCTACCACCCCGACGGTTCATAGGGCCGGCTGACCCTCCGGACCTCTACCCTAGAGAGGAGGAGGATCCATCATGGGAATGGAAAAGGCACAGACGGCAGGATGCCATCCCGCCCCCGACCCGGCAACGGTCCTCAAGAGCGGCATTCAGGCAGGGGTAACAGGGTGCTAGCTACAGCTCAAAGGTGGTCTCAACAATGTGCTCCAGCCTCATCGGTTCTCACCCCCCACGGGCTTCCAAGAGCACATCTCGATTCGCCTCCAACAAGTCTCGGACCGAGGTGCCAGGCTGGCCGGTGATGTCCCTGAAGTGAGTCGTCAGGGTGGTTCCGGAAGGCGGAGGCGCACGAACCTCATCCTCGGGCCCCGCCTCAATCACCTCAATGTCGATGCCACTGAGCTCGCCAGCGATCGAGGCAACGTCGCTCATTCGGACCGCTTCCGGACCAGTGATCTCATAGACTCGGTTTTCGTGGCCCGGCGTCGTAAGCGCAAGGGCTGCCGCAACAGCACAGTCCTCCCGGGTCACAAACGCAGTCCCAGGATCATCTGGGCTTACCAGAACGCGACGGGCTTCAATCATGCGGGCAGCCTGGGTCACGAGTCCGTCCGCATACCACTGGTTCCTGAGCGCCGTCCAAGTAATCCCGCTCTCTCGCAGTGCTGCTTCCGTCGCTCGGTGGGCCGGCGCGATCGGGGAAACATTGTTATCTGCATCCACGAATGAGGTATAGACGATGTGCTCTATTCCAGCCTCCACGGCTGCATCAATCGCGATTAGGTGGAATCCGGCGCGCGTTTCCCTGACAATGCTAGGATCGATATTGTTGCTGTTAAGGCTGATCAGGAGTAGTCGATCACCACCCTCGTAAGCAGTGTCGAGTGACTCAGGCTGGGTGAAATCCCCGAACCGAGTGCTCGCTCCGAGTTCGGCGTACCGTTCAAGTCGTTCAGGGGTTCGGCTCACTAAGATCAGATTTGCCGGCTGAACCCCACGTGCAAGGAGTTCTTCCACTACCCGGCCACCCAGTTGACCCGAGGCGCCAGAGATGACGATCCGCTCTCCCTGTTCAGCCGGCTGGGATTCACATCCGATAGCCGCAATGTTTGTAATAAGGCCGCAGGAGAGAGCCAGGGCACGAATGGCCCGTCGAGTAAGGAGATGGGGAATCATTTCTTATACCAGTCCGAAGGATGGTGTAGGGTCAGTGTAAACTACAGAAGAAGGGGCAAAAAGTCGCACTCAAATATGCTGCGGATGCTACGCGGAACACAGGCCAAGGCTCACGGATCACATCCCTCCATCCATCGACCCCATCCGATTCATCGACGTTATTGGATCGAGCACTCCGTACGCTCCCATTCGCATAGGCCTCCCGCCGGCGAAGACCCTCACACCGATAGTCAAACCCCAGAACGAGTCATTCCCAAAGAGACTGATAGGGTCCACAAAAGGGCCGTCCCGCCAGACCTTGAAGTGCTGGACCTCCGCGAATGGCCGGATGCTGAATGGATAGCCAGTCGACTCATATGCGTAGGCCACAGTATTAGTCAACCACAACGTGGAACTGATGGGATCGGTAGCCTGATCGTATCGGAAGAATCCGGAATCTCCAGCCCCTCTATCTCGAAAATACTCAGGCCTCGAGCTGTATTCAACACGGACAAATGGTTGATGCATTGACCAATCAAACGACAGCTCCGCCAAAACACTGAAGAAGTCGTTATTGTGCACTTGCTGGCCGAATGAAGCCTCAACAAATGCCTCTTGCAAGCCCCAGTTCCCGTTAGGCCCGCTGCGCAGCGCCATGTTCCAAAGCTGATTCATCTCTGTCACCCCGTGGTGAAACCCAGCAACGCGCGCATATGAAGTGGAAACCTCCCAGGTAGCGAAAGGCCCCGAACCTGGACCCCAACGCTTCGAAGCACGGGCGGACCAAGAATCTCCAAAGTTGTTAATGTTGCTGAAATCGTACGGCCCCCGTGATTCAGTTCCTCCAAAAACCGAGGTCTCAACACCCCAACCGTCGTAGAGGTATAACCCGCTCACGACCCATCGCTCAGGCAGCTGTGAAAGATGATGGTTCGTTGGGAACTTGAGCCCGGGGCGGGACATTGGGTCGTCTGAACCGTAGGGCACAAAGCCTCTCCCTGCCGAGAATGAGAGATCACCTTCCCCAAGTTCCCAAAGGTTCAGGCTAAGCATGAATTCGTGCAGAAGTGTGTGCGGGTGTCGCTTATCGATAAATCCCTCTCCCCACGCTCCGAACGTCAACTCCCCATCCTCGAGCGTAATGCCCTCGAAGTTTAGCGTGGTCCGAAGTGTCACTCTCTGTCCCGGCCCCTCCACGTTCAGCATCATGGCTGACTGGGTCAGGTACCAACTCGTTTCAGAAAGGGGGCTATCATCAACCAGAGGCGCGCCAATCGTTACGATAGGAAAGACCTGAGCCATCCCGAAAGTCTGCCACCCACCCCCGAGGTCCATGCTCCACATGTCGTGACTGGCCTCTGTCCCCGTGCCTGTTTCGTCCTGGGCAACCAGGTGCGTTCCCGGCAAGGCACTGGCAACAACCCAGCACACTGCGGTCACGCATAGCACCCACTTCTGCCTCATGGCCCCTCCTCTCCGACCGTACGAATTGTCTCAGCAAATAACACGAATGGTGCCCTACCCTACTTAGAACTGTCACTCAGGAAGCACGGAACACTGTTTATGAGTTAAACGGTAGTGGCGGTAGAATAGGGGGGTATGTCCCACTGGGGAATTGGTACTTCACGAACTCACCTACCAGACGAGATGAACGAACGGTCCCATAACACCTAAAGTCTAGAACCAGATGCTGGTGCTATTCCCTTAGATATAACTAAAGCTTTTTCTGTCAGGATCGGATGATCCTGGTGGAGGGCGGGACCATCGGCCGTCCCCCACTCAGCAATCAGGAGGTCACCAGCAACCATCTGGATTGACTGGCCGGCACAAAGAGCACAAACATCAAAGTGTGGTGCTGATGCCGGACGATGTGTGGCGGTGACGTTTGCCGTACCTGGTGCGACCGCCGTAACTAGACCTGCAGACGACACGGCTACGATAGTGGTATCGGACGAATCCCACGTGACGGTTAGGTCAGCCAACACTTCTCCAGTCTGGCCTCTAAGGGTCGCTGAAAGTTGAGCGGTATCCCCAAGAGCATCTAAGGTCACGCTCGTAGATGACAACGTGATCGAAGTTGCCACCGGAGAAGGAGTGATAGGACCAGTCGGAGACGTTTCGCCCCCGCTGCAAGCCACGAGGAGAATCGAAGGGAGTAGAACCCAGACCCAAGAAACCCTCACAGGATTATCTCCTCTAGGTTCCGGGAGTCAAGGCAGACTCAGCGCCACCAGGGAGCTTGGGTACTCAGCACCTCCGATCTGCACGACGAGATACTGTCTCCCTTCGTGCATGTAACTCATCATCCCGTACTGTCCAGGAACCGGAAGTTCCACCTCACCCAAAATCTCGCCGGTCCGTTTGTCGCGGGCATGGAGAATCGGAGCATATCCCGTGGTCAGAAGAAGGTTGCCCATCACCATCTGGATCGATTTGCGGCCACCTCCAAACTCCGAGGTATCTACGTCCTGGAGTGCGGGGTGGTTCCTGATGGTCTCCGCCGGCTCTCCAATCGGCACCGACCAGATCCGCTCGCCTTCATTCATGTCATAGGCGGAAAGCACGTTGTACGGCGGCTTAAAGATCGGTAGCCCTTGCGGACCCGACAGCACAATGCTTGGACCATTCACCCATTCCGAGATTGTCACTCCCGTCGTTGCCGGATTATCAGGGTCATCCGACTCGAGGCCAGGGATCAGAAACGCACTGGCCCTATTAGGACATGCTGGCCCGTGCGATGCGTACATGACGTTCGTGGTCGGGTCGAAGATGGGGGGATTTGTGATGTTCAGCCCACCCGAGCAACCGACGGCCCCAATGATGTCCAGGTCATGGTCCATGTTGAGCCGCGGCATGTAGGCTCCACCTACCCGGTACTGGTTCAGGATCTCGAACGCTTCCTCCCTAAGCTCGGGTGTGAAGTCGATGATGTGCTCTTCAGTTAGCCCGTCTCGCGCGAGCAGGTCCAAGGGCTCCGGTCGCGTCGGGATCGGCTGCGTCGGCGACGTCCAGTTCCCCGGAACCTCCGTCTGGGGCTGCGGCACGTTTTCTATCGGCCACACCGGCTCCCCCGTCACCCGGTTCAGGGTGAAGATGAGCCCGTTCTTCGGGATCTGGATCACCGCCGGGACTTCCCGCCCATCTACCGTCAAATCTGCCAGGATCGGGGGGTGAGGGAGATCGTAATTCCACTGGTCATTGCAGACGGTCTGGAAGTGCCACACCCGCTCGCCCGTCTGTACGTCCAGGGCGATCACGCTCATGGAGAAGAGATTGCAACCCGGTCGGAAGCCGCCGAAATAGTCGACCGTGGGAGGATTCGTTGGAATGTATACGATCCCCCGATCCAGATCCGCCGTCATCGGTGCCCAGGAGGAGATGTCTCCCGTCCACATCCAAGCCTCGTTCTCCCACGTCTCGTGGCCCACCTCCCCCGGCCTCGGGATCACGTGGAACTTCCAAAGGTGCTCGCCCGACCGGGCGCTGTACGCCACGATGTCGTTAGCCAAGTTCTCGACGCGGGTCTGGTTGTAGCCCTGCTCCGCGCTACTCCCCACCACCACCACGTCGTTTACGAAGATCGGAGGCGACGAGCTCGTCACGTATCCGATCTCCCGCGGAGGCCCCTGGTTGGGATCGAAGGTGTTACCCTCTGCCAGCCATTCCTCCCATGGGATCTGTCCTCTTGCGATGTCGGGAATGAGGTCGACCACCCCTGTCTCGAAGCCCGGAAGATCCACAGGTTTCCCCCAGTTTTCCAGGGGAAGCCCCGTCTTCGCGTCCAGCGCCCACAGGAACAGCGCCGGAGTCTGAATGTAGATCACCCCCCGGCCGTCCACCTCACCGTACGAAACCCCCTTCCCGTAACTCCTCCGCATCGACCGCTCCCACCGCCCCGTATGCGGCTCGCCGAAGGTCCAAAGGATCTCTCCTGTGGCTGGATCCATCGCCACCACCGTGCGGCGATCGCCCGCTACTGTGTAAAGGATCCCATCGATGTAGCTTGGCGTCGACCGGGACTGTGGTGTCGGCGTCTGCCCGAAATTGTCTCCACGGAAGATCCACGACACTTCCAAGTCCTCGAAGTTGTTCTCGTGGATCTGGTCCAGCGGCGAGTACTTCGTACCCCACGCGTCTCCTCCCTGATAGTGCCACTCCCCGTGAGGTGTGCCCCGCTGCTGAGCGGAGATCGGGATCGAACTGACCAGGGCAATTGAGAACGCTATTGTCAAAAAGAGCGCAAGAGTACACAGCAATCCTCTTCTCATCGTGTGATCCTTTGCCAAGTCCGGTACTGCCGACCAGCGAGCGGGACGGCACCAATCAGAATCGTGACCGTCAGTGCGGGGAGCGCGAACCTTCGTACCATCTCTCTCCTCCATCAATTTACGAGGGTGGGGGACCGGTGACCTGGTAGACCTGGTCACTCATTCGACGAACCTGCCTGCGTCAGCGCCAGTACGGCGAACGCTGTGGCTGCGTCTGCCATGAAGAGTCCCCTGTCTGAGGCTGGATCTCTCTCTTTGTTGAGTGAGGAGGCAGGCCACCGGCCACTCGTTGGCTCCTGGTTCTCCACCAACCAGGCGAGGGCCCCACTCAGGTTTTCCTGAGTGGGCGAGACACCGGCCTTTTGTAAAATGAAGGAAATCAACCCCGTCGCATATCCATCGCTCCTGGGATCGGGAGTGAGTCCATCCTGCCGTTCCCACGGTCGGAGAGAAGTCAGACTCCAACCCCCGTCGCTGTTCTGCAAGAGCATGACGTCACTAATGATCGACTGAGATTGATCTTGCGTCAAAAGACCCGAGAGTTCACTCGAGGCCCAAAGCAGCATGACTTGATCTAGTGTCGGGCGGCTTTCCGAACCCTGCTGAAGATATGCCCGAAGCAACACCAATTCCTCCTGGACTTCCGTCGAGGATGCGTAATTGTTGGGTGCCACTCCAACTGCAACAGCTGCGAGCGCAGCTCCAAAGTACGCTGCCCCATCCGATTCCCAAGGAGCAAGGTTGAAATTCAGCCAAGCCCATGCACCAGCCCCTTCTCCTCGGGTGAACTGAAGCCCCCACAGGTTCTCGAACGCCTGTCGTGTTTCGCTCGTCAGGCGCCCATTCTGCGCGTCATGGCTGGCCAGGATCAGCGCGTTCAGAATGGCCTCTGTCCCCCTAGATTCACTCGATTTGGGGAGGCCGCTTGTCTGATCCGGGTAGTAGGGATCCACTTCATTCCACAACATCACTCGTGTCCTGACGTCCGCCAGCAGGGCTACCTCGGGCATCGTTGGTCCCGTTTCACCGAGCGCTGTACGCAGCGCGGGACGCGCCAGGGCATATGGTAGCGCCGTATGACAAGAGACGCAGGCCGTATCGTGGTCGCGGGCCGCAACCGGCCAAGTCCTCCACCAGGCTTGTCGTCCGTCCAAGTAGTCGGCAGCGGCCTTGCCCCACTCGGGGGGCCGCGTCTGGGACTCGACCTCGGAGGGGACAAGGGCAAGGCACATCCCCACGACGCATGCCAGGGTGATCGGCAGCCCCGCGACGAAACGGAGGAGACTCATCTGCTAATTCTCGGTGAAACTGATCATGGCCTATTCGCGGAGATGAGACTGTCTCCTGACCGAACTCGAGAGAACGTCAGCCCGACAGTATCAAGAGTAGCCTCAAGTAGGTCCTACCTGGTGCCCGTACCCTTGGTAACGAGCTTCTGAACGCGCCAGTTGATGAGTTCGCCCACCCAAATCTCGTCCTCGGACGGGCACGCGATGGCATGAATCCAGCCGAACTCGCCGAGGTTACGGCCGGGCTGCCCGTAGACGCCGAGCACCTCGCCCTCCAGCGATACCTTGTAGATGCGGCTCGGATAGATATCGCCGACGAAGAGCACGGGATTGGGCCCTGGTGTCATGCAGAGCGCGTCGGGTGCGCCTGGTGCCATCGTGCCTCGGGTCCCGTTTGGATTCTCTGATCCGTACGTGATCTTACCCCGCGTCAGGTCCACCGGCACGTCGATTATGAACTCGCGCAGGTAGTTGCCATCGGGATCGAACACCTGAATCCGGCGATTACCGCGATCGGCCACGTAGACCTCGTCGTCCGGAGACACCGCGATGCCGTGTGGCGTGTCGAACTGCCCGGGGCCGGTACCGAGTGACCCCCAGCTGGACACCCACTCACCGCGCGCGTTGGCCTTGCCGACCCTCGAGTTGATGTAACCATCGGAAAAGTACGAGTTGCCCTGCGAGTCCCATGCAATGTCGGTCGGCTGATTAAACTCGTTGTCCCGATGCACCGGGATCGGCCAGCGCGCACTGTTGTCCTCAGGGATCTCCACGTCCACCCCAGCACGATCGAGGTACCGCGCCAACGTGGGGGCGTAGTCTGGCGGTCCGGTGAAGTGCGACGCTTCCTGCACCCGGCCGAACACCCACTCGACCCGACCCTGCGGATTGAATTTCAGGACCAAGTTCGATCCCTTGTCGACCACCCAGATGTTGTCCTGCGGATCGACACGAACCGCATGAGCGTACGACCACCCGTACAGGTTCTTGCCAATCTCTCGCACGAAATTGCCACTGGCATCGAACTCGAGGAGCTGCGAGGCCCTTGCCATGTAGGACGGCCCCAAGGAATTGCCGCGCGAGAACACGAAGACATGGCCGACCGAATTGACGGCCACGCCAGCGATCTCACCGAAGTGGATGTCGTCGGGCATCCTCAGCGGATTAGACACCGACTCGAACGGAAGTTCCGGAACGGTCTGCGCAAACGCCGGAGTAATCATCAGGCTGAGCACTATGGCCACAAGAAGAATACGTTTCACCAGACACCTCCCTGGAAATTCACCAACGAGACTCACTCGACGAGCCACCGCGCAGATCGTACCTGTCATCCTGGCGGTCGGCAAGGGAAAACACTCGGGGGTGTAACCGTGGACAGGGTACTATCCTGAGGAGCCTATGGAATGTTTCCCTGAATTTTGTCCATGCTCAAGACCGCACTAGATCGGATGAGCAAAACACTGTTTGTTAATGCTTGGGAGTGCCGGTTACTGGGAAGGGGGTACTGGAGGGCTGGTCAAGATTGGCACCACAACGACGCCAACCCATATCCCACGCATAAGAGAATCTGTGAGGCCCGCCGGACTGCTGGACGGTCACGGCCTCGATCTCCAGGATCCGCAGCGGGCTCCGCGGTCCAGCACTTCATTCAAACCTACTGGGGGGCTCCCCTCTAGTCGGGTCGTTTTTTACATGGTCCGTTATCCGGCATTCTCTTCGTGCTGCTCATGATCCCACTGCTATCGGGATGCAGACTGTTCTTCATCGCAGACATAAAGGAGAGAGCCCGGTGCGGAAGTGAATCCGCACCGGGCTCTCCGGAACCGCTACCGGACCTACCCTTTCGACAGATTTTTCTCCTGCCTGTGGGTCAGCCTCCGTCATCGGCTGCAGGACCAGTCTCTCTCTCCCTAAGGACTCGCTCCCGCTCGGCGAGCATCTCCTCGAAGTCCTCATCCGGAATATAGGTGATTCCAAAACGGAGATGGGCCATTTCTCCTGCGCTGCGACGGTTGTAGACCACCCATTGGTCAGGATCGGGGTTGGATGGATTCTC
>CAZJIM010000024.1:0-31713 GCA_964546115.1 uncultured Gemmatimonadaceae bacterium | reverse complement strand
CACATCGAACGCGCGAGTTCCACGGACGCCCCGCACCAGACACATGTAGGCGAGCCCAATTTGGAACACCCCCAGATATCCGACGATCGCCCAGTCGATCGGCGTGGCGCTAACCAGTGGCCACGCAAATGGCAGGCAAAATATGAACGCTAGTGCGTTTCCCAGCACGATCGCGATACCGGCTGGGTCACGACCCGGGGCGCTCGATATCCTACCGAGCCAGCGGAGTCCCACGACTGTGAGTGCCCAGGTTACACCGCTTGCCGCCGCGGTGATGTTACCTGCAACCGGGCTCGGCGCCGTGGCGAGTGGAGGCTCCGCCGTGACGAAGAAGAGCGCCGCTCCAGCACCGAGTAGTGCTACCACTGGGAGGTCGGTTCGGCGCAGGTGCTCCCGAAGCAGCAGTGGCCCAAGCAACAGAACGTAAAGGGGAGCCGTCGTCTGCAGGAAGATCGCATTCGTGGCGGTGGTGAGTGTGTTAGCCGTGACGAAGAGGATCATGGTCACGGCGAACGCCACACCTACCAGGAGTGCCCGTAGATCGAAGCCACGCCACGCCGGAATCAGCGCAACTAATACAGTCGCTGCGATTCCAGAGCGTAGCCCCGCGATCTGCCAACTCGACAGCAAGGAGAGCTTGATCGCGGCACCCCCGGTCGAGAAGAGCAGGGCCGCTAGCACGACGTAGATGCGAGCGCCGACGAATCTCACCGGGCTGCGGGTTTCAATCGGGTGGCACCAATCGGTTCAGCTCCGTGAAGAAGTTCTGGGCCGGAGAATGTTGCCCCATCTAGCTGTAGGCCAATCGTGGGGCAGAAGTTGCTTCGACCCAGGACAGCGAAGGACCCCGGACCACAGTCAGCTTCACGAGACTGCCCCGGTACAGCAAGTCATTCCCTTGCACCAGTGACGGCTCACCCCCACTCCGGGACCACCTCGCTCAACTCATGAAAGAGGTTCTGGACGATGATGAGCTGCTCGCCCTCGCCTTCTCGCGCAACACCCACTCTACGCGCCATATTTAAAGACCGCCGATCGTCGGGTGCGATGTAGTAGAAGTGATCCCCTCCATCACCCGTCACTTCCGATGGGCTGAAGGACTCTTCTTTGGACTTGCAATTGACCATATGACGTCCGTAAAATAAGTGTTGAGTAATTACGTGCGACTCACCTGTAGACGGGCGGAAGTACTACAATGAGCAGATATCGTATGGTCGAGACGAGCATCGGAGCGTTGCTACATGGCAGTGTCGGCCTTTTGCCGGCGTTGGTTGCGGTCGGTCTGATGTCTCTGCTTCCCGCCTCAGTGTCTGCGCAGGGCGTGAGGCTACAAGCACAGCCGGACTATCCGGTGATGGTGACTCTGCTCCCGAATCCGAGGACGGACCTCACATTCGCAAAGGATGTAGCGCCACTCATCCAGGCGAATTGTGAGAACTGCCATCGTCCCGGAAATGTGTCTCCGATGGTGCTTCAGACATACGAGCAGGTGAGGATGTATGCACCGCTGATTCGGGACCGGGTGGTCAGGCGGCAGATGCCGCCCTGGCCCATCGACAGGACCGTTGGGATCACGGAGTTCAAGAACGACCCCTCCCTTAGCGTAGAGGAGATCCGCACGATCGTGGATTGGGTGGATGCGGGTGCACCGCTCGGCGACCCAGCGGATCTGCCCGAGCCGATGGTGTGGCCCGACGAAAGAGAGTGGGAGTTCGTGGAGCAGTTGGGGCCACCGGACATGGTGATGCAGTCGCCCATGTACAACGTGGTGGCCAACGGGATGGACCAGTGGCCGACACCGATCACGCCGCTTGAAGAGGTGCAGATCGAAGGCGATCCTCTCACCCAAGAGCGGTGGATCAAGGCCGTTGCTGTCAGACCGCACAACTTCGAGGCTCGGTATGTCTTCCACCACGCCAACCCTGGCCTCATCCTACCCGGGGAGTCTCCGAATCCTCTGGAATCAGCGTCGCGGGGGGGGAGCTGCTGCTCCTTGGCGAACGCTGCCTTGGACTCCGGCGAGTTAAGGGTCAAGCTTATCGATTCGGCGGTTGGGACAGAGGGACGAATCTTTCCGGAGAACCAGGGCCGGCTGATTCGGCCGGGATCGGAAGTCAGCTGGAGTCTGCACTATCATCCATACAGCCGCGACATCGATGCCGCGCTACAAGTCGCCGTCTGGTACTACCCGGAGGGAGTGGTACCTGAGCACTACAGCATGGGCGACGTCCAGATGCAGACCAGCATGACCACGCGCAGCGGTGAATTCAATCCAAAAAGCGGAGCGCACGACAGCAGCGGTCGGTTCCACCCTCACTCAGACCTCGTCATTCCCCCGAACAGCGTCATGAGCCTGAAGGGAGTCCACGTGCTGGACCGGCCCGCCATGATGCACAGCGTCCGGGGGCATATGCACTTGCTCGGGAAGTACGAGATCGTGGAAGCGATTTATCCTGACGGCAGGTGGGAGGTCATCAGTAAGCTCAACTGGGATCATGGCTGGCACACGTTGTTCCTGTACGAAGACCATGTGATGCCCTTGTTCCCGAAGGGGACCGTACTCGTCCTGACCTCGACGTTCGACAACACGATCGAAAACCCGCACGTCCAAGACCCGGACCAGTGGGTCACGGGGGGAGACCGGAGCATCGACGAGATGGGACACATCCGCCTTGGCCTGACGTATTTCGACAGCGAGGAGGAGTTCCAGAAGATCGTCCAGGAGCGGGAGAGGGTTTTGGCCGACAGGAACGAGCAGGAACGGGCAGGTGGCTGACTGAGAAAAGGCAGTAATAGTGAGAGGAAGACCAATCAGGAGAGAAGTAGCTGATGAAATATAGACACCTCCTTCCGACAGGAATCCTGGTCGCCGGGATCTTTGTGCTGGGCTCGATCTCTAGTCTCGAGGCACAGCAGTGGGCAGAAAAGATTCCGGGAAATGCAGGTGAGTGGAACGTGCAAGCATTGCGTCCGGCAGGGCAGCCAGTAATCCCCATTTTTGACGGCTGGATTCTGGAAGAGGATGGCACGGCTAACCTGTGCCTCGGATACATCAACCTGAATTTCGACGAAGCCCTGGAGATTCCGCTCGGGCCGAACAACTACATCGAGCCGGCCCGCTACAACGGAATGCAGCCAACGTATTTCAATCCCGTGCCGATGAATGCCGGCAATAAGCAGCGACATTACTGCCTTTTCACCGTAAACGTGCCGGTGGGCGACACCGAGAGCGTCGTCTGGCATCTCGGGCGTGACTACCAGGATTACTCGGTTCCCGCGAATGCGAGATCGGAGTATTACCGTGTGGATGACCTCTTCTTCCCCACGGACCGAGCCAATCGGGGAGGATCCATGGCCCCCATCGTCCGGTTCATCGAGCCGGAGGGGCCGGAGGGAATAGGTAAGGGCACCCGCGGTGGGAAGAGGGTCGGGCCCGTCACCGCATCAGTTGGCGAACCGCTGACTCTTACCCTGGCCGTGAATCAGCCGAGTCCTGAAGAGTATCCCGAAGTTGCACCCTACACGATCGGCCCGAGCCGTGGCGAAGGTGAACCGAAGACTTTCACAGTGTTTTGGCAAAAGTACTCGGGGCCTTCCGACATCCTTGGGATTGTGACTTTCAGCGAGAACGAATTCGAAGTCGGCCCGGGGGAAGGCATCGGCACGACGACCGCCATGTTCCAGGAACCCGGCGAGTATGTGTTGCTCGTGCAGGTGATCAACGGTGGGTTCGACAACCAGTGCTGCTGGACGAACGGTTACGTAGAGGTTACGGTCACCGAGTAGGGGAAATGTAGTTAGCCCCTCCGTCTTTCTCCGGAGGGGCTTTTTCGTGCCAAATTCATAGCGAAATCCATAAACCGGGGGCTCTAGGGGACCGGACTAGTGCTGACTGAAGCTGACGGGGTCTGAGGTGTCTTGAGTAGCCCGACGATTTCGTGGGACATAACCGCTCTAGTCTGGTGCCACCTGCCTCAAATCCTCGAAACGTTTGGCTCTGTATTCATGGAGTCTCGGTGGTAATATCTTCGGCGTTGCTCTCCTGCGGGATCCCTCTCCAGAATACCTAAACTCCTGGTTGCCCCCGGGGGCTTAGGGTGGGCGGGATGGCTGAGGTGATCCCCACGAGGAAAGCATAGCTAGAGGGGTTCGTAGTCGAAGAGATTGGCCTTGCAGTCAGTCGCCATATCCTCCCCCGTGGCTGCCCTGAAGGCAATCGAATCTCCAGGGGTGAAGACTTCACCACCTATGGCATAGGTGATGTGGGTGTCCAAAGGATTTCCAGATGCGTCGCTCCAGATAAGCTCCACCTGTACGTATCGCACGACGACCCCTCCTTCGTTGCGAACGTAGCCCTCCGTTCGAAGGGAGTCAGCGCTTCTCCGGCACACCGCTACTGTTACAGGGAGGTTTGATCCTGGTGCGCGTCGTTCCGTAGCATCAGCTGAGGAAGAAGCCTCGGTCCCTCTCGGGTCAACGTCGTTCGCGGAGCTACGTAAGCAGAGCAAGAATATTCCGAGACCAATGACCAGTATGATGGCCGCGATGAGCCTGGTGGGTGCTCCCATGCGGGTCGGTGTTCTGGCGGTAGATACCGGAGAAAGCTTCATGGGCAGCCCGCCGAGAATCAGCCTCCTGTTGGTCTATGAAATCACTACTGCGGCATCACCCACATCAACTCATCGAAGAAGTTCTGGACGAGGACGTGATGGACGACTTCTGGCTCGCTGCCGATGCTAGCAATCTGCAGACGTTCTAGCCCAATTCCCCTGCTAAGGGACTAGGTTGTTGTATACGTTCGTCATGAACTCGTCTGCGTCCCCGGGACCGAAGCCTTCCGTCGGGTTCGACTGAAGGATCTGCTCGAGCGAGCGGCCCTGATCAATTTCGGCTTGAACACGGTCCCGGATCGTACGGAGCATAACCCCATACTCCACCACGTCTTGCCTCGTTGCAAGGGAGCCGTGCCCCGGGATCACGACCGTATCTTCGTCAATCACGTGCGCCACAGCGTCCACGAACCGGATCATGCCGTTTATCGTTCCGCCGTTTCCTTCGTCGATGAACGGCAGGCCGTACCGGACGAATACGTCACCTGTATGAATCACGTTGGCCTCCCGGAAATAGACCACCGCGTCACCATCCGTGTGGGCCCTTCCGAGGTGGAAGATATCGATGGCCTGGCCGTTGAAGTGGATGCGAATCGCCTGGTCGAAGGTGATCTCTGGTAGGCCCTCAGGCGAGTATGCCGGCTGTGGGCGGGTGCGTACGTACTGGTCTGTCAGCATCCGGATGCGGCTATTCTCGTGCGCGACGATGGCAGCACCGAGGCGGCCGAAGTTCTCATTCCCATCCGTGTGATCGTAGTGAAAGTGTGTGTTGACTACGTATTCCACCGGCTCGTCGGTCAGTTCGGCGATCGCGGCCACGATCTTATCGGTCAGGGGAGCGAACTGGTCATCTACAATCAAGGTCCCATCGTTCCCGATCAGGACCCCGATGTTCCCCCCGCTTCCCTGCATCATGTAGATGGATGGAGTGACCCGGATGGTCGAGATCTGGACATCGTCGAAGTCCTGGCCAGCCACTGCTGCCGGTAGGACGAGGAGAGATGCGATAACAAAGGCTGGGTATCTCATTCTTGGTCTCAGTGAAAGAGGAGCATGAGAGAATCTAGTAGAAGAGCCTTGTGGTGAGTCGCCTCACCGTGTTCATATTTCCCATCAGGTTGGAACCTGACTTGCCTCTGTTCAGATCTTCGCGATCCTCACCTCGGGCACTCCATTCCGCCACGACTCAGCGGACGTTCTTCAACGGGATAACGTTCGGCACCCTACGACGGAATCTTGAGCAGCCTGGCCGCGTTACCACCGAGCATGGCTGCTCGGTCGGCATCGCTCAGCCCTGGCGTTCCAAGGATGTGCTCTACCGGGGTAAAGCGGGGGAGCCTGGGATCACGGGTGGGAAACGTCCATGAAAACGGGTAGTCAGTCCCGATCACGATCTGGCTTGAGCCCGACACAGCGATGAGGTGCCGCAACGCTTCGCTTGTGAACACCGCAGAATCGAAGAAGAGTCGGTCCTGTATGTACTCTGAGGGAAGCCTTTCGGGCACTGGTCCGCACTCACGGGTGCCACACCCGTAGTCCGTCCGGGGGGCATATGCCGGAAGGTAGCCCCCACCATGGGCCGAAACAATTTTTAGTCCCGGATACCGATCTAGGACTCCCTCGAAGATCAGGTGCCCAAGCCCAATCGCTGTCGCCACCTCATTTCCAATCGTGTTGCCCAACATGCCGTTTCCTTGCAGCCGGGGCTCCAGTTCCGGAATACTTGTCGGATGGAGCCAGATGGGCACGTCCAACTCCTCGGCCTTGGCCCAGAATGGTTCGAACTTTGGGTCGCCCAGCTGCTCACTCCCGACGCTTGACCCGATAGACCCGCCACGGAGCCCCAGATCATTGACGCCCTCCTCTAGCTGCTCCACCGCGAGGTCCGGGTACTGTAAAGCAAGGGTAGCAAGGCCCACAAATCGACCGTTGTAGCCAGCACAGATTTCGGCAATTCCCTCGTTCTGGAACCTGCCCACCCTTTCGGCCAGGCCCTCGTCGAGCCCGTACAAGTTCGGATTGATACTGAGAACCTCGATATCAATTCCCAGTTCATCCATGGCTACCAGACGGTCTGGACCAATGGTGGTTGGACCCGTCCGGCTCGTTCCCCCCATCATTTCCGCGACACCTGTGATTGAGCAGTGCGCATGAAAGTCGATAATGGGATCGTTCTGCACCGCGGCTGCCGCTGCATTTCGGGTACCCGCATCCACGACGAGCATTCCTGCCATGGTGCCCGCCGTTCCTGTAAGGAATTGTCTGCGATTCATGATTTTCTCCTTCCGTTGGCTTGTCTGCGCTACCCGGTCACCCCATCCAGTCCTCCTGGTGGCTTGAGTCCAGACCTGCCGGGAGGTTTCTTGTGGGAGCTAAGCGGAAGAGCCCCCTGTTGAATGTCTCATGCCCGTTGACAATATCCTCCCGTCGAGTGTCTATAAGACAGCCCGGAAGAGCGAGAATCCGAGCGCGGACTCGATCGAGGCCCCTTCAGGTCTGTAGACGGTGTGTAGCACCGGGAAGGGTGTGGCAGAGCCGAGCGATAGACCACCGTCCCTGAGATGGAGAAGTGCCGTGTTCGCGCTCTGCTGCTGGGAAGTTGGGTCCTCATCACGTCCTATTTGTCTTGTGATGCCGTAATATGAACCTGCGAGGCTCGTTGCTAAGGGAATGCCAAAACCGAGCTGAGAATGATCCACGTGCATAAGGAGATTGATTCCAAATCCGGCTGTGGCGCCCAAAACGGTCCAGAGGCCCACGCGACTCCATCCATCGGAGCTAATGTCGAGGTTGTGAGCCATCAGCCCTCCCACGAATAGCCCTAGGTCCGATACGCCCATCATTGAACTTGCTACTACCTTGTCATCGGCGTTCAGAATCATTGGAATTGACAGGCCCACCCAAGCCCCGAATAGCCCGCCATAATTAGCGGCAGAAGCCTGAGCATCTGTGATTGGTCGGCCTGAAATCATGACTCCGGCGATGGTTCCTACTGCTCCACCTAACAGACCCATACCCGCGTGCCACCCGCACCCGCTCGGCTCCGCTATGGATGTCCATACCAGACCGTTTATTGCACCCCAAGTACCGCCAAGTGTGATCGTCCGCGCCTGACCCATTGAGAGGTTTCTCGACCGAGAGTAGCGCCTTCCAGCAAAGAATCCGATTGGGCCACCTGCCAAGAGTCCCACTCCTATTAAGGATGACTCATCTGAGCAGAACATGGCTGGAATTGCTATGCCGCTAACCAACCCAGCTAACCCTGACCACACTTGAAGCTCGGTGGAGCCACTGTTTTCACCTGGACTCAGCTCAATCGAGGGGTCATCCTCCAGGAACGCTCGTACTGAATCAGCGGCCGGCGTATCCGGGAATTGCTGGATGATGTAACGGTACAGTGCCATTGCCGCTCCCGATTGACCCTCAGACGCGAACTCGCGTGCTGTGTCGAGGAGTACCGATGCGGAGTCTGCGGGGGTAATCTGCTGGGCGTAGATGAGGTGAGGTTTGGCGTAGCCCGCGAAGGTGGCGGTCAAGATCAGTATCTGAAACGCCAACCTTTGTGAGTTAATTCGACGGCGCTTCATCGTTCTCCGAGCTAGCCCTGGTCGATCGTCGCCTGAGTGATCCAGTCCATCTCGGGGAATTCGCTGGTCAGGTATTGGCTGCCCTCCGTCGAGATCCGAGACTGGTCCGGCCCTTCCCCGCTCGGCGCGCCCTCACCGTACCCCGAGTAGAGTTGGTCCACGACGTCCATCCCCTCGACCACCCGTCCGAACGGCGCGAAACCCATCGCGTCGAGGTTTGTATTGTCCACGAAGTTGATAAAGAGTTGGGACGAGCGTGAGTTTGGCTGACTGGTCATCGCAAACGTGACCGAACCGCGTAAGTTGCTCTGCGTCACAGGATCGTCAGCGATGCCCGTATCCCGCCACGCCGTTGTTACCGCGGGGTTGCCGGGGATTCCAAATTGCGCCATGAAGCCGTCGATAACCCGGAAAAAGTGTGCGCCGTCGTAGAATCCGTTGGAGACGAGACTGTAGAACCGGTCCGCGCCTTGGGGGGCCCATTCTCTCCGCACCTCGATGACGAAGGCTCCCTTGCTCGTCTCGAAGCGTGCGTGAAAAACGTCGGGCGCCATCTGGTTCATGGCGTCCGAAGCAGGGTTCATGAGCGGGCTGGTGCAGGTGGCAGCCACGAGGAGCAGAGAGAGTACGGGGGTGTTTCGGATCTTCGTGATGGCCATGTTCGCATCTCGGATGAGCGTCTGTCGGATCAGAATAGAGGGTAGGAAAGGCGGCCGCGAAGTGCAATGACGAGCAGAGAAGGAGTTAGGAGGTAGCTAGCCGGCAGGATAGTTTCCCCTGAGCTGTGGTCCTGCATCCCCCGCTTTCTTCTGACCGGGCAATTCCATTGATTGCTTTCTTGGCCCCCCTCATGGATCCATGAGGGTCCTTCACCTGCACAGCACTGCGTCTTCGGCCGCCATCGTAATCGTGGTGATGACGCTTGCGGCGATGAGTCCGATTGCCGCTCAGCAGGCTCCGCCGTCCGACCGCCTCCGTCGAAATGCTGAAGTCAGGGTGATCGTGGTGCCAATCGCAGTAGACGGCGTGTTGGACGAGGAGGTTTGGAGGTCCACGCCGGCGATCGGCGAGTTGGTACAGCGCCAACCGGTGCCGGGTGCGTCCCCAACGGAGCCAACCGATGTCAGGCTGCTGCGCGATCAGGACAACCTCTACATTGGTGTGATTGCGTACGACTCCGAGCCCGAGGCAGTCCTTGGAGCCGAGATGGCGCGAGACGGCAATCTTGGCTCGGACGATCGCATTGAGATCCTTCTCGACACGTTCCGGGACCAGAGGAATGCCTTCTATTTTGCGACGAATCCGGCGGGAGCGTTGGTGGATGGGCTCACGTACGCAAATGGGCAGCTGAATACGGATTGGGATACGACCTGGGACGTGAAGACTCGTCGGACGCAGACGGGATGGACGGCCGAGTTCGCCATTCCATTCAAGAGCTTGAGTTTCCCAGCCGAGGGGCGTATCTGGGGTTTTAACTTCTCTCGCAACATCTACCGGAGGCTGGAAGACCTTCGCTGGTCGGGGGCCCGACTCGAAACGCAGTTCCTCCAGGTATCCGAGGCCGGTGAGATTGGACCATTCGAAGGGCTGAGCCAAGGGATCGGTCTTGAGTTCCGTCCCTTCCTTAGTGGTCGTGCGCTCCGCTTTGAGGACGAGACGGATGAGGATCGTGGTCGTAGGGATCTGAGCACCGAGCCAGGCCTCGACGTGTCGTACCGGATCACGCCGAGCCTCAGGCTGATCGGCACCGTAAACACTGACTTCGGCGAGACCGAGGTCGACACACGGCAGATCAATCTCGCCCGTTTTTCGCTGCTGTTCCCTGAGAAGCGCGCGTTCTTCCTCGAAGACGCGGGTGTGTTCAGCTTCTCGGGCAACGGACCTGGCACACCCGGGGGGATCCCATCGGCCGGAGCCGATGTGTATCCGTTCTTCAGCCGCCGTATAGGGTTACTGGACGGCCGGGAGGTACCGATCGATGCGGGAGGGAAGGTGGCGGGACGACTCGGTCCGACCGAGCTCGGGATACTGGCCGTGCGCACGGGCGACGTGGAAAATGTTGCGGAGGCCGCGGATCTGCTCGTCGGGCGCGTCAAGTGGGATCTGCTGGAACAGTCTCAAGTGGGACTGGTCTTCACCAGCGGCGATCCCGGGTCGATCGGCACCAGCCGGACCTACGGAGCGGACGTGCGCCTTGCGACGTCCACCTTCTTCGGTGGGTCACGCAACCTGGACGTGGACGCATACGCCGCTCGGAGCGAGCGTGAGGGCTTCCCAGGTCGTGACTGGTCGTATGGCATCGCCGCGCGGTACCCGAACGACCGATTCGATGCCCAGGTGGCTCTGCGAGAGATTCAGGAAAACTTCGATCCCTCACTCGGATTCGTTCAGCGCCCCGGCGTCCGACTCCTCCGGTTGGGAGCTAGCTTCAATCCTCGGCCCGCCGACCTCCTCGGCATCCAGCAGATGTTTCACGATGTGTACTACACGCAGTTCACACGCCTCGAGGACGGCGAAGTGGAGAGCTGGGATATCTATGTTACTCCAATCGATTGGCATTTCTTATCCGGCGACAACCTTCATAGCCTGCTCGACTTCAACCCAACTTACGAGCGCCTTTTCGAGCCATTCGAAATCTCGCCGGGCGTAATTTTGCCTGCTGGTCGGTATCGCTTTACGCGTTTCCGGAGTACGGTGGCCACCGCTAACAGGCGTCGTCTGTCGGCAAACATCGGAGTTCGCTGGGGGAGCTTTTGGTCCGGAGACGCGGAGCAGATGACCACGCGGGTTACCTATCGGATTCCACCGATCTTATCGGTTGGTCTGATTACGAATTTGACCTTCGCGCACTTGCCGGAGGGGGACTTTACCGCACGGATTTTCACTATCAACTCGAGCCTCAGCTTTTCTCCGGCCCTATCCTTCTTCAACCTCGTCCAGTTCGACAATCGGTCGAGGAATCTCGGATGGCAGAGCCGCTTCCGGTGGACGCTGCAGCCCGGAAGCGATCTTTTCGTCTCTTTCCATCAGGGCTGGATCCACGAAGATGAGGTGGGGAGCCGCGCATTCAGGGCACAGGACAGCAAAACGTCGGTCAAGCTCCAGTACTCGATCCGATTCTGAGAGGGGAAGTGCATAGGCGGAGTTGCAGCACGCTTCGCACGGGCCGGATGGGTACTCTCTTCAATGGGCTCGTAGACTCTTCGCTGCGCTAGATTCTCAAGCTATCAAAGCGGGCGTTGATGCAAGATCTGGGAGCTGCTGCTAGGGAGCGGATCGTATCCTGTAGAGGCCCTCGACTTGAGATGGAGCGACCGGACTAGGTGGTGCTAATAGGTGGAGCACTTACTGTGCCGCCAGAGCCACTCTATCGACTTCCGGTGTGGTTGGGTCTGGTAGATGTATCTCGCGACGCTCGCCACTATCCCCGCAGAAGAAAGGAGCTAGTGACGACAGCCGCAAATACCCTGTCATCTATCTTAGTCGGGCTCCGCCTGGGCCCCCACCCAAGCGTTTACCACCACTGATGTTGTGATCTGACCAAATAAATTCACTGTACTCCGGAACATATCGGGAATCCGATCAATGCCCAGGAGGATCGCGAGACCGGAGAGCGGGATGCCCAGCGTGTCGAGTGCGGGGGCGAGGGTCACGACGCCGGACGATGGTACTGGAGCAACCGTGAGTGAAACGAGGAAGGTCGCGAGGACCGCTCCACCGACCGCCGAGGCCGGCAGCGGTATCTCAAATAGGTGGGCGAGAAAGACGATCGCCGCCCCCTGAAAGAGCGCGCTCCCCGCGCGATACATCGATGCGCCTAGGGGTAGCACCAGATCTGCAACCGTCTCCGAAACGCCAAGCTTCTCCTTGGCTTCTTTCAGCGTCGCCGGGAGGGCGGCAGCCGTGCTTGTCGTCGAGAAGGCGAGTGACGCCGCACCGAACGTCCCACGCAAGAATTGAAACGGGCCGATCCCTCCGATGAGCTTCAGGAGTGGCATGTACACGACGGCGATATACACGCCGAGCCCGAGAATGACGCAGACGACGAAGACCGCCAGGCTTTGAATGAGCCCCCATCCGAGTTGAGCCGTCACGGGTGCAGCGAGCCCAAAGATCCCGATAGGGGCAGTCCAGAGGATCCACCAGACGAGCTTGATGAGGGCGTCCCCAGCTGCCTCGGCGAATCCCACGAGTCGGGTGCGTGACTCCTCTCTGAGTGTGCTAGCAGCGGCGGCGAAGAGAGCGGTGAAGACGATCAGAGGGAGGAGCGATCCGGAGCTTGCGGCCGCGAACGGATTGCTTGGGATCAGGTTCACCAGGAAATCGACCACGCTTGGGAGGTCCGGTGCGTCGCGGGGCACAGCGGCAGGGATGGCGATCTCAGGTGCGAAGCCGAGACCGATCCGCATTGAGCCCATCCCGATTAGGATCGCCGGGATCACGGTGATCCAGAAGAACGCCAAAGTAGTGCCACCGAGACGACCGAGTTTTCGAGGATCCCCCAGATTCGCCACGCCCGTGAAGATCACGGCCATCACCAGAGGGATCACGACCATCCGAATCGCGTTCAGGAACGCTGTGCCGAGTGGCGTCGAGGCCAGAGCCACGGTCATCAGGAAGTCCGAACCGGCGGCAGCGAGGAGGCCCGTTCCTAGCCCGAGGAGGAGTCCCACAGCGATGGCGATGTGGAGCACTCAGTTCCTCGTCGGTGACCGATGGGTGAGGTGCGCCCCTCTAGGAGGATCCGTTTGTCTGATTCTAGCCCACCGCAAGGAATAACTGAGGTCAGGTCCAGTAGTGTCCATGCTGTCTTGTCGTTCTCTCACTCTCCACGGATATGTCAAGTCCTGTGTACGCCAGGATGCTAGGAGAGCCTGGGAGGGCGAGGGTCTTCCGTCAGCGGTTGGTCGTAAGGGCTGAGTGGTGCCTTGCTGGTGTAGAGACGGCCCCGAAGCTCTAGCATCAATACTGGATGAGTGGAGATCGAGGACATACAGCTTCACCCTCAAAGGCATGAGCTAACGAGGTTCCGGTTCGAGCCGGTCAACCGGCGGAGCGGGCAGGACCAACCGGCGGGCCTTCATGTCGTAAACGTCGCCAGGTGACAGCACGAAGTACGGCTTCTCCCACGGCTGATACGCGCGGGTGTTGTCGTGCACCGCGACCATCCACTTGCCCATGACTTCAAAGGTGTCACCGGTCACAATGATCGCCGTGCCCTCCGAGAGACCGATGCCAAATAGTTGCGGATGTTGTTCGATGACCGGAATGAGGTCGTCCCAGCGATTCCGTGTGTTGATGTGCTGGTCGATCGCAGATTTGCGAAGGAATTCGAAGCCGAGCTGATGGTTCTCCTCAGCGGTCATGACGATCCGCGAGCCTCCGGTATCGCCCCTGACCAGGTACTCACCTTGGATCGTAGCGCCAGCCGAGCTCCCCCCGATGACGCCCCCGCGCTCAAGCACCTTGTGGAGTTCGTCGTAGGTGCGAGTCTTCGCGTATGAGTCGACGATGTTCCACTGGCGGCCCCCGTTGAACCAGACCGCGGTTGCCTGCTTGAGTTCAACCACGAACTCCTCCGAGTCGGCGATGTTGGGATTTTCCGTATGGAGCATCGAGAGGTTCTTGAGTCCGCGGTCCCGCCAGGATCTCAAGACGCGATCCTCATCGTAAACCCGGATGTTACCGTCCTCGTCGTGGTTCCCCCCTGCGGTCGGCACGATGACAAACCGACCCTCCTCCGTTCCGCCTCCGAGTTCGATGAAGCGGTCTATGATCCCGGTGCCGCTCGTCGAACCCCCCCCGACAATGATCAGAGTACCGTTCGGCGGTCCGTACTCGGTCGCTTCTTGAGCATATATCGGTGCCGACATCCCGATCGCTAGCGCTAAAATCGGAATCATCAGATGGAGGCTCCGACCCTTCATCATTCTTCTCCTATTGCGTCTGGTAGAGCGATAACCCGGGCTGGCCCAAAGTGGCAGTGCGGAAGGGATCAGCCTCGGCGGCGGTCACCTCAGCAGCAGCCTGCGACGCACTGGGTCGGATCACAGGGGACATCGAGCTGTTAGAGGAGTTATAGGCATCACGCCAGAGATTGAGTCGCTACCCTGGGTGATCGACGCACGAAGCCCTGTTTCCAGGGAGGTGAAGCACGAGAGCAAGCGGGTTGAGGACACCACTGAGTGACGCTCCGTTAGTGGCGCAGGCAAGTGTCCGCTACCCTGTCTCTATTCTTCTTGCGGGTCCGGAGCCCTGCTCACTCTAGGCTGCTCATCGGGGACCGTCAGTTCCCCTTCGATCTCCCGAATAGAGCCCTTGAACTCCCGAATACCCTTCCCTAGGGAGGATCCAATCTCGGGAAGCCTCTTGGCTCCGAATAGCAGGAGCACGACGAGGAAGATCAGCATGATTTCCCACATTCCTAATCCGCCAAACATAGTGTCAGACCTCCTTTGGCCCTCCCGACGTCACAAGGATGCTTCAGATTGCCAGGTGGACGAGGAAATCAAAATACGAGAGTCATCTCCTACACGCGAGGGAAGAACGATATGTCCATGCCCTCGCGATCTCCTTGCGCATCCATAGGCGAGAGCAGGATCTTAGGATCAGGACTGACATCTGAGTCGAGGCCTGCCCTATGACCATTCCCATCATCCGTGTGAACACTGCCCCGGAGGGCCGCTACTGCGTCGAGCGTGAGATTGGCGAGAGTGGGATGGCAGTCGTCGTATACCTAGCCACCAGCCAAGAGTCCAGTGCGGAGCTGCATGGCCAATAACTTGCTTCGTTGGAGCGTGTCGGTGGGCGTCCTGGGTGTTCTCTTCTTCTGGTGGAGTGCCGGAGCAGTGGCCGCCCACGGCGTTGCCCAGGATGATGCGGCGTTCTTTCTAGCGAACGTGGGTCCGGCGATCGGTCCATATATGTATCTTGGTGCAAAGCATATGTTCACGGGCTACGATCATCTGCTCTTCCTCGTTGGCGTCCTCTTCTTTCTGTACCGTCTGCAGGACGTCGTCTCGTACGTGAGTTTGTTCACGTTGGGACACAGCGTGACCCTATTAGCGGGCGTCCTATGGGGCGTACAGGCGAATTCCTACCTCGTCGATGCGATCATCGGCTTCTCCGTCGTCTACAAAGCATTCGACAACATGGATGGATTTCACCGCTTTCTCGGCATTCGGCCGAACACAAAAATCGCGGTGCTTGTTTTCGGTCTTTTCCATGGTTTCGGGCTGGCAACGACGCTTCAGGATTACGCGCTATCACAAGAGGGCCTGGTGACCAATATGGTCAGCTTCAACGTCGGCGTGGAGATCGGACAGATACTAGCGCTTGTGGGAGTTCTCATCGTTCTGAACTCCTGGCGTACCCAGAAAAGCTTCTTGAAGCATGCGTTCCTGACGAACGCCTTCCTCATGGCAGGCGGTTTCATGTTGATTGGCTATCAGCTTGCCGGCTCTCTCTTGAACGTTCGATGAGGTTGGGGTGACGGACCCGACGAAGCAGGCTCATCATGTCCCCGAACCTCCTTCTAGGACCAAGCTTGCTTGGTCGAGCTTGGCTGCCCTCCTCGTGTCTGGCATTCTTCTTGTGGCCATCGTCCTGCCAGCCGAGTACAACCTCGATCCTCTGGGAACCGGAGCAGCTTTAGGGCTCGTTGTCCTCTCAGACCCGGCGAGTGGTGAGATTCCCGTCCGCTCAGACGGCCTTACCGCTCAATCGAGCGCCTATCGAATCGACCGAAGGTCGTTCGAACTCGAACCGGGAGCATTCGTGGAGTACAAATATCGGCTGGAAGCCGGGGAGGCGATGGTGTACTCTTGGACCGCAAGTAACACCGTCCGCTCCGAGATGCACAGCGAGCCTGATGGAGCACCTGAGGGTGAGGCCGAGTTCTTCGAGGTTGAGGAAGAGGTCCGTGATGGGAAGGGAAGCTACGTCGCACCGTTCCCCGGGGATCATGGTTGGTATTGGCTAAACGAAGGGGACGCTACGGTCACGGTTACCATTTATGCCGCGGGTTTCTTTCAGGATTCCATCGAATATCCGCAGAATCTCTCTCCCATCTTACGAGAGATGACGGTCAGGCCAGGGGACGAGTACGAGGAGAATGTTGGAGGGGACGTGTCATCCGAATCTGCGCGATGAGATGGAGTGCAGGTGGGTGGGGTCAGGTCCTCAACCTCGCCTAGAACTTCTTTGGCGGCTGATGCACCCTACGATTTTGCCCTCGTCCTCGTCCGATCTGCGCGTTCAGGATGGATGGTGACTCCATGAGGGCTCGGGTTCGGCGAAGCCAAGGTAATCGAGACACTGACATCGCCTCCACGGATGGGGTCCGGCCTAGTCGGGATTGGTCAGAGAATTTAGTTGGGACGGATCCGGAGGTAGTACTCAAACGCAATTCCAGGGTTGAGCGTCCGGAAGCCTAAGGAGAGCCGGAGCATCTCCTCCAGATACCGAGCAGCTACAAGCGGTCCTACATCCAGGGGCTCGAGTCCTACATCGTTGACGAGCTGGGCCACTCGTTCCTTCGCCGCCACATCGTTCCCTGCGATCGGGATCGTCACGGCTCCCTCCGCTCGCGAGGGATCCTCCATGATCCTGTAATTGAGGGTGTTGAACGCCTTGACGACGATCGCGCCTGGGGAGAGGGCCTGGACTTCTTCGGCGAGGGAGTGCCGCGGGTCGCGGGGTGACACTGGGTATCCGCCGTCGAACGCCCATGAGTTCGTGGGATCCACCACGATCTTACCAGTGAGGTCACCGAGGGCTGCGATCACTTCGGGTATCGCCATCGGAGGCACAGGGATGAGAACGATCTCCCCCTGCATTGCCGCCGCTTCCTGCGTAGTGGCCGTCGCACCATGCCCGGTCTCGGTGACCAACGTAAGGACACGCTCTTCGTTTGGCGTGCGCGAACCATAGACGACCGTGTGTCCGGCTTCAGCCCAGATCTTCCCAAGGGTGGACCCGACGTTTCCAGTACCGATTATGGCAATCGTCTCTCCGCGGGTCTGAGCCTCCGCGGATGGCACAGCCCATCCAGGAAGCAGGACGGAGACTGCTAGCACGAGGATCAACGCGGTAATGATTCGAGCCTTCATAACGCCGTCCGTTCCTTGTGGGTGGCTAGAGTATCATATCCTCTCACCATGTAAGCCCCACATCTCTCACCGACCATCCCCGGCTGATAACCCTTGGAACGTATATTTCTGAGCACGTCGTTGCCCCGTCTGCGCCGTGTAGATATTGCCTTCAAGATCGGTCGCGATGTGATGCCCCGATCCTGGAAATGAGTACAGAACCTCAAGAGAGAGTCGATCGAATACTACGATCTGTCCACCTGCCGGGACGTACATGAACTCTTGCTGAGGATCCGCGGAGAGAGCTACGTCACCTGCCCTGGCATTGTCGGGCATGAACACCTGGTCAACGAACTCACCGTCAACAGTGAATACCTGTACACGCCGATATTCCCTGTCGGCTGCATACACGAATCCGTCGTTTGATATTGAGATGGCATGCACGATGTGAAATTGGGAAGGGCCGTCTCCATCATCTGGAGCGGGAACGCTGGCCGGGGGGCAACCGTAGGAATCGATCGGCTCGTTTCCAAAGGCACCCCACATCCGTTTGAATTCCCCCGTTTCCGCGTCAAAGACGATTAGGCGCCGGTTACCATACCCATCCGCGACGAATACTTCATTTGTGCTCGGATACACGGCTTGGTCCCCGGGCTGACGCACGTTCTTCGTGTCGCTGTTGCCTCTACTCTGGTTACTGCCGCCGATTTGCATTAGGAATTGCCCGTCCCTACTGAACTTCAGGAGCTGATCGTCGGACACGGACATCAGTTCTGGCAGATTCCTTTCCGGGCAGTTGTTACCACCGATCCAAATGTTTCCGCGGTGGTCAACATGAATGGCGTGTTCTCGTTCCGGCCACTCGAAACCATCTCCTGCGCCACCCCACGCGTGTAGGAAGTTTCCCGCGACATCGAATTCAAGAACGGGTGGGGCGACCATATGCCGCTCATCAGCAGGTACGCTCCGGGGCCGATGTAAAACGAGGAGACGACCCTGACCATCGACCCCGATGCTGGAAACTTCTCCCAATACCCATTGATCCGGCACGATGGGCCATGAGGGGTCAAGCTCGAAGATCGGTGCGCCAGGGGGCGGTTGCTGTGTGGGTTCAGCCGCTCTCAGGCTGGGGCTGGTAAGACTGCCTGACGTATTGAACAGGAGCAGGCCCAAGCCAATAGTGGTTGCCACAAAAAGGCCGATTTTGATTTGGAGTATCTGCTTCATGGTCTTCCCCTTTCGACGCGTTGGCGGTCCAGGGCGGCATTAAACGGGTGATAGGTTCAGTCATGTAGGCCGCTACTAAGACGGAGTGCTTCAATACCCTCCGCAACTCACCCTGGTATCTTTCGGGCCCGGTGGTCCTGGCATTAGACGATGATCTTTACGACGTAATTCGCGCCTCGTCTGGTAACGCCCCGCAGTGGTACACTTGTCGGACCTATTGCCCTTGCGTGGTTGCCATACCGGTACCGAGTCCATGTTGCGAGAGGAACTGCTGAATGGTCTGAAAGATTGCCAACGTCTGCTCCCGGTTGAAACCACCGTGACCTCCGCCGGGAACCGTGTGCAGCACGTTCGAAACACCGAGATCGTCCAGCCTCTGGTGAAACGAGACCGCCTGCTGGTACGGGACAGTTGGGTCCGCATCGCCGTGTATGGTCAATGTCGGTGGTAACCCCGACCGCACGTAGGTCATCGGGGATACCCGTTCGGCGATTTCAAACCGGTTTGCCAGGCTACCCATCCATTCGACTGCGTAACTCCTGATATTGGGACCATCGAGCAGGTCCGCAACATCTGTGATCCCGTACCAATTGATGATCGCGGTGACATTTAGCTCCTCAGAGCCAGGGCACTCCCGATCCAGACCAGCCGAGGTGGGGATCATGGCGGTGGTCAGGGCAAGGTGGCCTCCCGCCGAGTTTCCAGTCGTCACGATGCGGGAGGTATCTAAGTTGTATTCTTCAGCGTTCCGAATAAGCCAACGTAGTGCGCACAAGCAGTCCTCGACTGCCGCTGGTGCACGAGCCACTGCACCTAACCGGTATTCAACGTTCACCACTGCCCATCCCATCTCTAGATATGGCAGAAGGCGAAGCACGTTACTCTCCTTTGTCCCGCCAACCCATCCTCCACCATGCACAAACATTAGAACAGGTGTTGGACCACTAACGTTTCTTGGGAGATACAGGTCCAGTTTGTTCTCGTGGTTGCTCGCGACGTGATACGTCACATTTGGGATTACACGATACTGATTGGACACATGAGCCAGGAAGGCACTGGTATCCCTCAGCTGGGCGCTTGCCTCGATTGTTCCCCCAGCCAGGAGTCCAATGCCGACAAGCATGACAAAGGGTATGGACCGTCTAGACATTTTTTCCTCCTACCAGTTTTGGCTGTGACCTGTCAGAGAGAGAGCCCGTGGTGAATCTCTCTGGTGAGCTTACGCAGTGGACTGTTGGAAGGGCTAGCCATGATTTAGCCAAAATGCCGCTCAACAGAGGATGCAGCAAGGAAAAGGGAGAACACCTGCTCTTTAGCGCCAGCTTGGCAATCACAGGCTTCCTACCGTCGGCTATAGATTTTCGGTTGCCCTCTTCCTAGGGATGTGTCTCGATCCACTCGCGGGACAGCCGTTGGGCCTCGGCGATTTGCCCGCTAGTCATTCGCTGCTCGATTATGTCTTTGTTCTCCCGCGAGCTGCGGAGAGATCATACCACATATAGGCAAACGCCAGGTCTTCCGGGACGCCTTCGCCGTTGTGGTACATCAATCCAAGGTTGGATTGGGCGGTAGCGTGCCCTTGCTCGGCTGCCAGCCGATACCAGCGTACGGCTTCCGCATTATTCTCCGGGATGCCGTCTCCATTGTCGTACATCAATCCAAGGTTGGATTGGGCGGTAGCGTGCCCTTGCTCAGCCGCCAGCCGATACCAGTGTACGGCTTCCGCATCGTCCTTCGGGACACCGTCCCCATTGGCATATATTGTTCCAAGGATGAACTGGGGAGCAGCGTCCCCTTGTTCACCGACTAGCCGGAACCAGCGTACGGCTTCCGCATCGTCCTCGGGGACGCCGTCTCCATTGGCGTACATCAATCCAAGAATGAATTGGGCGGCAGGATACCCTTGCTCACCCGCTTGCCGATACCAGCGTACGGCTTCCGCATTGTCCTCGGGGATACCGTCCCCACCGTCGTATTTGAATCCGAGAGAGAACTGAGCTCCAGCAAGCCCCTGCTCAGCGCAACGAGTCAGCTCGTCCAACGGTGACTCGGATGACAGGTAAGAGCATGCGGTCGCCAGAGGGTCCTGTGCCGACCCATGGTCTGGAATGAGGGAGAACGTTCCAACTGCTGCGCCTATCAATAAGCCAAACGCGCTGTTACGGCCCACCATCATTCCAGCTCCTGAGAAGGGGTCGTTAAACTACGCCTCTCATATATCCTAAGAGGGACTCCGCCCGTTTGCGAGAGCCTTCCTCGTGGGGTGTCGTTGGGAGCACTTGGGGTCTCGCCACAGCTTCTCGGTCTTCTTCTCATTGGCACTCCCGCCGGGCTAGATTTCTCATCCTTTTTGGCGACAGTTCCCTTCCGCCCCATTCGGGCAGTTGGGTCGGACGTGGTACTGGGCCTTGAGCTGCCGCGGGCGGTAGCTACGGGGTCCTTTGAGGACATCTCCGATGACATTTTCCCCCAAGGTACGAGCATACGGATTCAATGAAGTCGACAACACACCTTCAGACTGCATTCTCGGTAGCATTGGTTGCGTGTGTCCCGTCACTTTGCTCTCGGCTGCTGAGCACTCTGGCATGGAAATACATGCGCGCCAATACCGCGGTGTGATTGTGCGCCTAGTGACGTGCTCAGGCGTACATGTAGGAGTGAATTGGTGCGTATGAAGAAATCTGACTTTCCGCGCGTGAGCCGCCTATCTTCCTAGAGAGTAGTGTTCGCCTAAGAGTCTGCAGGCGCTCTTTCGTGAAGACCCCAGAACGTGCGAAGTTGGCTGCTGAACAACGGCTACCCTTTCCAGGAGTGGAGTTATGGAACCGGAATCCCGACGATTGTGCTCGCCATTGGTCAAGTGGGGCACTTTGGCAATCCTCACCGTGGGTGTGTTCTATCCACGGCTAGCAGCTTCAGTCCAGCAGGCCTCTTATACCGACGAACAGGCAGATGCGGGGATTCTTGTCTATGAGACAAACTGTGCCGCTTGTCACCTCGAGGATCTACAGGGCTTGGGAACTGCCCCTCAGTTGGGGGGAGTGAACTTTCGCAACAGTTGGGGAAACCGGCCAGTAGGCCAAGTGCTGACGTATATCCGCTCTTCCATGCCTCCGGGCGCTTCGGCCTCATTGAGTGACGAAGAATACTCGGCAGTTACAGCCTATATCATGCGTGAGAACGGGGTTGAATCGAGCACGCTTGAACTGACCTTTGCTTCTGAGGGTGGAGTGGCAATGGCCCCTGGGGCTGAACTAGTTGCCGACGGCACATTGCCCGTTCCGGGAGTTGCGGGTTCAACATTTTCGCCATGGGGAAGGAACGCTGTTCCCGATTACGGTCAGCTATCCGAAACGTATACTGGTTTCACGCGGACGTATCAACAGGTGGAGGGGTTCACGCCGGTTTCCGACGAGGACCTTAGAAATCCGCTTCCCGGCGAATGGATTAATCCCCGCGGAAACCTTGGCGCATGGGGTTATAGTCCGCTGAGTCAGATCAACACTGAGAATGTCCATCGACTCGAACTGGCTTGGGTGTGGGGGATGGAAGACGGGATTCGGAGTCAGCCAGCACCCTTGGTTCGAGATGGAATCATGTTCCTGCCGAATTGGGGTAACACCGTGCAGGCGCTGGACGCTGAAAGCGGAGACCTCCTCTGGGAATACAGACGCACATTCCCTACCGGCATAACGGGCCGGGGCCGAGTTCGAACCCTGGCGATCTGGGAGGACATGATCTACGTGTCTACCAATGACGCCTATTTAGCGGCTCTGGATGCGAGGACCGGTGTGGTTCGTTGGGAGGCGCAGCTTGCCGATCCTGACTTGGGATATGAGAACTCGAGCGGCCCGGTCATCGCCAATGGTAAAGTAATCAACGGAATCAACGGCTGTACCCGCTTGATTCCGGAGAGCTGTTTTATCACTGCTCATGATGCCCGGACGGGGGAAGAACTCTGGCGGACCTTCACCATTGCTCGGCCTGGTGAACCCGGTGGAGACACCTGGGGTGGCCTTCCTTTTGAGCTGAGAGGTGGGGGGGATGTTTGGAACATTGGAAGCTATGATCCTGATCTGGGGCTGGTGTATTTTGGCGCCTCCCAGATGAAGCCCCGCGCGCCAGTGAGCCGAGGAACCGTGAGGACCGAGGCGGATTCAATTCTTTATAGCAGCTCGACGCTGGCGCTTGATGAGGACACCGGACGGATCGTTTGGTACCGTCAATATGTTCCGGATGAGTCGCTTGATATGGACGAGGCCATGGAGCAAGTTCTCATCGATATCGACGGCCAACCGGTACTCTTTCAGATCGGAAAGCATGGGATCCTTTGGAAGCTGGACCGGCGGGATGGGAGCTTCCTGGGTCTAAAGGAGACGGTCTATCAGAATATCTTGGAGTTGGACTATGAAACCGGGCACAGTGAGTATCGGACGGATATTCGGGACGCCGCGGTCGGCGAGTGGGTTTCCGTCTGCCCCTCCACAGCTGGCGGTAAGAACTGGCACGCAACCGGTTATCATCCGGGAGCTGGTATCATCGTAATTCCCCTGAGCCAAAGCTGTATGGACAGCATGGCCAGTGAGATCGAGATGGTCCTAGGGGGTGGGGGTACTGGGCAATCGCGGTATTGGATGGAAATGCCTGGAACAGAAGGAAATCTGGGTAAGCTTGGCGCGTATGATGTGCGAACCTTGGAGGAGGTCTGGAGCTATGAGCAACGTGCTCCATTTCTTACCTCTGTTCTAACCACTGCAGGTGGGCTTGCCTTCTCTGGCGACTATGATCGGCGGGTGCGGGCGCATGACATCGCTACTGGTGAGACGCTCTGGGAGAGCCGGCTTGGTACCGCGGTTCAAGGTTTTCCAATGACCTACGAAATCGATGGCGTACAGTACTTGGCCGTGCCCACCGGGGTGATTGGAGGGAGTCCATGGCGGACGTCGACGTTTCTCGCGCCTGAGATCCTGATTCCACCTGGAAACAGGCACAACGCTCTCTACGTGTTTCGTCTGGGCGAGCTATAGACTCCGATTATCTGCGACAATAGAGTCGTGGAGAATCCGATAGTCGGGGCATGCGGGCTGTTCTCCGTCGTTGGATTGGGTACCCTGCTTACGCAGAGAGACTGCCATGTTGAAGCGAATCACTTTCTTGATTCTGTTGACGCTGGTTGCTCATGATATCTTCGCTCAGGAGCCCGTTTCCTGGGGGGTTGATCTCCACTTTTCTACTTTCTCGATCGCCGGGATCGATCCGCAAACCGGGGAGTCGGGCGTGGCCGTTACAACGCGAGTGGCGTGCGTGGGCAACGGAGTTCCATGGGTCCGGGCGGGGGTGGGAGCCGTCGCGACCCAGGCCAGTACGAGAGTGGAGTACGGAAATGAGCTGCTGGACCTCATCGAGGGAGGACTTTCAGCTGAGGAGGCGCTGGCCAGGGCGGTGGCGGCCGACTCACTCTCCCGGATACGGCAGGTTGGCGTTATTTCTCTCGATGGCACCCGTGGCCAGCACACGGGATCGGGAACGAGTGCGTGGGCCGGACAAAGGGAGGGACCCAACTACGTGGCGCAGGGCAACACGCTGGTTGGTCCAGAAGTGCTGGAGGCCGTGGCACACAGTTTCCAGAGTACCGAAGGGAGTGGCCGACATCTTTCCGATCGGTTGATTGAGGCCCTTAATGCTGGACAGGCTGTGGGAGGTGATAGAAGAGAAGGACGTCTGCAGTCAGCGGCGGTCATCGTGGCGGATCCGCGACCGGGGAATTCACGCCGCCCGGATCATCTCACCGCCAACATCAACGTATGTGAGCACCCCACGCCGGTGGCGGAGCTTCGGCGAATATGGGACTCGATATCCGAGACGCTCGGCTACCGTGAGCTCCGTCGGTTTACCGGTAACGATGTGTGGCAGCTGCGCGTCTTGCTTCACGCCATCGGATACTATCGGCCGGTAGTCGCAGAGATTCCTCGGGATCAGGCTTCGCAGTTATACAGCGAAGACGTGGTGGAGGCGGTGCAGGCGTTCCGAGTCGCGGAGGGACTCTGGACGTCCAATTCCTCCTCTCCCCGGGCCCTGGTAGATAGGGCCACGGTCGAACGACTGTGGAGGTCCGTCGAAGTTGCCGGGAAGACGGCTGCGGTGCGGAGAACTATTCGAGACGCGACGCTTATTCGTCGCTAGGTCGGACTCGTGCGGTGGCGTCTATCCGGGATTGGTCGTAAGGGGGGCGGAAACTGCCTCGAACCGATTCGGCTTAATAAGCCTCAATCCTTCCAACCCGAGTGATCTGGTTTTTGATAAGGACGGCTCGAACTTGCGCGTTATCAAGATCCGTTCGGATCGCAAGGAGGGAGGTGCCATAAGAGATGTCGTTGGCGAGCAGCCGCACTTCCCTCAGGCTCAGTACCGAAGCAAGTACTGTAGTTTGACGAAAATGGCGCGGCTCGTCCGCCGCTGACCGGTCGTGAAGAAGAGCTGTTCCTCGATTCCGTTTCCGTCCCTATCCCCTTCGATCAGATCAGCCTGTTGGAAGTGGTCATCATAGCCCATGTAGAATACAGTCCCGGCGTTTACGCGGTAGTTCAAGAGGATGTTGAGGTCGAAGGTCTCGTCCTGCGAGTTCAGCTCCGTGATGTTGCGCACTCCTAGCCGCTCCGTGAACTGAACGTTGGTCGTCACGCGAAAGATGCGCACGTCGAACAGCTGCTCATCACCATTGCCAGGATTCGTGAAACGTCGTCGCTCGAAACGGAGGCTCGAGCTGAGACGGCTTAGGGGACGGACCGTTCCATTCACGTTCCAGCTGAGCTGATGACCGAGGAAAGGTCCAAGGAAGTAGATTTGGTCTCCGACAGAGTAGGATCCGCCGAAGGAATAGCTTCGGCTGGTGTTCACATTCCCACCGAAACGGAGCTGGTTTTTTCGGAAGTTGATTCCACCGAAGCGTTCCATGTCCCAGGTAACATTCGAGAACACACTGATGCTTCGGGCAAAATCCAGGCCCATCCGGAGCCTGAGGTCTTCATCCTGAAGGGTCCCATCAAAGTCATAGTTCTGGGAATAGTCGATCGACGGACCCCAGTTGATGACCCAGCTCTCGGGCCAGAACCGATATCCTAAGTTGCTTGATATTTGACGAATGTCTGTGCGGCGGACAAAGCCTACCTCCGTGCCAAAGTCCGGTGAGATTTCGTGGGCGGAAACTCCCCACCTCATGTTTCGACCGCTCTGAGAGAGACCGGCGACCAGCATGTGGCCACCTATTTCATCCTCTCCGAGTCCCCTGTTCGATGATCCAATCGCGCGGAAGCCGCTCGAGAGTGTTGGGCCCAAGCGGAAGTTCCCATCCACGCCAAAGACCCGACTGTGACCGTCCAGGAACTCGCGATCCGTGAGGATTGCCCCGAGGTTTGACTCGGCGTAGAGGTCGTAGCGTGCCCGAGCGATGAACGTCTGGGCGGTCTCGTGGAAAGCTGGGTCCTGTGAGTCATCCACCCTACCCGGCGCGCGGTCATTCGCCGCCAAAACGCCCCCGGAGAACCGTCCGACCTGTCCGCTGAGTTTGGCTCCGTAGTCCGGGTCAACAATCGTGCGCGTGTGAACGACGGTTACAGGCGCCTGCATTTCGAAGATTTCGGCGCCTTCGACGAAGAACGGCCTGAGTTCCGAGAAGAAGAGCGGAAAGCGCCGGTTGACCTCGATTTGTGGCCGGTCGGACTCGATCTGGGAGAAGTCAGGGTTAATCGTGAAGTCGGCGGTCAGGTCGGAGGTCAGTCCATATTTCACGTTCACACCGGCGTCTGGGTCCGTGTCCTGGTTCGTAAACCTGGGCACGGTCGGGTCGACCTCGCCGTACTGAATCGCGGTGAAGGTTGGAAGGATCTCTAGGTTGCGACTGGTGGAGATGTCCGTCATCCCCTCGAGTATGCCCATCTGTGCGAAGAAGCTTGTCTCGTCCCGGGACATTGGAGCCCAAACCTGATTCTCGCGGTCCTTGCCCCTTACCTCACGAACGATCTGGAGTCCCCATCGGTATGGTTCGCCCTCGAGCGGCCTCGGGTAGCGCAGGCTCTTAAAGGGGATTGCCATCTCGGCGGTGAAGCCGTCCGCGACGATCTGTCCGCCAGTGTCGAACAGTGTGTCCCACGATCGATCCGCCCGAGGGATCCCCTGGGGACTCCCACGACCCTGGCGGTTGCTAACCGTCATGATCCCATCACCCTGAACGCCGTAGCCGTTCACGTCGAAGTCGTAGCCCCTCTGCTGATCGAGGAACGTGTCGAAGTAGACCGTCATCAGGTCGTCCTGCGAGGCACGGTCACGCTCGACCCAGTTCGCCCGCACGATCGACGGATCCTCGTAATGCACGTGGAACCCGAAGTAGAGATGGTCCGAGTCATATGCGAGGTAGACGTCGGTGTCCTCGGTGGCAGGTGCGCCTTCTAGCGGGGACTGCTGAGTGAACTGGGTGATGCGGATGGCCGTCGTCCAGACATCATCGTCCAGAAAGCCGTCGATGACAGGTGGGTTATCGGTTCGAGTCGGGGTGACTCGGGGACGCCCGGGAACGAGACCCAGTTCCTCGGAGGTTGGGACCACCTCACTCACGCCGACACTTTCCTTGCCTTCCTGAAGTTCGTCGTCGGATACCATGGCAGGCGGTCTACCCAGTGTCTGGCCTGCCAGGTCCGAAGGAGCCGCCCCGAGCAAGAGCCCAACTGTAAGAAGAGTGAGCGTGAGTAGCGGGGTTCTTTTCATGCGGTAATTCTGCTGCTGAACCCCACGGACCCGCAACTCAGGTGGAAGGTGCAATCCGCCACACAAGACACTGTCGGTAGATGCATTAAGAATCCCGCCCCGAAAGAAGTGGGGTACCGGGTGGGCTAGTTCTTGCTTTCGAGGCCAGGGTACTAGAGTCATTGACGTGGCAGGATCACACCTCCCGACACCGCCGACTATAGGATAAGTGGCTCTCAGTGTGGCGATCCTCAGGGCTGAAGACTGTTGCCAAGGATGACGCGGCCCTCATCGGCGGCCTCGACTGAAGTACGGATGATTTGCCAACCGTCTCGTGCGCGTCTCGCGACATCCTCACCCGTGCTCGCCGAGATCGCGCAGGCGACGTCGTGTCTGTTGCATGCTGCGAGGATCTGTTGGAAGGCATCCTCCAGTTCGGGCGCTCCTTGAGTGACTCCTAGCGAGCGACTCAGATCCCCACCAGCACCCGGGAAAAGGGCTCCGACACCAGGAGTGGAAGCGATCGCATCGACGTTCCGCAGGCCTTCGACCGACTCGATCATCATCACGGCCATGAGGTCCCCATCGGGATTGAGCGGCCACAAGTCGGCTCGCCGTAGATACTCTTCCGAACTCACACCCCAGGCCCACGCCGCGTTACCTGGGCCTACCCCTCGAATTCCCTGTGGCTCGGGATAAGGTGAATCCTGAAGCTGTGGATAGCGCATAGTTCTAACTATGAACGCCGCTTGCTCAGGAGTGTCCACGCCGTTGAAAATGATCCCAAATAATCCCATATCCAATGCCTGCTTCGCCACCCATTCGGATTCGCGGGGCGGCGGTGCGAAACGGGCGAATAGAGCAACGTTAGGCTGCACGTTTCCCTTCCTGAGAATCATCTGCTTATCCCCCATCGCTAGCAGAAACATGCTCAGGCCGGGAAAATCCATCGGGCTGTGTTCCATATCCACGTATATGAAGTCTGCTGGTGCCCGGGCGACCTCACGCGCGTGAGAGAGTGAAAGGTCCTGCGTGCTGAGACCATATACTATCTCGCCCGCTTCTAGCTTGGCGATCACCGGATTCAGGTGAACCCGCTCCTGAGCAGGCAGAGCGCAAGGAAGGAGGAGGAGCATGGTCAAGGAACCGACACACCAGCTTCTACGGGCACGCGGAATCCGGTCGCAGGTCCGTGGGAACGAAAGGCCGATCAATATACTCATCGCGTTACCTCCTTAATCATGTTAGGGCGGTGTGATCAGGTCGGCCCGGGCATTATCCGCCAGAAAGCGGCCTCCGCACAACTGCTCTTGCTGCTTGCCCTACGGGTAAGATCCAAAGAGCTTTGGCGCTTCTAGCCCAGGCTACCACCCCAACTCCTACCCCGAATGGATCCTCGACTGGTGCGATCACGGTCCACATCCGTTCTTCTAGCGGTAGTCGGCATCATCGCTTTCGGCACTCCTGACCTCCGCGCACAGAACGTTGTGGAAGAGGGAACGGGTGCGACCACGGTCGACGCTGAGGGGAACTACGACCACGCATTGGCGGCACGTGCTAATGCGATTCGTTTGAGCGGTTCGATCTCGATCGACGGGGTTCTGGATGAGGTCATTTGGTCCCGGGCCTCACCCATCACGGATTTCGTTCAAACCCTACCGATTGAAGGTTCCTCAGTATCGGAACGGACTGAAGTGCGCCTCGCCTTTGACGACGATGCCATCTATGTAGGGGCTGTCCTAGAGGACCAAAGTCCCGTCACGACTCGACTTGCCCGTAGGGATGCCGGCCTCGACGACTCCGACCTATTTCTCCTTCTCCTCGACAGCTACCACGATCACGAGACGGCCTACCGATTCTGGACCAATCCTTCGGGTGTGATGGGAGACGCGATCGTTACCGGGAATAGTGCCGGGAGCGGTGACTCCTCGTGGGATCCCGTCTGGGATTTGGCGACTGAGATCACTGGGTCGGGCTGGACGGTCGAGATGCGGATCCCGTTCAGCCAACTGCGTTTTGGTCCCCAAGAGCAGCAGGTATGGGGGATCCAGATCGAGCGAAATATCAATCGAGTCGCGGAGAACGCAACTTTCCCCTTCACCCCCCTCCTGGAGCGCGCCGGTGTCTCTCGCTTCGCGCATCTCGATGGAATCGAAGGCATTGAGCCCGGTCGGAGGCTCGAGCTCCTACCCTACGTGGTGGCCCGAGGCGAGCACCTGCAGCTGGAGGACCCTTCGGGTGTGGACTTCGCGAACCCTTACCGGAGTGGATCGGATCTCTTCGGGAGTGCAGGGCTGGACCTCAAGTACCGGGTTAGTTCAAACGTTACGCTCGATGCCACGGTCAATCCGGACTTTGGCCAGGTGGAGCTAGACCCGTCGGTGATAAACCTGACTGCCTTCGAGACGAGGTATAGCGAGCGGAGGCCGTTCTTTGTCGAGGGAGCGGACATTTTCACCTTTGGTGAAGCGGGCCCGATGGGAAGCGTTGGAAGAGGCCCGGAGCTCGTGTACTCCCGTCGGATTGGAAGGTCTCCGAGGGGCGTCCTTCCATCTGAGGCCGTCTTCTCCGACACACCGACTGCCACGACGATCGTGGGCGCCGCGAAGGTGACCGGGAGGGTCGCGGATGGTTGGTCCCTTGGGATCCTCGAGGCCGTCACGGGCAGAGAGGTCGCGGCCTATACCGACGGAGACCGGACAGGACACCAGCTGACAGTCGAACCAGCTGCGAATTATTTCGTTGGCCGGTTGCGACGCCAGATCCGGGGGGGGCAGACCCGGTTTGGAATGATCGCCTCGGCGGTAAACCGCGACGTGTCAGGCACTATCTTAGCTGACAGGCTACACACCTCCGCGTATTCCTCCGGAATCGATTTCGCCCACGAATCGGAGGATCGGGTCTGGCTCTTCACCAGTCTCTTATCCGGAAGCTATGTGGCAGGTGAGGTAGATGCGATCACCCGCACCCAGGAGTCCTCCACCCGGTACTACCAGAGACCGGGCGCTGATCACGTCGAGGTCGATCCGGCGGCGACGTCGCTGAGCGGTTTCTATGCGATGGCCTATGCTGGAAAACAGGCGGGAAACTTCACGATGCGGAACGGGATTGCCTTGGTCAGCCCTGGGTATGAGGTCAACGACCTCGGGTTTCATTCCGACGCAGACCGCGTGCTGCTCGACACCCACTACCAGTACACTCAGCCGGAGCCCGGTCCGTTTCTGAGGTCGTGGAGGATGATCTTGGGTGGACCGAACGCAATTTGGAACTTCGCAGGCGACCGCACCTACACGAACATCAACACGATCGGGAGTGTCGAGTTCCTGAACTACTGGGGCACCTCTGTCCGAGTCCTGTATGCCCCGCGGACCGATGACGATCGGCTTACGAGAGGAGGTCCGATGGCTCGTTCTCCGAGCGAGTTCTCCCGGAACTTCAGCGTCTATTCGGATAGGCGCCGGGCCGTTGTGGCTAGGGTAAACTATTTTTCGGGGTCTGATGATGGAGGAGGGTGGAGCCGAAACGTCCGATTCAATCTGGGGGCCCAATTAGCGGAGACACTTCAGGTCGACGTCGGCCCCTCGTACTCCTGGTCCCGCACCGCTGCCCAGTACGTTACCAAGGTGGATGACCGATTAGCAGAGGCTACATACGGGACCCGGTACGTGTTTGCGGGGATCGATCGGACTACACTGTCCCTCGAAACCCGGGCGAGCCTGACGTTCTCACCGACACTTTCGCTTCAGGTCTATCTGGAACCGTTCGTCTCGACGGGCGATTACGGAGCGTTGAAGGAGCTCCGAGCGGCCGCGACCTTCGACTTCCTCACGTATGGCGCAGACATCGGAAGCGCAGAGCCTGATGGGGAAGGAGGCTACGATATCGACCCCGACGGTGGCGGACCGGCCACGGCCTTTTCGGTCTCCGAACGGAATTTCAGTTACCGGAGCCTGTTGGGGAATGCCGTGCTCCGGTGGGAGTGGAGGCCGGGCTCCACATTCTTCTTCGTTTGGCAGCAAAGGAGGGTCAACGCGATCAATGGCCAAGAACCCTTCGAAACTCAGCCACGGGCTGGGATGTTCAATCTAGGCCGAGATGTGGGGGACATGTTCGAAGTTGCGCCCGATAACATCTTCATGATCAAGGTGAACTACTGGCTAAACCCGTGAGCTGCTCGTCTCAGGGATGGAACCTGCCTCAGCGAGCAAGCGGTGAGGATCTGGAAATCACTCGGCCCGGAACTCCACGAACTCGGGTTGCTCGCCGAGATCGATGCCTCGATGTTCGCGATCTACTGCCAGGCTTGCGCTGATTGGCTCCAACTCACCCGCTACCTGAACAGACTCGGGCCGCTCAAGTGGTACTCCGTCACCGAAAGCGGATACAGGCGAACGATCCCAGAGCTACAAGTGCGGGACAGAGCCTTTCAGGTCTTACTGAAGCTCGGGACCCGGTTCGGGC
>CAZJIM010000023.1:24268-31918 GCA_964546115.1 uncultured Gemmatimonadaceae bacterium | reverse complement strand
TGCATGGCATCAACCTAGGGACCCTCAGGTAAACGCCACCGGCAGACGCACAGGTGCCCCCGAAGGGCTGAAATCCCTCGAGGGCACTCTCTTGCTAGCTGGAGTGGAGCCTGTGCGGCCCCTCCATCTCTCAATCTGTGTGTATATCAGTACCGCGGTGACACCGTTGGCGTCGCTTCCGCTCTGCCCTAGGGTTTAAAGGGGACATATTTCGACACATTCTCCCGGGCGAGATCGTTCGCGTACATGTTGCCTTCCATATCCACTCCGATAAACTCGATTCCAGCCCCACCTGCCTGAGTGCGGTTCGGAACGAAGGCCCTCACCCAACCAGTTCGGGCATCGCCGATCCGGATGCCCTGTTCCCAGCCGGGGTTATCACGCCACTCCGGACGTTCCAAGCCGGAAAGTCCATCCACAACGTACATGACGTCGTTGCTATCGATGACGATGCCACTCGGCTTACCGAATTGTGTCCAAATTGCCAAAAGATTGCCCTGTTGATCGAAGATCTGGATTCGACTATTTCCTCGATCACCAACAAAAACTCGCCCCTGTGAATCCATCGCGATCGCATGCGGATCATCAAACATGCCGGGCTCCTTACTTTCAGAACCCACACAACCGCCTCTTTCCAACAGAAAATCCCCGTCCGGCGAGAATTTCACGAGACGATTGTTGCCGCCCCGATGCCCATCCGCGACCCAGATATCCCCATTGGGAGCCACCACCACATCGGCAGGACCGTTGAAGTGGGTCCCATCGCAACCATGGACCCCGGCCTCTCCCAGGCTCATCACGATGTTTCCCTGCTGGTCAACCTTGTGAACCTGGTGTCCCAACCCTCGTCTTAACCCGGGCGCCTCCCGATTATCACCGGCAGGGGCACCTTCCGTTACCCAGAAGTATCCGTCATCATCTAGATCGAAACCGTGGGTGAAAGCGAATACGCCAGCGCCGAAGCTGTCAACCAGGTTTCCCTCAAGGTCAAACTTCAGTATTGCATCCCGGTCGCTATCCGCACAGTTGTTACTTCCGCACCGACCCAATAGCCACATGTGCCTGCCGTCAGGATCCGGGAATCCCCCCGTCAGGGGTCCAAATACCTCCCCGAGATCGTCCCATGCTTCATTCTCGTGATAGGGATTGTACGCTGCCTGGGCCTTGAGTCCCTCGGACAGTACTAGCAGGGATGCGGCAAGAAGGAACACAAACACGAAAGAGCGTGACATTAGAATCTCCTCCTAAAGGCTGATGACCGTGATCGGAGAGCCCGGCGCGAAAGGGAATCCGCGCCGGGCTCTCCGAGACCGCTGCTGCGTCTGACCTTCAGACTGATTTTTCTCCTACTTGACTTCGTCGTCCACTGAGTTCATCCACCGTCGTCCGTGGCGAGCCGCTGTCTTAGTAGCTGCTCCCGCTCGGCGACCATCTGCTCGAAGTCCTCATCCGGGATCCAGGTGATCCCGAAACGGATATGACCCATCTCGCCAGCGCTCCGCCGGTTGTAGACCACCCACTGGTCGGGGTCCGGGTTGGACGGATTAGACGCCGTGTTGTCGAATAACGACGTAGCGATGATAATCGTGCCCTTCGGAAGCAACGGAGCCACGTGGTCCTGGTAGATATGGGTCGTGTGCCACCTATGGTGCCAATCGATCTTGTTTAGGACCTCCCGGCGACCATCGGCATAGATCGCCTCCATCATCTGGTATCCGCCCCGAAGGTGCATGTGGCCCCGGATGCTATGCACTCGGGCATTCCTATCTAGAATGTGGATACCGCGAACCAGCTGGTATCCGTGAGGCGGAATGAGGTAATCCGTGTATCGCGGCAGTCCCAGCTCACGGCTCTCGCCCGTCTGGAATCCAGTCTCGTCATTCGTTGCGTACTTCGGCTCTTCTCCCTCGGGGTAGAACCACAACCCCAGCTGGATTCCGGCGTCTGGCACTTCCTCGCCAATTGGGAAGAGGTGCAGGCGGTAACGGATCCGATCGCCGGGCATGATCAACTTGCCGGCATCGGAGGGGTAGAGGTCCACCCTCTTTCCAACCGCAGCCGACGAAAGCCCTCCACCCTCCCCATCATCATCCCGGTTCTCCGAAGCCCGCACGAGATTCGTGTTGGCATGGTGGAAGACGTACCCACTCCCGGCATCAACGGGCCTCGTTTCCACGGCTCTGATCCACCGCCTCTCGGTAATCTCCGGCAGGGCGGCGTCCGGCATCCACCATTGGTCCTGCCCATTGGCAGCAACGGTGTATGGGGGTGAGTTGATGATCACGTCCGGTGGTCCCCAACCCTGATCCTCCTCGACCAGCCAGTATTCGTGCCCCAGGCGCATGTCGAGGTCCGGAAGCGAGGCTGCCTCTTCACCTTCTGGCGCACCCGCGTCCACCCACTGGGCGATCGTCGCGATGTCTTCGTCCGAAAGGCTAGGATTGTTCTTGAATTCCTGAATCCCAACGGTCGGGTCGATGTACCAGCCCGGCGGCATCAGATTGTCCTCTACTTGCTGCTTGATCATCGGAGCCCACGGCCTTGTCTGCTCGTAGGTTTGAAAGTGCATCGGCGCAGCGGTGCCCGGCCGATGACAGGTCTCACAGTTCTCCCGAAGGATCGGCGCCACATCCTTCGCGTACGTGACGTCTTGGGCAGACACGAACTGCGGAGAAACCATCATCAACAGGACGACGATCCCGCTGATCCCAGCGAACATCTGTTGACGACGTGTCGACTTTACCATAATCAGATTCCCCCGTTAATTCGTGACGTTGACTTCAACGTACCCGTTGGTCCAACAACAATGATATTCGAAAGTGTTCCGGAGATTCTCGATCGCTTGCACTAGAAGGACGTACCGCCCCGGTTCGCTGAACTGGATATTGGTGGTGACCTCGCCCGTGCCGTCCGTCAGCGGAATCTGACTCTCCACCGAGCTGAAGGAGACCTCGCCAGGACCGGAGTAGTGCACCCACCATATCCACGCCTCCCGGCGAGTTCCGGCATCGACCCACGTCGTGACCGGGAGGGATTCACCAACCCTTGCGCTCAACGGGCCCGTTCGAAGGCCGAGGAGGCCTGTTGCGCCAGGCCCGGAGGAGTCGAAACGGAGTTCCGGGGCATACGACCCTATTACGTCTCCCTGAGTCGCCGCGCCATCGCCGAGCAGGGTGGCCTGGTATCTCGCAGCATGTACCTTGTCTGTAATTATATACGCCGGGGCCATAAGGTGGCCGGGAGTGGAATACTCAACTCCCTCGTGCCTAATCGTCCACACGACCCGCTGGTCTCCAAAGTCCTCCGGAACCCTGATGGTGAACGCGCCCCACGGCCTACGAATGATCCTATGCACAGGCTGGAAATGGGTAGGCTGAACCCCATCGAACTCGCTCGGTTCGATGAAGTTGTCCCCCCCAAGAGGAATGTCGTACGCCTGGCTTAGGTTAAAGCTCGCATAGCCGAAAACGAGCGTGTACGTGCCGTCTTCATTCTGCCACCAACCTTCGAAGACGGGCACGATCGGTCGGCCCGCATCCCGCAGCATCATGGGCGACCAATCCGCGTTCTCCCAATTGTATGCACCCTGGCCACGAGTGTCTTGAGCCTCAAGCGACTTCCAGGATCCTACGCCGAATGTAGCTCCCAGAACCACGACTATCACAAGAAACCGGGCTAGCTTCATCCCCTTACCTCTTCTCCCACTCTAGTGGGTGGTTTGACAAGTGCGCTTCGCACCGCAGAACGGGTGCGGAAGCCTCGTATCCATACCGGAAAAATTCTAATCGACCGTTCAACGAAACGCAAACAGGGAGCTTCGCGAACAAGCGGCCCGCATCCAAAGGCGATCGACGCGTCAGTTGGCAACCAAAACCCTGATGTTTCTGTCCTGCATTTACTATGGCGTGACCGTCACCTCCACATAGCCATTCGTCCAGCAACACTGTCGCTCGAAGGACTGAATGTTTTCGATCGACTGCATGAGAACCACGTAGTCACCCGGCTCACTGAAGGTGACTCTTGTGGTAGCACGGTTGTCGTAACGATAGTCGGCCAGCATCTCGTATTGGCTGAAAGTGACCTCGCCCGGGCCCTTGAACTTGGCCCACCCTACCCACCAGCGGGCTGGCCTGCCATCAGGAGCATCGACAAAGACGCTCAGCGTCAAAGGACTCCCCACGGACACTGTCACCGGGCCTGCCCTGATCCCGTTCCGGCCTCTACCTTCCGATCCCGCCGGCTCAACAAAGCGAACGAATGGCGCTATGGATCCCTGTGCCTGCCCAGGGTTGTGGTCAATCCACGTAGCTAAGTCTTCTTCCTCTATATCGTCGTAGTCGTCTATCCCTGTCTCTTCGGCAAGGAAATCCCATGCCATTGCCCTCGAGCCCGAATCCGGTTCATCCAGCATGTAGGCCGTAGATGTCACGTGGCCCGGCGCGGAATAGGCCTGACCATTAACCCGGAGCGTCCACACGACCCGCTGAGATCCAATATCCCCCGGCACGTTCACGGCATGGACACAATAGTGCTTACGATAACCGGTTCTCGGCACTGGCATGAAGTGGGTCGGCTGACCTCCGTCAAACTCACTCGGCTCAATGAAATTGTCCGGCCCTAGCGGGATATCCAACGCCTCCTCAGTGTTCCCGCTCCAGTATCCGAAGCAAAGCCGATATGTCCCGTCCGGTTCTTGGTACCACCCTTCAAAGGCAGGGATTACCGGCGCACCGGAGCTGCGTAGAGTGCGGGCTGACCAGTCGTATCCATCCCACGGGGCTTGTCCCTCAAGGGGTATCCAGCTTCCTGCCAAGAGCCCCACCATCAGAACTCCGGCAGCCACACAACGGTAGCCCGTTCCTCCCACTGAGAACCTCCTCATCATCCAATCTCGCTCACGATAGAGAGAGCCCTACTGCTCCCCGTCGTCTGCAAGCTGCCTGAGCAACTGCTCTCGTTCTAGAACTAACCGCTCGTAGTCCTCATCCTCCAACCAGGTGACTTCCATGTGGAAGTGACCCATCTCGTCCGCGCTCCGCCTGCCGAAAAACACCCACTGATCAGGATCCGGGTTATTCGGGTTGTTGACCGTGTTGTTGTACTGTGCGGTAACGATGAGTGTCGTCCCCTTCGGCAACAACGGAGCCGCGTGGTCCGCGTACGCGTGAGCGGTGTGCCATTTGTGGTCCCAGTTGATCCTGTTAATTACTTCCCGTCGCCCGTCGGGATAAATCGCCTCCATCGTCTGGTACTCGCCCCGCATATGCATGTGACCCCGAATGCTGTTGAGCCGAACGGCCCTCTGCATCACATGCACACCCTGCTGTGTCGACACGCCGTGCGGTGGGAGGGCCAGATCAGTGAGCCTAGTACCCACATTACATTCCGGGCTGTCCAGTGGGATCCTAGCAGGCTGTTCCCAACAGGGACTGTCCTGCTGAAGAACCGTGCGGTTCGCGATGGGATCCGTCAGCCACGACGTGTGGGAGACCTCAAACTCCGGAACCTCGCCCTCTGGATACAACCAAATGCCGAGTTGGATATGAGCATCCTCCACTAACCGTCCTGCGGGGAAAAAGTGCATCGCCCAGTCGATCCTCTGCCCCGGTTGTAGCAGCTTTCCCGCATCCTCCGGGAAGAGGTCGAAGTCCTTGCCTGCAGCCGAAGACGCCAACCTGCTGTTTGCATGATGGAAGACGTATCGGCTCTCTGTGCTTCCAGGCCGGATCTCGGTAGCCTGAGCCCATCGCGGCTCGGTGAGGCCTTCAATATAAGAGGACGGCTCGAACCAATGATCTAGACCATTGGGAGGCACCGTGTACGGCGGTGATGCGACAATCAGGTCCGGCGGACGTCCGAAATGCTCCTCGAGCTTCCAATTGAGAGAGTCATCCCAGACAACGGCAGGCGGCATGTCATCCGGATTTCCCAGAGGAGCCCCCGTATCCACCCACTGGGCAATTGTTTGGATCTCCTCGTCCGACAGCGAAATGTCGTTCTTGAAGTCCTGAATCCCGATACCTGGCTCGATATACCAAGGCGGCATCCGTCGATTCACCACCTTCTCCTTGATCAACGCGGCGAAGGGGCGAACCTCCTCGTAGGAGGTCCAAGACGTCGGCCCCATCCCTCCGGGCCGATGGCACGTCTGGCATTTCGCCTGAAGGATCGGGGCGACGTCTTTCGCGAACGTCACTGGGTCACCGGTCGTGGCCATGTCCTGTCCTGCCACAGGCCCAGAGAAGAAAAGCAGTGCCACTCCTACGAAACCCAGGAGTGCTAGCCCACCATTTCGGTGCGGTCCAAGTTGGAGCTTGGTGGCTTTCATCGTGTAGTCCTTTCGGTATCTCAATGAGCGTGACGTCCGGAGCACCCAATTCCAGGCAATGGTTCCTTCCTAAGAAATTGCCCCACGATCACGATAAGGGTCTTTTTCACCCCGGTCAACGGAGTCGGGGGGGGTAATAGAACTGTCTGATCTAGTTCAGTTAGAGTCGAGGAGGTCTACACACAAACCGATGAACACACTACCTTGGGTGTCGTTTTGCACGAGGCACGGGTTAGGGAAGCAAAATGATCCGTTGCCCAGCTGTCATAGAAACTGGAAGAGCCCACCGGACCTTGAAATCACTTGAGGTCGGAAAACAGCTTAATAGCAGGAAGAAGTTCATATCGATGGGGCGTAGCTCAACTGGCAGAGCGCCTGGCTGTTAACCAGGAGGTTGTAGGTTCGAGCCCTACCGCCCCAGTAGTGAAAAAACAAGCGCCGTAGGGCCTTTTCGCCCTACGGCGCTTCGTGCGTTCCGACTACTGTGTCCGGAATGTGTCTCCGAGCTTAGGCGTTCTCCACCACCCGAAGTGCACATGAACGACCAGGTTCCCCACATTCTGGACCGTACCTGGAGGCGCTTTCGCCAGGCGTGGAACCCGAGAGGGAGGAGCCGAGGCCGACTCTAAAATGGCGTTGCGCCGTATCTGCACGATGTCGACGCGGCGCACCTCAGACAACAAGTTTACGCGCGTCTGATGCCCCCGTCCGAGTTGCGGTTCTGAGCGGATAAAGGCAGCATTGGGGGAAAACACCACCGGACTTGGTGGAGGATCATCGGAAAGAACTCCTGCCCAATCATGCCTCCACACACATGCGCACGTTGGAGTTGACCTATGGTTTTCTACCGCCCGCCTCTGCTTTACGCCTTCGCCTCCGTCACTCTTATGGCCATGGTCGCCCCCGCGCTCACGGCCCAAGAAGGGTACCAGCTGCCACCCCAGGAGATCGTCGACATCCTGGATGCACCCCAAGCTCCCAGTGTGGATGTGAGTGCAGATGGCCACTGGTTAATCCTGAGTCATCGGCGCAACATGCCCTCGCTGGCCGACATGTCCCAGCCGATGCTGCGCATCGGAGGGCGACGCATCAACCCGGCTACTAACGGTCCGTTCAACCCCAGCCTCACGACCGGCTTTTCCATCATGAGGGTGGCGGACGGCTCCCAAAGAAGGGTCGCGCTGCCCCACGAGGACGGTTGGGGCAGAGCGTCGATTTCACCCAACGGTCAGAATTTCTTCATGACCAGAGCGACTTCTCAGAGGATCGAACTCTGGCTGGGTGATCTCTGTCTGCCCCCAGGGACAAGCATCATGGCAGGG
>CAZJIM010000023.1:20305-24258 GCA_964546115.1 uncultured Gemmatimonadaceae bacterium | reverse complement strand
AGCAGTTGCTCTGTCACCTAGTGGACGCCTTTCGGGGCCCCGCACCAGTGGAACCCATGGTGCCGTCCGGCCCCATAATCCAGGAGACGTCAGGCGTGATGGGAATGGTCCGGACCTATCAGGACCTCCTCAAAACGCCCTTCGATATAGTGCAGTACGACTACTATATGACCTCTATTCCGACTCTCATCAATGTCAGAAGTGGAAGCACAACACCGCTCGCGGAGCCCTCGATTTACGCCTCATTCTCCCCGTCGCCAAGTGGAGACTACTTCTTGGTCCGAGAGCGGGTAAAGCCCTACTCCTACCTGGTTCCCGATGGTCGCTTCGCGGAGAAAATCTCCGTCATAGAGCGAGACAGCAAATTGATTCGTGAGCTGCCCAACAAGTCACTCCAGGAGGCCATCGCTATCGGAGGGGTCGCGGTTGGACCTAGGCGCTTCGCATGGATGGGTGGTGATCCACACACCCTCAGCTATCTCGAGGCGCTGGACGGGGGCGATCCCAATACCGAAGTGGAGCATCGCGATCGACTCATGCGATTGGAGCTCGAAGGAAGCCCCCAAGAGATGCTGCGCACGGAATTTCGTTTCGCCGGCCTTTCGATATCCGACAGTAGAATCGGTTTTCTCTCTGAATACGATCAGCCGTCGCGAACCCGCCGCCTGTGGCGGGTGGCCATAGACGATCCCTCTGACAAAAAGCTCCTTTGGGAGAGGAACTCTGAAGATCGCTACGGAGATCCAGGAACGCCTCTGACGATGGTGGACGACCAAGGCAACCGTCTCGTACGCCAAGATGGCGATTGGATTTTCCTGAGGGGAAATGGAGCGTCGGATCAGGGGGATCGGCCCTTCCTGGACCGCTACAACATCGAGACCGGAGAGTCCGAGAGACTCTGGAGGGCAGGAACCGATAGCTATGAGACGATGGTCGCTGTGCTGGACGCAGCCGCGGCTCGCATCCTGACCCGTCATGAATCCAAGACTGAGCCGCCCAACTTTTACGTTCGGGACCTAAGCAACGGCCAACGCACAGCCTTGACCCACTTTGCGGATCCACATCCCCAGCTTTCAGGCATCGAGAAGCGGTTTGTCACGTACGAGCGCAGCGACGGAGTTCAGCTGTCCGCCACCCTCTTACTACCGCCGGATTACGAAGAAGGCCAACGACTCCCCGTGGTGGTCTGGGCCTACCCCCGGGAGTATTCAAACGCGGCCGTAGCAGGTCAGGTTCGAGGAAACCCCAACCGGTTCACCCGTGTCGGCGGGATTTCCCACCTGTTCTTTCTGACCCAGGGCTACGCCGTTTTCGACGCCGCTACCATGCCCATCGTCGGTGGGAATCTGGCCAATGACACGTACGTGACACAACTCGTGGCATCGGGGCAGGCAGCCGTGGATAAACTCGTGGATTTGGGGGTGGGAGATCGAGATCGCATCGGGATCGGGGGCCACAGCTATGGCGCCTTCATGACGGCCAACATCCTGGCCCACTCCGATGCGTACCGAGCCGGAATTGCCCGCAGCGGAGCCTACAATCGGACGCTAACGCCCTTCGGTTTTCAGAACGAACGCAGGACCTACTGGGAGGCACCCGAGGTCTACTTCAACATGTCACCTTTCATGGTGGCCGATAAAGTAAACGAGCCCATCCTGATGCTTCACGGTATAGCGGACAACAACTCGGGCACGTTCCCCATTCAGTCCGAACGGATGTATGGCGCACTCAAGGGTAATGGCGCCACCGCACGCCTGATCATGCTACCAAATGAGAGTCACGGATACCGTTCCAGGGAATCGGTCATGCACACCTTGGCCGAAATGGTGGAGTGGTTCGATCAGTACGTGAAGAATACAGAGCCCAGAAGTATCATGTTCTAGGGCCCCGGCGGGGTATTTCGGGCTCTCCGGCTGGTAGCATTTAGGGGCCCTGAGTGTCGGCCCATCCACCAGCAGCGGCCATGTCCTTGAGCAGCAGGTGCTTCCTCCCGGTTGCCTATTCCTCCTGTAGGCGTGCCCGAGGCTGCCCCGCCGGGTTTCCCCAGTCCCGCGAGTGTCTCCCCTTCCCCGAGCTACCGCTTACCGGGTCGTTCCGTACCGTTCGAGGATTTCAATGGTCTGATCAATCGGTAGTGCCGGTACAGTTCGCCCGTTGCTCGTGACCGTCTCCGCCTTCAGGAGGGAGTTGTAGATGGCTTCTTCTGTGGCTTCAACCGTTGCCTCAAAGAGCGCACTCACCCGTGCGTTTACGAGGTCTTCGTATGTGCGCACGCTACCTCCCATTGTACGGCGCACACCGTCGGCCGTGGAGAAGGCGATCACATAGTCACCGGAGCCGTTACTCGCGTAGGACCCCGTTCGTGAAAGGCCCATAACGGCGCGTCGGGCGACGCGTTCCAGATTGCGGTCTGAGAGAGGCGCATTCGTGGCCACGACTATCATGATCGAACCTCCGTCCTGGAAGTCGTTAGCCGGTTCGTAGCGTTGATCTCGGAGAACCTGATCGGAGAAGGAGTACTGACCCAACTCGATACCCAAGGGAGCACCGTTCATCTGGAGAATACCCCCGAAATTGGACTGCACCAGCACGCCGACGGTATAGCCGCCCAGGCTCTGGGGTAGAACCCTGCTGCTCGTGCCGATGCCTCCCTTCCAGCCGAACGCGATCGTGCCGGCTCCGGCGCCGACCGCACCCTCTTCGACCGGCCCATCAGTTGCAGACTCGAGGGCGGAAACCACGTGCGTAGGGTCGATCAGCCGTGAGCGGATGTCGTTGAGGCCTCCATCGTTCGTCTCTCCGACAAGCGGGTTGAGCGAACGCACATCCTCCATTCCCTCGCGGGAAAGCATCCACTCGACCATCGCGTCGGCTGCCTTCCAGACACACAGCGTGCATGTCAGCAGGATCGGAGTCTCAAGCTCACCTAACTCTCGGACCTGCGTCGTACCGAGGAGTTTACCGAACCCGTTGCCCACATGGATCGCCGCGGGAACGCGCGAGAGATAGGGGTTGCCACCGTGTGGCAGGATCGCGGTCACCCCCGTTCGCACGTTCGGTGCCTCAATGATGGTCGTGTGACCGACACGAACTCCAGTCACGTCGGTGATTGCGTTATACGCACCAGGCTGGAAGACTCCAACCAAGATGCCGAGGTCTCGCGCCCTTGGACGCTCAGATTGCTGTCCGGATCCCGTACTAGAGATCGCGAGCAAGAGTGAGAGTGAGCTGAGCAAGAGTGGATGAGCCAGGTGTGGACCTCCCAGGTCAGAAACGGATCGTATCGAAATGCATGAGCTCTACCAGAGGCATTAAGCGCCTCGACTCCCTGATGAGCAGTCTAGCCTGAATAGCTGATTCGATAGATCACTCCCGCGAGATCATCGGAGACCAGGAGCGCTCCGTCCGGCATCACGAGCACGTCCACCGGCCGTCCCCAAGCGGTGTTGTCTTCTCCAAGCCAGCCCTCTGCGAACACTTCGTAACCCACAGCGCGATTACCTTCTAACTGCACGAGGGTCAACCGATGGCCGGTATGGCCCGCCTCGGGACTGCGATTCCACGACCCATGCTCGGCAATAAACATCTGGTTCCAATACTCGTCCGGAAACATGTCCCCGGTATAGAACCGCAGGCCAAGGGCCGCTACGTGCGGTCCAAGATTCAGTGCAGGAGCCGTGAACTCGCTGCACGGTCTTATTCGCCCGAAGTCTGGATCCGAAAGCTCCCCGGCGTGACAATACGGGAAGCCAAAGTGTAGGCCCTCCTGAGGCGCGTGGTTCAGGGTGTCAGGGGGCCGCTCGTCGCCCCACCCGTCACGACCGTTGCTCGTGAACCACAACTCGTTCGTCTCTGGATGCCAGTCAAACCCGACGGAGTTCCGAATCCCCCTCGCGAACACCTCCTGATCGGTTCCGTCCGAATTCATCCGGGTGATCGAGGCATAACGAGGC
>CAZJIM010000023.1:748-20295 GCA_964546115.1 uncultured Gemmatimonadaceae bacterium | reverse complement strand
TCTCTTCGATCGCACACATTGCAGGGAGCCCCGACCGGCACGTAGAGCTTACCATCGGGACCAAACGCGATGAACTTCCAGCCGTGCAGCCAGTCCGTCGGGTATCCATCAGTCAGGACCACGGGTTCGGGAGGATTATCCAGACGCGACTCAATCCCGTCGTAGCGCAGGATACGGCTGATCTCAGCAACGTACAGGGCCCCATCTCGGAACGCGACCCCATTCGGCACATTCAGACCAGCATCGATCCTGATGACCTCGTCCACCTGTTTGTCATTGTCGCGGTCCAGTAGGGCGTATACCAAGCCGGAGCCTGGCTCTCCTCGTGCGATGACCCGCGGGTTCATTCGTGTCCCAACGAACAACGTCCCATTTGGCGAGAGGGCCATTGATCGTGGGTTGGACAGACCCTGCGCATAAATATCGATACTGAAGCCGGGCGGTAGCGTGATCCGGTCGAGCGGAACCGGCTGCTGTCCGTACACTGTAGTCGAGTAGAGCGCCACCATTGCGGCGAGTGGCAGACTCAGAGTTCCCCGTGTGAACATCACTCCTCCCCCGAAACTAGTTCGACATATCCTAGGCAAACTGCCGCTACGCAAAGAACGTAGCAAGATGACCTCTCTTTGTGGGGGCAATGTGCGAGGATGGGTTTTCTCTGTACCTTATCAACCTCTGGAATTCAGTCCACGGAGGTTTTCATGTCCGATACCCAGGCTGCATCCACAGCAGGTCTGGCGGCCCGACGGCACGTCGAGCACGAGCATAACGTGCTTGGTCTGGCCCCCAACTTCACCGTCAATAACCTCTCGAAGAGCATACAGTTCTATACAGAGGGCCTCGACTTCGAAGTCCGTGAGAAACATGAGTCCGATGGGCAACTCCGGTTCGTGATGCTGAAGTCTGGAGCAGCTCATCTAGGGCTCGGTCAGGACGACTTTGCAAAGGGACGTGACCGCGTGAAGGGTGTAGGGCTACGGATTTGGATCACGACCTTGCAGGATGTACACGAACTGGCAGAGAGGGCGAAGGCTGCCGGCATCACACTGGACAGCGAGCCGGAAGAGCTTCCCTGGGGAGGAGTGGCGTTCGCGGTCACTGATCCTGATGGGTTCAAGATATCCATCGCAAGTGGGGGCTGACATACGTCATCGTCCATGACCTACCGGGAAGATTTCTCTCAGTTTCGGGAACTGGCAGCCCGCTGGGACCGTTCCAACATGGCCCGCGTTATAGACGGGATGTGCGGTCAGGTGGAATTTGCTCTCAAGGACCCTGACTTTCCCCAGCTACGATCAGAAACGATCGACGAGGTCGTGGTCGTGGGCATGGGTGGCTCGGTCCTCCCAGTGGATATCCTCAACGACGTTCTGGAGGATCAGCTCCCCCGACCCATCCGGGCCTGCCGGCACTATCGTCTTCCTTCACCTACGAGTGGGCGGAGACTTCTCGTGTTCAGCTCCTTTTCTGGTAACACGGAAGAGGTAGTCGAACCCCTGAGATCCCTCCATGCAGACACGGGCAACCTCGCAATCGTCACAGCGGGCGGTGAATTAGCCGAGATCGGCAGAGCGCGTGACATTCCCACCGTGCTGATCCCAGCTGGGCGAGAACCGGAAGGATTTCAGCCTCGTTGTGCTAGTGGTTATATCGCTACGTATCTAGCGCGACTTCTCGACGCCGCGGGTTATGCCGATGTTCCCTTCGAGCGATTCGAGGCGCTCATCCCATTCCTGCGCGGACTCGATCTACGAGGCGACGGTGAGAAACTCGCCCGCTCTCTTGATGGGCGGGTTCCGGTCTTCTACGCCGATGAACCCCATGCGCTCTCAGTCGCGCGTATCACGAAGATCAAGTTTAACGAGAATGCAAAGCTCCCCGCCTTCTACAACGCTCTACCCGAAGCGAACCACAACGAGTTGATGGGCTTTGCGGGATCCCGTGAGAAGTTTGCGATCGTCTACTTCCGGGATCCCGAGAGCCACTCACGGCTGGATCAGCGGTTCGACATCGTGCAAAAGGTTCTGGCTGCCCCAAACATGACCTTCCTTGAGTGGGAAATGCCTGGTTCGAACCGATTAGAGCGTGTGTTCTCTGCTTTGACCCTAGCGGATTGGACCTCTTATTTCGCAGCGCTGCTACGCGGTATTGATCCCACCCCTATCGCCCTCATAGAGGAGTTCAAGCGGTTGCTCGCCCAAGTCGAAGCTGGCGCACGTCCATGATGGTTCATTTCTCGGGTGTGAGAGGGTCGTTTCCCGCGCCCGGGATCACCCGTGGCAAACAAAATCCGACGATGACATAGGCATAAGCATAGGCATCGGAGGGCAGGGCGTCGCCCGAGTCCTCGATGAAGGTTCTGCCGTTCATGGAGAAATCTGACCCGCGATGGTCTTAGGTGACCGGTGGGGCCTTCATGTAGCGCACGGACTTCCGGCCCAAAGAGCAGACAGACTCGAAACGGACCGTGCTCCGCACCTTACGGCTCTAGGCTCGCCGTGTAGGCCACAATGTTGACGATCTCCTCAACGGTGAGGTTCATCACAGCCCTATCCATCAGATCGGACCAGGAGCCGTCGCGGTTCCCCCGCTGTAGGTCATAGAGCTGTCGCGCCATGTAGCTGGGTGAGCGGCCGGCTAGTGCGGGCACGGGGCCGATGCCTCGCAGGTCTAGTCCATGGCAGATCGTGCATGATACGGTGCGACCATCACCGCCGGTATTCACCAGGTTGGCCCCACGTTCAACGGCGCCTTCAGGAACATAGGCGATGAAGCCTGAGGCATCATCGCGCAGTTCGGTACGGTGCAAGTCCTCCGGTATTTCCACCACTCGAACGCCGATCGGCTCCACTCCCCCTCCCTCGACGACCTGGTGGATCGAGCCTGCAAACCGCGTCACGGGTACCATGTCGGTCTCGACCACACGGATCCATGGCCTGAACTCGATTGCCGCGAAGTATTCGGCTGCTACGTGGGCCTGTTCCTCCGAAGTCGCCGCGCCGATGCGCATCATAAACGCTGGCGGACCCATGCGCGGCTCGCTAGTCCTCCGCAGGCCGTTCCGGTAATCCTCCATCTGCTGGATGATGTATTCGAATGGCTGCCCGGCCAACCCCGCATTCTCAGGCTTACCCTGACCGTTCGGTAGGTGGCAGTAGCCACACGCCACGACCCCATCACCCCCACCGCGCGCCACCACTTCAGGCATGGAAGGGTGGCCATCCGGATGCCAGTCGGGCGGCCCGTTGTTGATGTTAATGTCTGAGCGCCGCATCGACAGTGTGGAGCCGGGCACGGAAACTATTTCGTCCGGGTCAGGCGCCTCCGCATCATTAGAGGTCGGGTCGTTGACGACGAAGGCCCAGGGCAGTATCAAGTTTGCTGCCTCGATGCCCGGCAGACGACCGGCCGATCCGATGGAGACGCCCGACGCGCACGCCATGACCAGACCGCCCAGCACCGCCGCTCCACCCAGAATGCGAATTTTCACGTCCCGCCTCCTGCGACACGAGATCCCAAACCGCAACCGTCAGCCGGCGGCGGGCTCAAGACTTTGGACCTGACGCCCGGGACAGCTCAAAACGCATAATACGGAGCCATCATCAGGTAGACCATGACCCCAGTCACCGCAACATACAGCCATAACGGAAACGTCCAACGAGCCACCCGGCGGTGATGCGAAAACTCTCCACGTAGCGCCCGTACCACCGCATACAGCGCTAGAGGTAGAACTACAGGTGCCAGACCTATGTGGCTGATTAGAATAAAAAAATACGCCGATCGGACCCACCCTTCCCCGCCGTACTGCGAGTCCGGCGCCTGCGAATGATAGATCAGGTAAGAAATTAGGAACCCGCAAGAGAGCGCGAAGGCACTAAGCATCACCGCGCGATGCCATACGACCTTACCCCATCGAATCAGAATATACCCGAGCAAAAGAAGGGTTGCCGTCATTCCGTTCAGTGTGGCGTGGAGGGCCGGAAGGCCGGAGACATCGAGCCCCTCGACCACTAGGAACTGCGGTGAGGTTACCAGCACGAGTACCAGAAGACAGACGACTGCCGAGAGGCTGTACACCACGACAGCCAAGACTCGCTCGCTCACCCCTGAAAGCGAGGATCTGGTCATAGGTCGACCCATCATTCGCCAGAAATAGCGCCCGATCGAATCCTTTCTCGGCGTGTCTCCACCGCAACGGCTAGGTCCTCAAGCAGGGTTACTGAGTCGTCCCACCCAAGACACGCATCGGTAATGCTCTGCCCGTAAACCAAATCCTCGGGCTTCCCCAGCTTCTGATTGCCCTCCACGAGGTTGCTTTCGACCATGACTCCCATAATCCCCTCCTCGCCCATGTGCATCTGATGACAGATGCTAGCACAGACCTCCAGCTGTCGCTTGAACTCCTTCCCGCTATTCGCGTGGCTCATATCGATCATCAACTTCGGTGGGACTCCGGCCTTCTCTAACAGAGCAGATGCGGCCTTGACGGATTGGCTGTCATAGTTCGACCCGCCACCGCCACGAAGAATTATATGACAGTCCTCGTTGCCACTGGTAGAGAAGATCGCGGAGTGTCCATGCTTCGTAACGGAGAGGAAGATGTGGGAACTCCGAGCCGAGCCGACCGCATCCACTGCTACCTGAATCGAGCCGAGAGTGCTGTTCTTGAAGCCGATCGGGCACGACAATCCTGAGGCCAACTGACGGTGCACCTGGCTCTCCGTAGTACGCGCACCAATCGCCCCCCAACAAACCAGGTCTCCAACATACTGAGGGGAGATCGGATCCAGGTATTCCGTCCCCGTCGGAAGATCCAGATCCACCAGATCCCCTAGCAAGCGGCGAGCAATCCGAAGGCCCTCGTTTATTGCGAACGAGTCGTCTAGATGAGGATCGTTGATCAGGCCCTTCCACCCGACTGTCGTCCGTGGCTTCTCGAAGTAAACCCGCATCACCACTTTCAGCGTATCCTTCCAGCGCTCCGCCTGCTCGTGGAGCCGCCCGCCATACTCAAGCGCGGCCTTGGGGTCGTGGATCGAACATGGCCCAATCACTACCAAGAGTCGATCATCTAGCCCGTGAATTATATCGGCGATTTCGGCTCTCGAGTTGAACACGAACTCAGAAGCCGCATCCGAGACGGGCAGGTCGAGAAGCGGAATTTCGGGCGCATCCACCTCTTTCATCCCAGTGATGCGCGTATCGTCGGTATTGTATTTCATATGATGTCTCAGTGCGTTCAGGCGCGTTCTTCCAAATCCATCCAGCGCTTATACAGAGCCTTGAGTTCCTCCTCCAGATCATTGTATCGCGTCGTCACTGCAGACACGCGCGCCGCTTCCCCCCGATAGAACTCGGGATTGCCGAGAAGCCCCGAAAGCTCATCCCTCTCGACTTCGACCCCAGCTATGCGCGCATCCATACCTTCGAGTTCCCGCTGTTCATTGTATGAAAGACGCTTGGGATCTGACCTGGCTGCCTTGGCCTGCATCCGGGCCACCTCAGCTCTGGCCTTCTGCCGACTCTGCTCCTTCTCCCGGCGAAGAGCAGTGTTGCTTTCCTGGTCCTTCTCTCGGCGTGCCAGGTAAGAGTCCCAGCCCCCATGATGCCTATAGATCTCGCCCCCTCCCTCGAACACCCATAGAGAGGTCGCTAGTTTGTCCAGAAGGTACCGGTCATGTGTCACCATGACCACGCATCCTGAAAATGACTCCAACGCCTCTTCGAGGACCCGTAAGGTGTCCAGATCAAGATCGTTCGTGGGTTCATCAAGGATCAGGAGGTTGAATTCCTGCAGCAGTAGACGGGCAAGAAGCAGCCGATTTCTCTCTCCTCCCGATAGGGAGTCCACCCTCTGGCGCTGAACGTGAGGCGGGAAAAGAAATCGGTCCAGATAGGCACGAAGATGGATGGACCTCCCGCCGACACTTACCCAGTCGGTCTTGGACACAGCTCTTTCCACGCTGAGAGTCGGATCGATTTCCCGATCCTGGTCGAAGTATCCGATTCGGGTGTTCTCGCCTAGGACGATGCTGCCCGACTTCGGGAACTCTTCCCCGGTCAGTATTCGGAGGAGCGTCGTCTTCCCTACCCCATTCGGACCTATGACCCCCACACGCTCGCCCGCGAGGAGTCGGTCCGAGAAGTTCTCGATAACGACTTTATCGCCGTAATGGAAGGATAGATCATGGATATCGACGACCCGATGACCCTGCCGGGGAGAGCCGCCGATATCGATCTCGACCTCGCCTTGCCTCGTCCGCTCCCTATCCCATTGCTCGGATGCAAGCTCCAGGACACGCCGGCGTCGGGCTTTCTGCTTCCCGGTCCGGGCCGGCGGAGCCTTCCGTGCCCAGGCGAGCTCCCTCTCCAGGAACCTGACGCGCCTCGCATCCTCTGCTTCTTCACGTGCCACACACTCAGCACGAGTCTCCAGGTACTCGGTGTACCCTCCACTGTAAGAGGTCAGGACTCCGTTCGAGATCTCGATCATCCGATCGACTACCCGATCCAGGAAGTAGCGATCGTGGGTTATGACGAGCACGGCCCCCCGGAAATCAAAGAGGATCTCCTCAAGCCAGAGCACGGTGTCCGCATCCAGATGGTTAGTTGGCTCGTCCAGAAGCAGGAGTTCGGGTTCGGAGAGGAACGTTCGAGCCAATGCCACTCGGCGGCGTTCCCCACCAGATAATTCACCCATCTTCCTGTCCCAACCTTCAACCTGGAGCCGGGTGAGACTCCTTGCAATGCGGTGATTCCATTCCCAATCAGCCGCTGTGTCGCTCGCCTGAGCCCGCCCCTCGGAAACGGTCTCGAATACGCTGTGCGTAGGATCTATTTGGGGGTCTTGGGGAAGGTATCCCACCACCAGGTCCTGTCGACGCGCGATAACGCCCTCCTCGTAGCCTTCGATTCCTGCCAAGATCTCGAACAGGGTTGTTTTTCCAGATCCATTGCGTCCAATGATACCGACCTTTTCGCCCTCTGAGACGAAGAAAGTAACGCCGTCAAACAAGACTTTGGCAGCGTAGCTTTTTCGGAGATCACGCACGTCGAGGATTGCTTGGCTCACGGCGGCTCACGGAGACGGAAGAAACTGGGGATCCTATCCGTCCGACGCTTGACCAGCAAACCTCAGAGGCCGAGGATCAGGCGTCGCACAGTCCATATCCGTCCTGTCGAGAATGGCACACGCCGAGCTTGCCAAGAGGACTCGATGCATCATATCACCCTACTAGTCAGCCTCGCCGCTGGGCTTTTCCAGCTCACGGCCGATGTCTCCCCATCTCTACCGCTGACCCCCTTCCCGCAGAATGTTCAGGGTGAATTTTCTCCTCAAGAAGAGCGCTATCAGGTAATCCTGCTCACCACCGACCAGGGAGGGAACATCTGGGAGCTCTTCGGACACAACGCGATCCTGATCCGTGACCGCTGGACGGGCCAGGACTTGGCTTGGAACTGGGGGCTTTTCAACTTTGAGGACTCAGATTTCCTTCTCCGGTTTCTGAAAGGCACCATGCTCTACAGCATGGGCCCTGCGCCTCTAGAGCCCTTTCTCGAGGTATATCGCGCCGCAAACCGGACGGTTTACGCCAACGAGATCTTCCTGACGCAGGCCGAAGCAGGAAGACTCAATGAGCTCGTACGCCAGAACTTCGAGCCCGAGAACCGGGATTACGTTTACCATTACTTCCTCGACAATTGTTCAACACGGGTCCGAGACGTTCTGGACACGGTCCTTGGCGGGCCACTGCGTGAACGGTTCAGCGCCGCAGTGACTCCGATGAGCTTAAGGTGGCACACCCGTCGGCTCGTGCAGGAGACGCCATGGATCGACCAGGGCCTCTCTTTTTTATTGGGGATCCAAGGTGACCCCCCTCGGACAGAATGGGAGGCGATGTTCATCCCGATGGAGATGATGGAGCTCCTGGAAGGATTCGAGCGACCTGATGGTGCGGGAGGCACGAGACCCCTCCTCGGTCCAAGGCAGGTGCTCGTTCAGGCGGATCGGCGCCCTACACCCGAGACACCACCCTCATTCTCCCTCCTTTGGCTCGTGCTTGGAATCGGGAGTGCCATACTCTTCCTTTCTCTTGGGAATGTTGCTCGCCAGGGCGGCCTACTGGCAAGAGCGGGATTGGCGGGAAGCGTGACCCTTTGGGGAGTATTCTCTGGCCTCCTCGGTAGTCTTCTGGTGGCTTCCTGGTTTACCGACCATGATTTCATCCAATGGAACGCGAACATCTTCCAGTTGAGTCCTCTGGCGCTTCTTCTCGCCGCGATCTTAAGTGTCGCGCTTACGCGGAAGGCCTGGTGGTACGGTCGTCCGGGTCGACTAGCCACCACGTTCGCGCTATTGATTGCCGGACTGTCCGTCCTAGCAGGTCTCCTTCAGCTCATGACAATCATGCGGCAGGGAAACGCAGAGGCTCTGGCGGTGGGAATTCCTGTAAACCTTGCGATTGCAGTGGCTCTCGTTCGAGCCACTGGATGGTCTTGGGCACTCTCAGCCCTCGTCCGATCTCACCCGCGCTAGGGGCCGCGATACAACGGCGGCATTTACTCCACCCACCCCCATCGAGAGCTTCCCGGTAGCCCCCGGAGGCAGCTTGCAGGCGGAGTCGTACACGAACGCGTCGTGAACCCCTGCGATCTCTGCGTTGAGTTCATCCCGAGCCAGCGGAGTTGGAAAGAGGACACCCTGTTCGGCGCCCAGATACTGGGCCGTGAGCTCCCAACCCCCGGCGACACTCATCCCGTGTCCAAAGGTTCCCTTGCGCGCCGTGACAAGCACGTGCTCCCGAAAGAACTCCCTCATGTTCTCGACCTCGAGGAAGTCACCAGGCGTGGCCGTAGCATGAAGATCCCAACTCACCAGATCCTCGGAGTCGATCTTCCCAGCCTCCAATGCCCGCTGGATCGCCGTAAAGGGACCGGGTTTTGAAGGAGTGATGATGTGGTCTGCATCCGCGGACACTCCTACGGCAACGGGCTCCATCCCGAGGGGGCGAGGCCGCTTCGCTTCCATGCACGCTCCCCCGCCCACGACCCACAGGGCGGCGCCTCCCGAGACGTGAGTCCCTCGGAGCCCGGTGAGCGGCTTTGAGATCTCCCCCCCTGCGGCGATAACGCGAGCAGCGTAGAAGGAACCGACTGTCAGCGGGTGCGGTGGAGGGTCGGACGCTCCGACTACGACGGCACGAGCCTCTTCCCGACGAATGGCATCGATCGCCAACTTCAGGCACACACCAAAAGTTGCACAGGCCCCGACCGGCGCGAAGGTGAACCCCGTGATTCCGCCAACCATCGACACCTGTGAGGCCGGGATGCTAGGGATATTCCAGAGGACATTGGCAGATACTTGGGCCCAGGGCGCATCAGGCGCTCCCCAGCGTTCCTGCAGCTTTGCACGTTGACGCTCCTTCCCACGGAGCAAACTCAGTTTCCCAACCTCGACGCCCCCCTCGACAGAGACCTCTTCGATCTCCGCGAGTTCGTTCAGATACTCACGCAGAGCCGGTGAACGAGCGGCCCAGTACGCATTCCAACTGCGGGCTGCTTCCTCTCTTTCGTCTGGGTCTTCGAACCCATGAGGGTTGGGAGGTACGGGATCGGGATCCTCCGTAGAGTCATATCCACTCAGGTGGTTGTGCAGAGGGTCGCACCGCTCTGGTTGAGCCCAAAAACGGTCCCATATCCGCTGTGCACGATCCAGCTTCAGCGTCGCATCATGTGCTGCGGCAACCGCGCCGAGGCCGGTTCCCACATACACATGAGCTTCTGGTCCAAGCTCACGAAGAACTTCTTCAATCCCCTGATTCTGCCCCAGGGACTGGATGAAGGCCCCAATCGCGTAGAGCGCAAACGGGTCCATCTTTGAAGCAAGCTGGGCAAAACGGCTAGGTGGGAAGCGGGCGTCGATCCACTCCCGGTAATCGCTAAAGTCGAACTCCGGACGGCCTGCCAAAAACGTACTCGGCCCGAATTCGTCGAAAGGGTCCAGCCAACTGTCGGAGCACTGTAGATTCCGGGCGAACACATCAATATTGGGGGACTTGGGCGCGACGATCCCCCACCCGTACACTCCAACCTGTTTCAAATGGGCTCCTCGGCACCTTGTATTCCTTCACCCCCGATATCCGTCCGGTGATGATCAGATCGCCTGGGAAATGGCGGAAGATCAATCGGAACGCAAGTCACCCTCTTTACCGGTACAGAGACAAGGAACACGGACAATCCGGATCTCTTCACGATTCTGGAGACCCTCGCCGGATCAAGACAGCAGTTGAGTCGGTGGGGGGCGCGGTCCCATTCCCACAAAGGGAAAGGTCCACCTCAACCAGGTGGCATGAGACGCTTAGCCCCGCTCGTCAATCGGTTGGTAGCTTCTCTCAAGACTTCCCTGGTAGACCTGTCTCGGTCGTGCTATCCTCTGCTCCTTGTCACTGAGCATCTCTTCCCACTGCGCCAGCCAGCCGACGGTACGGGGGATCGCGAAGAGGACTGGGAACATATCGACCGGGAAGCCCATCGCCTGGTATATGAGGCCTGAGTAAAAGTCCACGTTCGGGTAGAGATTCCGAGAAACGAAATACTCCTCACCCAGAGCGATCTTCTCCAGTTCCAGCGCGATGTCCAGAAGAGGATTCTTGCCGGTTACCGTAAACACCTCGTGTGCAGCCTCCTTGACGATACTAGCTCGGGGATCATAGGCCTTGTAGACGCGATGCCCGAATCCCATGAGGCGGCGCTCCCCCCGCTTCACACTTTCTATAAAATCCGGAATGTTACCCACGTCATCGATCTCGTTCAGCATCCGGAGGACCGCTTCGTTCGCCCCACCATGTAGTGGCCCATACAAAGCCGCCATCGCGCCTGCCAGGGCCGAGTACGGATCCGGGTGCGAACTCCCGATCACACGCATGGCGGTAGTTGAGCAGTTCTGCTCATGGTCAGCGTGCAAAATGAAGAGGAGATCGAGCGCTCGTTCCAGAACCGGGTTGGGGCGGTACTCCTTGTCCCCGATCCTGCGATGAACTCCAGGGGAGTCCAAGAAAAGCATGTTGAGAAAATTCGCGCTATAGGACAGCCTGTTCTCCGGGTAGATGAACGGGAGGCCTTTTTGGTGTCTGTAACTGAACGCCGCCAGCGTCGGCATCTTGGCTAGGAGCCGGACCGTCTGGTTCCAGCGGCTTTTCTCTTTGTGGATCAACTTGGCGTTAGGATAAAAGGTCGAGAGAGCAGCCACCGCAGAGATCATCATGCCCATCATGTGGGCATCGTAACGGAAGCCACCAAGTAACTTGGTGATGTTCTGGTGGATGCTTGAGTCCTGCCAGGAATAGGTGTGGTGGGTTACCTCCTCCACGAAATGGTCCAACTCATCGATGGTCGGAAGCTCACCCTTGAGGATGAGATATGCTACCTCAAGAAACGAGCTCTTCTTGGCAAGCTCCTCAATCGGATATCCACGGTACCGCAGGATCCCCTTCCCGCCATTGATGTCCGTCACCGCGCTTCGAGTCGAGGCGGTGTTCGTGAAGGCCGGATCATACGACATCATGCCAAATTCATCCGGATCCACCCGGATCCGGCGCAGATCCATCGCCCGGATCACATTTCCATCTAGGATCTCGATCTCGTATTCCTGCCCCGTACGATTATCCCGGACCGAAAGGCTGTCCTTGGAACTACTCTCGCCCATGTCCTCCTCCATCCCGCTTCGGTGGACTGTCCGAGGGTCCTCACCCCCGTCAAACTGAATGAAAACCGCCCCTGCAGCCGCCCAGGCGAAGGCCCATGAACCCTCGGCGTTGCTGAAACGGGGCTGTAAACATATCACAATGGTCCGGAGCGAGGCTACCGGCAGATGGTTGACAAACCGTTTGGCCCAGGACCCGGAACTCCCGGACACGATGGGGGTTGGCCCCTAACACTGGAACGTCGATCAGCAGATCTCTTCTCGTCACAACTGTACTCCACGAGTGGTCCTCTATGAATCGGTCCTTCCTACTTCTCGTCATCCCTTCCCTGGTCCTTCTGGACTCTGTCCCGGCGACAGCGCAGCAATCAAGTGCCGTAGATGACGCCGCACTCCGAGAAGCAGACCCGGCAGAGTGGCTCTCGCATGGCCGAGATCCAGCGGAAACATACTATAGCCCGCTCGATCAGATCAGTGCGAGCAACGTTGATCGCCTAGGTCTAGCATGGTCATGGGACATCAGGGGGTATCGTGGGAGACTTGAAGCCACGCCGCTGTTCTCTGACGGAGTTCTCTATGCGACCGGCATCTGGAGCGTCGTATTCGCGGTGGACGCTCGTACCGGAGAAGAACTGTGGAGATGGGATCCAGCAATCGTGCAGGGAGGAAGAGACAACGGAGGGACAAGCATCTGTTGTGGCCCGGTCAACCGCGGACCGGCTCTTTACGATGACAAGGTCTACGCAGGACTACTCGACGGACGTCTGGTAGCCCTCGACGCTAAGACAGGCAGAGTCGTGTGGGTTCAGCAGACCACCCCGGTAGGTGGGGAGTACAGTGTGACCATGGCACCGCGCATCGCCAATGGGAATGTGATCATCGGCAACAGTGGTGCCGAATACGGGGTCCGCGGCTACGTAACGGCTTATGATGCCAAAACGGGAGAGCAGACCTGGCGCAACTACATGGTCCCGGGTGATCCGGCGCTGGGATTCGAGTCTCCTGCCATGGAGTTCGCCGCCCAAAGCTGGCAGGGGAACTGGTGGGACTTGGGCGGGGGTGGCACAGTGTGGGACGGAATGGCCTTCGATCCGGAGGCAAATCTCTTCTACGTCGGGACTGGAAACGGCGCACCGTGGAGCAGGGAGCATCGAAGCAACGGAGTCGGAGACAATCTGTACCTGTCGTCGATCGTGGCGCTTGATGCGGACACTGGTGAGTTCGTCTGGTATTATCAGACGACACCTGGAGACGACTGGGATTACACAGCAGTCCAGAACATCATTTTGGCCGAGATGGTCATCGACGGACGGGAACGTCAGGTGCTTATGCAGGCGCCTAAGAATGGGTTTTTCTACGTCCTCGATCGGATCACCGGAGAGCTCCTCTCTGCAGAGGCTTTTGGACATGTAACCTGGGCGTACGAAGTCGACATGGAGACCGGACGTCCCGTCGAGGTACCGGAAGCCCGTTATGATCCCTCGGGGGTTTGGCTGTCACCCGGCCCCCGGGGAGCCCACAACTGGAACCCCATGTCCTGGAATCCTGAGACTGGACTGGTCTATCTGCCAGCTCAGCACAATCAGTCCTTTTACCGAGTAAACACGGAGTTCGAAGTGGTCCCCGGGAGGTTCAACACGGGAACGGGCAGAGGTGGAGAGCGGCCTGACCCGCCAGAGCTACCCGCGCCACGCGGATTCCTCGCAGCGATCAACCCGGTAACCAGGGAGGAACTCTGGCGCATACCCCATGAAGGATCAAGAAACGGTGGAACGATGACGACCGCGGGAAATCTGCTCTTCAGTGCAACGGAAGAAGGCGTCTTCTACGCCCTCGACGCAACCACGGGCGAGCGACTTTGGGAAACCGAACTGGCACCTGGACCCGCGTCCCCGATCACCTACCAGCTTGACGGCCGTCAGTATGTCACGATCCTCTCCGGCCCAGGGGGAGAGGAAGGCCCAGCTGGCCGTGTCTGGACCTTCGTTCTTGATGGAAACGCGTCGATGCCTGAGGATTGAACCGCTTACTTCCCCCTTATTCCGAATGACTAGTGGACTGTGACCGAAGGACCAATGACATCCGGCAGGGCCGTTGCATCCCGCGAACGTCTCATTGGAACTCCTTGCCGTAGCTGAGCGCATCATCCCACCCTGCCTCGTGGATGCGTCACTCCCCTCCGTGTTCACCGAACTTCGGTTACGGTCCATTAAATATCTGAAATGTACGAAGTACCGTCTCTTTCTTGGCGCCGGTGAACCACTACCTGGTGGACGGAGAGCCCTACTAGATACAGTCCACTGAGCGCTATATGGGAGACAGCAAGCGTGGCGAGTAGTCCCGGATGTGTCACGGACTGTATGAAGTAACCGGAAACCACCATCGGTAAAGACACCAACGCTGTGGTTAGGCCACTCCTCCGACCCAGAACTGCCCCGAGCCTGAAATGCTTCCAGATATGCCGCACAAGGATGGACCCGAGTGCGATCAGCAAGAACGGAGAGATGATGATGTGCGCCTTCAAGAACCATGGCTGTAGGGGATGGTTTAGTACAGAGAACGGGTCGGTGTTCTGAACGAGGTATTTAGTCCAGAAGTACCCGCCGCCTGTGAACCCGCTGAGCACGGAGGTCACCCAGACTGACCACTTCTCGAAGGGATTCATCCCCCACTCACTTCTTCAGGCAGTCGGACCACCTGGTGCAGCGCGAGAACCCGCCGGACCGCCCGGGTAAGGGCACCTGCAGTCAGAGTCGCACCAGTCAGGTTGATAACCCCGCGATTCACAGCGAGATCAGCGCTTAGAGTTCTTCCGATAAGTTGTTCGATCCACGGCTCTGACGCCCGATATTCGGGTGGCTCAAGGAAGCTGAGCACCTCTACTCTATCGACTGTACCCTCGGGAGATATGACAACCATCGCGACTTCACGCATTGTTCGAACACGGTGAGCGTCGAAATATGCGATCCCTAGTAATTGACCATCTTCCCTGCCTGCGTAGTAAGTCACGACTCGCTGGTCTAACGAAACATCCCTGCCCGCAAGCCTTCGAGCGGTCTGGAGCTGACCATCGTCCAGGAACACGGTAACCCTCTGGATACTAGCGGGTTCGGGGAAGGCCAATTCTAGAGCTTCCTCCTGCGTCAGAAACACCTGTCCAGAAGCAAAGCTCGGTATTCCCGAAATGGTTAGAACCGCACTTATAGCGCACCTCCACCCATGGTTCAGGAGCCCTGTACTTCGCCGATGGATCATGCTCTTCCTCTCCGTGGCAACCCGCTCAGAAGAGATAGCCAAGCGCGATGTTGAACTGGTCCACGCCCGCACTAGCCTGGTTCCGGTGCACTTGGTAATCCACCTTTCCTACGATCTGTGAGAGGGGCTTCCAGGAGAGTCCCAAGGTGACGATCGTATCATCGTTGGCCGGATTCGCGCTGAATCCATCGGGTACCCGTACCTGGGTGTCGACACTCTCGTAGCGCAGGAAGGGAATAAGTTGATGAGGCGTCGACGCGGTCGTCAGCAGATCGTACCCGAGTTGAACGTATCCGCCTTGGAGTCGCTCACCTACTGAGGCATTACCGGTGAGTCCCTTGAGAGCGTTCAGACTCGCCACATCATCGACGTGGGCTAGCGCGAGGAGGGCCCTGATGTCAAACCCGCTGGTTTGATACGCCAAATGCCCTTCCCAGATAGTTGTCGGTACGTCCGTGGTCACCCCGCTCGAAAGCCTGTGGCCGTGGCCGGAATCACCCATATAGAGTGAGGTCCCCACGGTTAGCCCCAGGGTTCCCATCCAGTCGACTCGTCCCACCATCGAAAAGTTCTCCGCAACAGCCTTGGATCCCTTCTGTCGTCCCTTTCGGAGTCCTGAAGCGTTGAAGCCTTCAGCCTTGGACGAACCCCCTCCGACACCATCGAGGGAGTTCATAAGGTAGAACCGGTAACCAAAGGATCCGGACTGTCCGAAAACCCCCAATCCATTCTCGCGCCATGTGGTTGGAATGATCCGACTCTCGGTCTCAGGCCGCCTGGCCCCGAGGAAGATCGGCGGTTCGTGGAGTTCGTTCAGTAACCCCATCGGACTTAACAGTAGCCCGCCTCGAAGACCGAAGCCTTCAGTCAAGCGATAGTCTAGGTAGGCAAACTCAAGTGAGGTGGATCCGGCCTGTCCAGTAGAAGCATGTTCGAACTCGATTTCCGAATTAAAAAGAAAACGCTCGTCGAACTTGTACCCGACGTAGACGATCCCCCTGAGGGCATCCACCTGATCGGTCCTCCCCGAATGACTCCCATCCTCCCGTGATCCGGAGAAATTCTCATAGATGAACTCGCCGTATCCACCGATCGAAACGCCCTCCTGCACCCCATAGATCTTCGAGGCTGCAGGCCCAAATCCGAGGACGGCCGTGTCTGCACGGGAAACAATATCAGTGCCCAGCCGAAGGGCCTCAAGTTCCAGGGTCAGAGCTTCAATCTGCCGCTCGATTTCTCGAAGAGCCAGACTATCCGGGACGACATCCTGGGCCGCTGCACTTCCCACAAAGGAGTAGACAGAGATCAGGCCAATGAATGCCCCACATGCCCCCATCCGCAACCACCCACCAAGCGCTCTCGGGTCAGATCTCATCAGCACCATTCCCGTGGCCGGATTGAAAAGATTCGTTCCCCGTTTCCTGGAGCCACGGGACCATCTGCAGATTCCATCTCTTCTCGAGTTGTCCTTCACTTCTCTCGATCAGAAAGAGAACGCCAATGTCCAGGCGATCCCGGGCCCATTCCATCCCCGCCTCCGGCCCTAATACGAACAACGCCGTGGCAACCGCATCAGCGGCAAGAGGATCCTCGGATACGACTGTGACACTCCCCCAGGGAGGTACCAGCTGACCGATACGTGGGTCGACAACATGTGACAGTCTTCTCCCCTTGACGACTATAGATCGTTCAGAGGCTCCGCTCGTTGCGACAGAAGCGTTTGTAACGCGGAGTGCTCCAACTGGCTCGAAACGTCTCCGAGGATGAGCCACCGACACCAGCCACCCGTTTTGATCGCCGGCGGGGGATCCGAGGGTCATGATCTGCCCCCCGAAGTCGAGAAGGGCATCTCTTGCCCCGGCCTTGATGATTTCCCGCGCAGCCGCCATGAGCGCCGCTCCCTTACCGAAGCCGCCGGCATCAATCCACGCAGCCTGGTTCCTCCTTGTTGCAGTGGCTGCCGCAAAATCCAGGTCGATGGCGCCCTGCCCGATGGAGGAGAGAGCGCCGTCCAGCGCCTCTTTCGTCGGAATCCGTCCTGAGCTACGGACTCCCCACACGTCCAAGAGGGCACCGACCATGGGTTGAAAAGCGCCCTCCGTTTCCTCAGACCAATGGACGGCCTGAGAGAGGAGATCACCTAAACCATCAGAGAGAGCCACGGCCTCGTTCACTTGCGTCCGGTTGAGCTGGGATATTTCTGAGTCCTGAGTCCAGCTGCTCAGCATCGCCTCGTAAAGAGCGACCGCGCCAAACGCATTGTCTATCGTGTGAATTCCCGACGGTCGGTCCGGAGCCCTCACCCGTATCCGAAGACGAGTGCCCATGAGGAAGCTCTCTCTCTCGATCCAGACCCCTTGGATCAGGTTCCGGTCAGCTCCTAACGTGCCAGGAAACAGAACGAAAACGAGACCAATGACTAGAGAAATTGCAACCAGTACTCTACACCGCAGGTACCTGCGACTTCGTACTCTTCGCACCTCTCCTACCTAGTAGATGAGAACGATTCTCATAATCAAGAGAGATCATACTTAATCGGAGGAGTCAGAACCGTCAAGAGAGGTTCAGGCTGCATTTCCAGGGGGGTGCCGTGAAGATAGGACTGCGAGAACATCAGAGGCGCTCTCCCGCGCTGACGCGAAGTGGCCCGCCTACCGCTATGGTGAAATAGCCGCGCCGCCGATCAGCCGGGAGATTGATCGGGCTGAGCCGAACCGGCTCCCGCTACCCGTATCCTCGGATATCGGATCTCCTCCACCAACTCTCGGATCTCCTTAGGCGGCGGCGGCGTCACTCGCGACACCCCCCAGATTACGGCGAAACTGAGCACCATTCCGATGGTTCCAATCCCCTGTGGTGAGATCCCGAACAACCACGGGTCCAACCCAATCCCAAACCCTGGAGCGACTGTGACGATATAGGTCGCCGTGAAGATGAGGCCCGCCACCATCCCCGCGATCGCACCCTCCCTATTCGTTCGGGGATCGAAGATCCCGAGCACGATAGCTGGAAAGAATGATGCCGCTGCCAGCCCGAAAGCAAAGGCCACAACCTCCGCGACGAAGGCGGGGGGATAGATCCCGAGCAGGCCAGCGAAGAGTACAGCCAGGAGCATCGAACCTCTGGCAACGAGAAGCTCCTCCCGCTCGGTCGCGTGTTTGCGGAAGAACTGCTTGTAGATGTCGTGCGAGAAGGACGAGGCTATGACAAGGAGTAGGCCGGAAGCGGTGGATAGCGCGGCCGCCAATCCTCCGGCCACCACGATCGCCATCACCCAGCTAGGAAGCCCTGCTATCTCTGGGTTCGCAAGCACCATGATGTCCGGATCGATTCCGAGTTCGTTGGCACTCTCCGGGTCTGCGATATCGCCCGGGGCGTAATCTATGATCCCGTCCGCATCCTTGTCCGAGAACCGGACAAGGTCGGTCTCTTCCCAAGATCGGAACCACTCGGGTCGCTCCGCGTAGGGGCGTCCGACCACGGTGTCGACCAGGTTGAATCTGGCAAAGGCCGCAACCGCAGGAGCCGTCGTGTAGAGGAGCCCGATGAACAGAAGCGCAAACACACCCGTCCACCGAGCCCCACTGACTGTCCGGGTCGTGTAAAACCGGATGATCACGTGAGGCAGGCCTGCGGTTCCGCACATCAAGGCCATCGCGATGAGGAAGACATTCAGTTGCGAGATGTTCGTGAAGGGCGAGGTGTAAGCGCCGAACCCCAGGTCGGCCAGCACGCCATCCAGCCTGGACGCCACCTCCGGAAAAGCAATCTGCGGGATGGGGATCCCAGTCAGCGACACTCCGATCGCGATGGCCGGAATCAGGAATGCGGTGATCAGGACCAGGTACTGCGCGACCTGAGTGTAGGTGATTCCCTTCATCCCCCCGAGGATCGCGTAAAACGCGACGACCCCCATTCCCACGATCACACCTGCCCCAATCGGGATCTGGAGAAAGCGAGAGAAGACGATCCCGGCTCCCCTCATCTGGCCAGCAACATAGGTAAGCGAGACAATTACGGCGCAGAAGGCAGCTACGACCCGCGCCGTCCCGGAGTAATAACGGGCGCCGATGAACGCGGGTACGGTGAACTTCCCGAACTTCCTCAGGAATGGAGCCAGGAGGAGTGCGAGGAGCACATACCCTCCGGTCCACCCCAGGAGATAGATGGCCCCATCGAATCCCAGAAACGCGATCAGACCCGCCATCGAGATGAACGAGGCGGCGCTCATCCAGTCTGCAGCGGTCGCCATCCCGTTGAGAACTGGGTGCACCCCCTGCCCCGCTACGTAGAAATCCTTCGTGCTAGAGACGCGGGACCATATTGCGATGCCGATATAGAGCAGGAACGTGAGTCCGATCGCGGCGGCAATGTCGACCTGGATCTCCATGTCAGCCCTCGTCGTCGTGGACGTCGAACTCCCGATCTAGCCGGTTCATGGACCAGGCGTAGATCAGCACCAAGAGCCAGAACACGTATATAGCCCCATTCTGAGCGATCCAGAAACCTAGGGGTCCTCCTAGAAAGCGAACGCCGTTCAGCACCGGAGCGAGGAAGATCGCCAGCACGCGGCGGCGGGTGGGTGCGTGGG
>CAZJIM010000023.1:0-738 GCA_964546115.1 uncultured Gemmatimonadaceae bacterium | reverse complement strand
CAAGAACCAGACGACGAGAAGGGCAACGGTGAGCCGAAGCGTCCTTTCCCAATAGGCTTTAAGAGGGAATCGACTCTGCTCCCTACTTACCTCAGGTCCGGCCGTACGACCTGACGCATCCAATGGCACTCTCCTCATTCGCTTACCTCGTGGAAGTCCCCGGGTGGGTCAATCCAGGCACCCGGAGCATAACCCGTGCAGTATAGGGCTTTTATGAGTACTCCGGCGAGGCCTTGCAAGCATGATCTTTCCACCATGAACGGACGGTGAACGCGGAACATCGCGGCAATAGCATGATCGTTACAAATCCCACCCGTGGTTGGAACGATGGTTTTCTGAGTAGGGACAAGCGCTTGTCCATGAGATCCGAACGGGGTAGTGGCCTGACCCTTTCAGCACTTCTGCTTGGAAAGGTCATCTCTTGCTGTTGCTGCCGCGCACGCGGCGGCCCACGCAGACTTCGAATCAGTAGCCTAGGGAAGCCTTCTGGCAGCGATCCACCTGGGAGTGATCCTAGACTGGCCGCTCCGGATCGGGATTCAGTACGGTCCGATTATCCGAAATCAAGTAGGCTCATCCCGTCCACGGTGATCACCCCGTAGCGGACGATCCAGTGGAGGTGGGGCCCGGTCACCCGCCCAGTCGCTCCCACGCGGCCGATCACCTGGCCCGGTTCGACGACCTCCCCCTCCATGACCTCCTGTTCGCTCAGGTGAAGATAGGCGGTCACCAATCCAT
>CAZJIM010000022.1:13425-33722 GCA_964546115.1 uncultured Gemmatimonadaceae bacterium | reverse complement strand
CTGTGCGAGTTCCACCTGCACCTTGGCTTCCCGGGTACGGGCCCTCGACGCGAAGATGTCCAGGATCAGTTCGGAGCGATCCATTACTCGCACGTCGAGAGACACTTCTAGGTTATGTGCCTGATCTGGCTTGAGCTCCTCGTCGAAAATCACCAAGTCGGCGTCGCTCGCCGTGACCAACTCCCTCAGTTCTTTGACCTTCCCATTCCCGATGTAGGTCCGAGCTGTCGGAGCATTCAACCTTTGGATCATCGTCCCAACTACTTCGCCTCCTGCCGTGATCGTGAGGTGCCGAAGCTCCTCCATGTGGTCGTCCACGATCTTCTCGTCCAGGGACCGCCTGGGAGCCCCCACGAGAATGGTCTGTTCAACCGGGTGTCGGTTGTCCAAGAGTTGAGTTGGGATGGTGTCTGTCCTCCTTCAGAGTTCCAGGCTCATCTGTGCTGTCCGCAGAACTACCCCGATCTCTCGGGTTCGTGTCCGGAGGCGGCCGCCCTGTCTTCGGTCACTCCTCTATTCGATCTCTGCTGCTCCCACCACTCCAGTCGCTTCGCGATCTCCTTTTCGAAACCGAATGTGCCAGGCTCGTAGAACCGGCTTCCAGCAATGGAATCGGGAAGATAGTGCTGGCAGGCTAAACCCTCGGGGTCGTCGGGGTCATATTGATATTCGGCTCCGTAGCCCCACTCCTTCATCTCTTGAGTCGGAGCGTTCCGGATGTGCATGGGTACCGGCTCGGAAGCCGACGACTCTGCAGCATGAAGCGCCCTCTTCCAGGCGGTGTAGACCCGATTCGATTTCGGAGCGGTGGCTAGGAACAAGGCGGTTTCAGCCAGCGCCAGCTCGCCCTCTGGAGAGCCTAGGAAGTGGTACGACTGCCAGGCGGCGACCGCTATCGATAGTGCAGTCGGATCCGCGAGTCCGATGTCCTCAGTGGCTATCCTGACCAAACGCCGGGCAAGATACAGTGGATCCTCACCTCCCCGAATCATCCGGGCCAGCCAGTAGATTGCTCCTTGCGGGTCACTCCCCCGAATCGACTTGTGGAGAGCCGAGATCAGGTTGAAGTGCTCTTCTCCTGACTTGTCGTAAAGCGCAAACCGGTGTTGCAATGCCTCTGCAGCAAGTTCACCGTCGATTGTACCCTGACCCCCAGCGAGATCCGCCGCCACTTCGAGCGCCCCCAGGATTCTCCTCGCGTCACCATCCGCCTCATGGGCCAGGAGCGATAGAGCATCGTTCTCTATTTCTACTCCGGAGCCTCCCAGGCCCCGCTCCCTATCAGCGAGAGCATCTTCGACAATTATGCGCAAATCATCCTCTGAGAGGGGCTCCAAGATGAACACGGGGGCCCGCGAGAGGAGCGGCCGATTCACTTCGAAGGATGGGTTCTCTGTGGTGGCCCCCACCAGAACGATCCTGCCATCCTCGACATGAGGCAGAAAGGCGTCCTGCTGGCCCTTGTTGAACCGATGGATCTCGTCGCAGAAGAGGATGGTCTGTCGACCCGTAGTGGCGAGTCGCGTCTTGGCCTCCGCGGCGACTTCCCTGACACGGGAAACACCCTCTCTCGCGGCCGAGGAGGAAACGAATGCGGCGTCACCTCGCTCAGCCATAAGTAGGGCAAGAGTAGTCTTGCCACTCCCCGGGGGCCCCCAAAGGATACAACTCGAGAGGGCGCCACCGTCAAGCATCCTCCTTAGCGACTTTCCCGGTCCGAGCAGGTGTTCCTGCCCACGAAACTCCTCGACGCTCCTAGGTCTCATTCGGGCCGCAAGAGGGGGATGTCCCGGCGGATCGTCGGTGCTGGCGTCTCCTTGCGGCCAGTCAAAAAGCTCCAGATCGTCCGTCATGGGGGCGTACCTGTCTTGAAGGAAGAGCCGGGGTCTCGTTGCCGTGGATCCTCGTGAGCCCGGTGGTAGCTCTCCCCATGCTGCATCCACTCTTCTATCTCTGCTTGAAGCAATGCGGGCTGATTCAGCGAGGGATCCTCGAGAGTTCGGTCCAGGAGATGATCAAGAACCTCACCAAAGTGAGGACCTGGAGCATATCCCATCCGGATGAGGTCACGCCCCGAAACCCCTAGTTCGGCTACTGTGAGAGGCACATCCGACTGGGAGATCGCCCGGAGGCGTCGGCACAGTTCCATGAACTGCGAATGGGTCAAGCTACCCCCACACACCTCGTCGGCCCGAAGACAGGCGATCCAAATCCGGAGGAGCGAGTTGAGCGTGTTGCGGCCCACGGCCGAAAGCCAGCGCCGGAGTTCTTCGCCCGAGGCCTCAGGCCCGGGAGGCCGTGCAATCCACTGGGTCAAACCGGCAACTTCGCTCACTATCGCGTTGGGCGAACGAAGGCGTTCGAGGACCGCGGCAGACCGACGGAGGGCCCGATCATGGGGCTCGTTCCCCTCTTCTCCCGCCCCCGGAGAGCCGTCGTGTTCACCGACTCCCTGAAAGAGCGCTGCCCACCGCAGAACCGGGCGGTGAGGGGACAAAAGATCAATCGCCCGGAGCGAGTGTGCAAACCAATCGCTCCCCGGCTCGCGCAGAAAGCCCACGAGAGCGTCCAACTCTGGGTAGAGAAACCCGAGTACTCCCGAGGCAGCGTACAGGGCCATAGACCGAGAGGGCGGAGTCTCGCCTGTTAGGACCCTCTCCAGTTCTTCGCGAAGGCGCTCGGGAGAGAGTATGTCCATTCGGTGCACCGACGCGGTCAGTCCCAGCCAGGTTTCCCTCTCGATTGTGAGCCGATACGCACCCGCGAACCGGAGGGCCCGAAGGATTCTGAGGTAGTCCTCAGTGAACCGATCTCCGGGATCTCCCACCGTTCGCAAGACACCCCGCTTCAGATCCGCCTTCCCATCGAAAGGATCGCGGAACACTTCTCTCAGGGGATGCCAGGCCACAGCGTTGATCGTGAAGTCCCGCCGGGCGAGGTCCTCGTCGAGGGTGTCCGAGAACTCCACGACTGCGCGTCGCCCAGTCGTCTCGATATCCCGCCGAAACGTGGTGATTTCGTAGAGCACTCCATCTCGGGAAAGAACGCCGACCGTACCGTGGTCGATCCCAATGGGAATCGTACGGCCAAATACGCGCTTTACCTCGGTGGGAGTGGCCCGGGTGGTGAGATCCCAGTCTTCGGATGGGATGCCGAAGAGCGCGTCTCGCACGGCACCGCCTACCGTCCAAGTCTCAAACCCCGCCTCTTCCAGAGTCTGGGCAATCCAGCAAACCTGATCTGGCGCTTGGGGCTTCGTCATGCCCGAGAAAACGAACGAATTCGCTCTAACATTTCACGGATAGCTTTCACAGGAGGAACCGGAAATGGGTCCTCACCCCGAAGGACGTCGAACCATCGTCGACTCTGGGAACCAGATGGGAATGCAGGTCAACAATGAATTGACCACTTGGCACGGAGTTCATTCCTGGCCCCCCGCTGAGCCTGTGGCGATCGACTCAACCAGTGCCCAGAGTCCTGCCTCAGGGTCCTCAGCCATAGCCAGTAGCTCTACCGCGTAGGTCATCAGGCCATCGGCTGCAAGGAGTGCATAGGCAGCCTCTCGGTCTCGACCCGGCCGGGCTAACGATACCTCTAGAGCTCGGAGCGCCGCCTCGACGAAATCCTGTTGCTCAGCTTCTTCAGCCACGCCGCCAAATCTCTTCATCCATTCAACGAGCTCAGGAGGTGCTCTTCGCGAAGAGGGCGAGTGCAGAGTCACGCCGGTGGCGCCCTCTCCAACGCATGGCGAAGTGCCGCTTCACCCAACTGGAGCGCCTCATCCAATCGCTCGGGGTTCTCGACCCCGCCCTGAGCCATGTGCGGCCTTCCTCCACCACTCCCACCGACGATCATTGCGATTTCGCCTACCAGCATGCTGGCCTTCACTCCGCGACCGACCAGGTCGTCCGTAACGAAGACGAAGAGGCTTAGCTTCCCGTCTAAGCTTTCGGTCGCAAGGACTGCCACCGCTCCTGACTCCCGTTCCCGAAAAGCGTCTCCAAAAGCGCGCGCGTCCTCCGCATCTTTCACTCTCATACGAACCGCCCGATACCTGACCAGGTTTCCATCAGCCGACGAAATCTCAGCTTCATGCACCATAATCTCGCCACCATTACCTCCCCGTCTAAGGTCATTCAGGAGGCTCCCAATCTCTTCCCGTTCTCTCAGGAGATCATCGATCTTACTCTCTATCAAATCTTTTGTTGTCTTTATCTTATCAGATATAACCTCTAGCACTCTATCACATTCTTTAAGGTGGGCGAAGGCCGCTGGTCCGGTCAGTGCCTCAATCCGCCGAACACCCGCCGCCACACCACCCTCCCGCGTCAGAACGAAGAGAGCAGCCTCTCCCGTGTGCCTTAGATGGTTTCCCCCACAGAGTTCCAGGCTCACTCCTGGAATCTCCACGATCCTTACTTCAGCCCCGTACTTCTCCCCGAAGAGGGCCATCGCCCCACGCGTAATCGCCTCGTCTCGGGAAGTGATCTCCCAACGCACCGGGTGATTAGCCCAAATCGCCTCATTTACCTCACGCTCCACCGCTGAGATCTCCTCAGCTGTGAGAGGCTGAGGGTGGGAGAAGTCGAAGCGGAGTCGATCGGACGCCACCAAAGAACCGCGCTGGGTAACGTGCCCTCCGAGGATCCTCCGCAAGGCAGCGTGGAGGAGGTGAGTTGCCGTGTGATTCCGCTCGGCGTCACGACGGAAGCTTTTGAGCACTTCGGCACGGGCCGGGATCCCTCCGGTGGCTCCAGCGGCTGGCCGATCCTCCGAAAACTCGCCTTCGAACTCCCCGGAGATCGCCGTCCGGCCTGAGATCTTCCTGACCTCATCGACACGAACCGTCCACCCCTTCCCTTGTACCACACCCACGTCCGACACCTGTCCCCCTGCCTCTGCATAAAAAGGGTTGTCCCTCAGGATCAGACCAACCCTATCAGCTTGGCGGATCATAGCTATGACTTTTGTATCCGCACGCATCGCATCCCACCCCACCCACTCCTGCTCCACTCCTGGGACAAGGACGGTCCACTCACCGAGATCCTCTCCTCGCATCGACCCCGCGTCTGCCTCCGATCGATCTGCGCGACTACGCACCCTCTGCTCTTCAAGCGCATCCTCAAACCCTTCCTCATCTACAACATATCCGCGCTCACTAGCAATGACCTGGGTCAGATCCAACGGAAAACCAAAGGTATCATACAACTTGAATGCTTCCTTTCCTGAGATCGACGGCCGGCTTTCCGCCCCGGATTTGTCCTGTCCTGAGGTCGGCTGAACTGCAACCCGGGGGGCAATCTGCTCCAACCTATCCATACCTTCCTCTATCGTGACGAGAAAGCGCTCTTCCTCCTGACCGGTCGCCTTTAGGATATAGGTCTCGTTGTCGCGCAGCTCTGGGTACTGATCCGCCATAAGTGGGACGACCTCAGCCCCGACCTGACTGAGCGTTGGTTCCCGCAAACCAAGTAGCCAAGCGTGCCGAACTGCGCGGCGAAGGATTCGGCGAAGGACGTATCCTCGGCCTTCGTTAGAAGGGAGCACCCCATCTGCGAGGAGGAATGCCACCGCACGGGCATGATCGGCTAGTACTCGATAACTGATACCTCCCTGCTCCTCAGCTAGGTACTTGCGCCCCACGATCTGGGTAACCCGCTCCAGAAGGGGTTGAAAGAGATCGGTGTGGTAGTTGGAATTGACCCCCTGTAGAACCATAGCCAACCGTTCCAACCCTGCCCCCGTATCAATGGATGGTGCCGGCAGAGGATTTAGGTTCCCCTCTCCATCTCGGTCGAACTGCATGAAGACCAGGTTCCAGAGTTCGATGATCTCACCTGCCTCACCCAGGATCTCGAATTCGGAGGGAGTGGGCACGCTACGGCGAGTTCTTGGGCGGAGGTCATAGTGTAGCTCTGAGCACGGCCCACACGGACCCGTCTCAGCCATTTGCCAGAAGTTCTCCTCGTCACCTAGCCGGAGGATACGAGCAGGATTTAGCCCTGCCATCTCCTGCCAGAGCTGACAGGCCTCGTCATCGGTGTGATGCACCGTGGCGAAGAATCGTGCTGGCTCCAGCCCGAGGTCGTTCGTGAGGAACTCCCACGCATACAGGATGGCTTCGCTCTTGAAGTAGTCACCAAAGGAGAAGTTTCCCAACATCTCGAAGAAGGTGTGATGCCGCCCTGTGGTGCCGACCTGTTCCAGATCGTTGTGTTTTCCGCCCGCCCGAACACATTTCTGCGCCGTAACTGCTCGTTTGTAGGGGAGTTCCTCAGCCCCGAGGAACACTTTCTTGAACTGGACCATCCCCGCGTTCGTGAACAGCAGTGTCGGATCATCAGCGGGAACGAGTGACGCGCTGGGAACGCGTTCATGAGACCGTAGCTGGAAATAATCCAGAAACCGGCGTCTAATTTCGGAAGCCTTCATAGGATCCCACGTGCCGAAGCGGTACTCGCTGGTCGGTCCCCTCCTGCCATCTGATAGGGCTCTCTGGAAGAGGACAGATCCTAGGGATGCGCTTCGGAGAGCCGTGGAGGAGTATAACCCAGCCGCTGGAAGCACCTCAACCGAAGAAGCCACCCCACGAGACTCTGCGCCCCGGGACTGTTTGGTCTAGACGGCCAGGCTCTCCGCCCCCGGAACCTCGTGGCTCTCACGATCGGACCCATCCGAAACGCCAAGAGCCTCGAGGATCTGCTCGTTGATCTCCCCCATCACATCCGGGTTTTCGATGAGGAACTGGCGCGCGTTCTCCTTCCCCTGACCGAGGCGAAGATCCCCGTACGAGTACCACGCTCCGGACTTCTGCACGAGATCGAACTCAGAGCCAAGATCTATCAGGAGAGCCGAATGGGAGATCCCCACGTTGTACATGATGTCGAACTCGGCCTGCTTGAAGGGCGGTGCGCACTTGTTCTTGACGATCTTTACACGAGTCCGATTCCCGACGATGTTCTGCCCGTCCTTGATCGCGCCAATTCTCCTGATATCGAGGCGAAGCGACGCATAGAATTTGAGGGCTCTTCCTCCCGATGTCGTTTCGGGATTGCCGAACATCACACCAACCTTTTCCCGGATCTGGTTGGTGAAGACCATGGACGTATGAGACCGATTCACCGCCCCGGTGATCTTCCTCAACGCCTGACTCATCAGCCTCGCCTGGAGGGCAACGTGGGTGTCGCCCATCTCACCTTCAATCTCAGCGCGGGGCACTAGCGCCGCGACGGAATCCAAGACGACAACATCCACGGCATTGGATCGAATGAGCACCTCGGCGATCTCGAGCGCCTGCTCGCCCGTATCCGGCTGGGAGACGAGGAGGTTGTCCACGTCGACCCCGAGCTTACGGGCATACTGGATGTCGAGGGCATGCTCGACATCGATGAATGCCGCGACCCCACCCTTCCTCTGTGCGTTCGCGATCACGTGGAGGCAAAGTGTGGTCTTCCCTGATGATTCCGGACCGTAGATCTCCGAGATGCGACCCCTGGGGATTCCTCCAATGCCGATCGCCGCATCCAAGTTGATCGCGCCGGTCGGAATCACTTCGATCTGCATCTCGGCGCCGTCCACGCCCATCCGCATGATCGCCCCCTTCCCATACGACCGCTCGATCTGAGTCAGGGCCGTCGCCAGATCCTTCTCTTTCTGCTCACTCAACTCCACAGTGGCCATCGCCATATATCTCCCCGTCGGACGCGTCACCGCCCTGTCCGTAGGCCCTAGGTGTAGCCAATCCGTCTCTGTCCGCAGGTCGCCTCAAATTATAGCGTTACGACCCCCTCCAGAACCGAAAGTACCAAACCCGAAGATAAAGCGAAAGGGGTTCGATCTGTGGGCCTCAATTATGGACCGTGGAAGGGGTCATAAAAATGGCCTCATGAGATCCCAAGTTCGGCAAAAGAGGAACCTCAAGCGGAGTCATCGGGTTGGGTGGATTGTCAGACGGGCTAGGCTAGGTGGGCTACACCGACCAAATGAACGCGAGAGGGCCCATGCCTCTTAAGGAATACGATTTGATTGCCGTCGGCGGAGGAACCGCCGGACTCGTCTCCGCAACCGGAGGTGCGTATCTGGGTGCGAATGTTGCTCTCGTAGAAAAGAGCGACCTTGGCGGCGACTGCCTCTGGACAGGATGTGTCCCGTCAAAAGCCATGCTCGCGGCCGCTCACGCGGCAGAACACATCCGCACCGCCACACGGTTCGGACTTCCGCCGCTCGAGGTATCCCCATGCTTTCGGGAGGTGATGGATAGAGTCCGGGCGGCCCGTACCCGGGTCGCCGTCCACGATGACCCAGACCGGATCCGGGAGCGAGGAATCGACGTGCACTTCGGATCCGCGCACTTCTCTGGACCCGGGCTACTCGAAATTGACGGGGTCGGAACTCTCAGCTCAAAGCGGATCGTGATCGCCACGGGAGCCCGACCGGTGTCCCCCCCCATCCCTGGTCTAGAAGAAGCCGGTTATCTGACCTATGAGCAGGCCTTTGAGCAAAACGAGCTTCCGAAATCCGTGCTGATTCTCGGGGCCGGACCCATCGGCCTCGAGTTCGCCCAGATGTACACCCGCCTGGGCGCTGCCGTCACGGTTCTGGAACTCCTCCCAGAGATCCTTCCCTTAGAAGATCCTGAGGCGGCCGAAGTCCTTCGCTCATCGCTCGAGTCCGAGGGGGTGACATTCGCCCTAGGAACAAAGACCTCAGCGATAGAGATCGACGGTACTCAGCGAGTCGCCGTGACAGACGATGACCGTCGATTCTCCGGTGAACTCCTCTTCGTGGCCACGGGCCGTCGACCAAATACAGAGGGGCTAGATTTGGAGCGCGTCGGAATAACTGCCGATCCCCTCGGCGTCGACGAGCGTCTGAGGACGACGGCCAAAGGAGTTTGGGCTGCAGGAGATGTCACCGGCGGCCCCCAATTCACGCATGTGACCGACGTCATGGCGAAGACCGTCGTTCGAAATGCCCTTCTTCCTTTCTCTTCGAGAGTGGATCTATCGAACGTCCCTCGCGTCACGTACACCGATCCGGAGGTCGCCCACGTAGGTCTCGCACACGCGGAATCCAAGGAGCAGGGGGGGATCCCCTTCAGGTACTACTTCTCGGATCTGGATCGTGCCATCACAGACGAGGAGACCACTGGGTTCACCAAGATCACTGCAGGTCGGAAGGGACAGATACTCGCGGCCACGATTGTCGGGAAAAGAGCCGGAGAGTTGCTTATGCCCATCGTGCTAGCGCGCAAACACGGACTCTCGCTAGCAGACATATCGGGGACGATCTTTCCCTATCCGACTATGGTCGAGGGGGTGAAACGGACCGCAGACGCGTACCAGCGTACGCGTCTGGAAGGCGCTGCCGGGCACCTTCTTCGTAGTATCGTTCGATGGCTAGTATGAACCGGACTCAGGCGAGGATCCGACTCGTTGTGCTCGGGCTCCTTCTCTTAGCCGGTTTCCTCATCCTCTGGTTGACCCCCGTGGGAAACGTTCTGTCACGGCAGGGAGCGCTCGACGTGATCGATGACCTGAGGTCTTCAGCCTGGGCGCCGATCCTCTTCGTGATCCTCTATACAGGTGCCGTAACACTGGCCCTTCCTGGCACAATCTTCACACTGATCGGAGGCGCTGTCTTCGGCTTCTGGGGAGGGGTACTGTTCAACTCGATCGGTGCGAACCTGGGAGCAAATCTAGCCTTTATCGTATCCCGAATCCTGGGACGCAATGGAGTACGCTACCTTCTGCGCGGTGAGGATATACAGAGACATCTAAGCAGGCTCGATGAAGTCTCGGAAAAGTACGGATTCAGAGGCCTCCTTGTACTCCGGCTTATTCCCGCCGTTCCTTTCAATGTTCTCAATCTCGGGCCTGGCCTCACCACGATGAGCTGGCGGACATATGCCGGGGCAACGGCCATTGGAATCCTGCCAGGTACGGCCGTGTACACCCTGTTCGCCGATGCACTCTTGCAAGGATCACAGGAGGCGTCTCGTGAGGCTTTCCTCCGCACCCTACTCGCTGGAGTTATGCTTGCTGCTCTCACATTCATTCCTGTCCTACTGAAGAAGATGAAGATCTCACTCCCCGGGGCGACGGGAGTCATGATGGTCCTGGGTGCGTCATGGACATCGGGACCCCTCGCAGCTCAGGGCATCCCCAACCACGAGGCCTTCGACCGTGTGCTCGAGCAGGTCGTGGACCCTCCGCTCGTGGACTATAGGACGCTCACTGAGATCCGCGGCGAGTTAGACCTCTATATCGAGTCGCTGGGCGCCACAGACCCCGAGGCTCTCCGCCGGGCGTCTCGGGAAGAGCAACTCGCATTCTGGATTAACGCATACAACGCGTGCATGCTCAAGATTGTGGCCGATCACTATCCGATCCGGCGCGGCGGCATCGGACTCTTCGGTAGGATTCGAAACCAACTAGCGGGTTATCCCGTGAACTCAGTTTGGCAGATTGGAAACGCCTTCACTCAGAAGCACTGCCGGATAGCACGAAGTAACCGCTCCCAGGACGAGATCGAGCACGAGATCATCCGGCCCATATTTGGTGAGCCCCGGATCCATTTTGCGGTGAACTGTGCAGCGCTAAGCTGTCCCGCTCTCTGGCCGGAAGCATACAAGGGAAACCGTCTTGACGCTCAGCTGGACCTAGCGGTCGAGGGCTTCATCGATGTTCAGTCCCATTTCACTTTGGAGTCTGGTGATCCCTCAACTCTCTACCTGAATAAAGCGATGGATTGGTATCGGGACGACTTCGGGGGGATTCCGGGACTCAGGGATTTTTTCTCACGATACCTTCAAGGGGAACAACTACGCCTGGTGCAGTCCAGCGACACCGAAGTTGCGTTTTTTGACTACGACTGGACTTTAAACGACGTGCCCCGGTGACCGGAGTTTCCCCGAGGACACGACCACGACTGGGAATCGTCATTCCAACCCTAGACGAAGAAGAAACTCTTCCTCTCCTCCTAGCCGACCTCAGTTCCCTTCAGCTCCCCTTGGAGATCATCGTAGCGGATGGAGGCTCAAAGGACAGGACTCTGGACATCGCACAAAGCGAGGGTGCTAGAACGGTACGGACGCAACCCAGCCGTGGAAGGCAAATGAATGCTGGCGCCCGTTCTCTTGAGACTCCCTGGGTACTTTTCCTCCACGCCGACTCCCGGCTTCCTCCGGAAACTCAAGAGGCTCTCCGCCGCTGGCTCGATGCTCCCCCATCCTGCGGGGCAGCCCACTTCGCTTTCCGGCTGGACCAGGAAGGATTCTGGTGGGGCCTGATCGAGCGAGGCCAACGCATCCGCGAACAGCTGACCGGACTCATTTATGGAGATCAGGGGCTGGTCCTCTCCCGCTCCTTGTACGAGGAGTTGGATGGGATCCCGGAGATCCCTCTGATGGAGGACGTCGAAATCGTGCGGCGACTACGACGAAACGGCGGCCTGGATCGCATCGACGCGCCTGTGATCACGAGTGCCCGACGCTACAGGAGAGAGGGGCCCCTTCGTGCTTTCATGCGGAACGTAGCTCTGATCTCTCTCTACTCGCTAGGCATCTCGCCGCGGGTTCTGTCCCGTTGGTACAAACCTCACGGACAGATCTGAAGCCGATTTAGCGAGCCTAGCTCCTCCTCCCTGATCAAAATGGCACCTGAAACACCTCAGCGCGTCCTGATGGTCTTCGTGAAAGAGCCTACCCCCGGACGCGTCAAGACCCGGATCGCGAAGGAGCTTGGCGAAGCCGAGGCGGCCGAAATCTATCGCCGACTCGGTCAACGGATCGTGCAGCAGCTTCGAGGCGGAGACTACCGCACGGTGATCTATTACGATCCACCGGCTTCTGAACCAGAGATCCGGAAATGGCTGGGAGATAGGGAACACGAGTACCTTCCCCAACAGTCCGGTGACCTAGGCGAACGGCTCACCCACGCCGTCGAGTGGGGGTTTGGGGAAGGCGACCTGGTCTGTGTCGTTGGCACCGACATACCCGGCCTAGATCGCCATCGGGTCGAGAGTGCTTTCTCCCTTATATCGGACCCCAAGGGGGTCGACGCCGTCTTCGGGCCCGCGGTGGACGGAGGATACTACCTTCTCGCGTTACGGCGACCCGCGCCCGACCTCTTCAAGGGAATTCCGTGGAGTACGGACCGGGTTCTGGAGGAAAGCATGAAACGGGCGAACCGGCTTGGACTCAAGGTCAAGTCACTCTCGGTTCTCGCAGACGTCGATCGCGTCGAGGATCTCCCGGACGAGTTCTGACGCTACCGGCGGAGGAAAAAAGACATAGGAAGTGGCTCGGGGAGGTGTGCTCGCCGAGCTGGATGCAACGAATCCCATCCTCAAGCGTTATGCCGACAGCTAATTCAGTTTCTCTTCGACCCGGCGAAATCTCTTCAGAATCGACACCACCCACCCGAACAACAGAATCCAGGCAAGCGCGTAAGCGACAAATACATGCCAGAAGTGGCGCATTTCTAACGGAGTCGCGGCGGGGGTCTCCTGAGCAAGCAAACCCACAGGTAGGCCGAGAATCATGACAGGCAGGAAAAACACAGCCGCAATGAGAAGTTTCGCTTTCATCAAGTAGTCGCTCCTTGGTCGAGCGCGAGTTCTTCCGCTCTGGCCTCGAGACGGGCGGCGCCATAGCGGAGCAACACGAGGGCGAAAAGGAGGATCGTCCAGGCGAGAAGGGCGGTCAACATGGTGATCAGCATATCAGGTGGAAGGGCCGGGCCGTCCTGTCGAACTACCACCGGCTCCGGGTGGAGAGAACGAAACCACAGTACGCTGACATGGATGAGCGGAATGTTCACGGCGGCAACAACCCCGATCACAGCAGCGAATGTCTTTCCTCTCTCTGGATTCTCGGTCGCACCTCTCACCAGCAGGTAACCGAGATAGATAAACCAGGCGAGCAAGCTGAGGGTTAGCCTCGGCTCCCATGTCCACCAGGTTCCCCAGGCAAGACGGGCCCACAGTGGCCCGGCGGTCAATCCAACCGCAAAGAACACAAGCCCACCCTCTGCTGCCGCCCGACCTATCTGGTCCAATCTATCGTCACGAAGCCAGAGGTACATCGCACTACACAAAGCAACGAGGATAAAGGCCAGCATTCCGGTCCACATGCCCGCGACGTGTATATAGAAGATCCGCTGGCTGATCCCAAGAGTGGCCTCCGTCGAAACCCAGAAGAACACCATCCAATGGAACAACAGGGTCAAGCTGACCCCAAGGAATCCCAGAATCAGCACGCTCTGTCGGATTGACCTGAGGGACATCACTCCTCCACGATAAAACGAAAGAGCCCTACTCCTGACACGAGGGCAAGTAGAGAAAACGCCGCCAGGATTCTCAAACTGCCATAAACTACAGCCGGAGGAAACCCCGCGAGAAGGCTGGCCGTGGACGATGCACCGAAGGCAACGAGCGGCACCAAGAGAGGAAAGAGAAGGACTGGGAGAAGCGTCTCGCCCATCCTCGTGCCTGCGGTGATGCCACTAAAAAGGGTCCCGAGCGATACGAACCCGATCGTTCCAACGAGGAGGACTGCACCTATTGCAAGCCAGTTCTGAGTGAAGTCAACCTGGAAGAAGAGAGAGACCACAAGAACAGCAAGAACCTCTACTAGGACCAATAGCACGCAGTTCGCGATGACTTTCCCGAGGAAGAGAGCATCTCTCGGCAGGGGAGCCACGAGGAGCCCCTCCATTGCACCATCTTCCTTTTCGAGTTCAAAGGTTCGACCGAGACCCAGCAACCCACCGAGAACTATGATCATCCAGATCAGCGCGGAGGCTATGTCCCGCGGGTTCAGGAGCGTCCAGTCCACGGCGTAGTTGAAAAGAAGGGACGTGAGAACGACGAACGCAGCCATGGCCGCAAACCGTTCGCGGGTTCGGAATTCCACCCTAAGGTCCTTGGCGGCGAGCGCCCATACCTGCCTCAGATAGCGGCTCACAAGTCCTCCACCCATTCCCTATAGAACTTTTCTTCGGCCCCGTCGGGGATCTCGTGCCGGGATCCCAGAAAAGCGAAGCGGCCCTGGACCTGGATCGCCACCCGATCGGCGAGAGCGAGACCCTCAGACAGGTTGTGCGTGACGAGAATCACCGTACGGCGACCATCCTTAAGTCGCACCAGCACCTCTCGGAGGAGCGCTGAAGCGTGCACATCCAACCCGGTGAATGGCTCGTCCAGGAAGATGAGCGAAGGGTCGTGGAGGAGAGTTCGTGCCAGCGCCAACCGCTGGCGCATCCCGCGGGAGAACTCCCGCACATAACGGCCCGCGGCCTCGCTCAGACCCACTTCGGCGAGACGGGCGTCAACACGCTCAGCTATATCGGGAAGCTCGTAGAGGGAGCTGTAGAAGGATAGGTTTTCACGGGCGGAGAGGGCACCATAGAGGAAGGTCCGGTGGGAGAGTACACCGATTTCCGCCCGCCAGTCCGTAACACCCGGATCCCGCAGTTCACCTCTGAACCAAATCTCTCCCGAATAGGGCCGTAGCGATCCCCCGAGGAGCCCGAGAAGTGTACTCTTCCCCGCACCGTTGGGACCCAGAACCGTAAGAAGATCACCCTCGACAAGGCCGAAAGAGATCCCATCGACGGCCCGAATCGGACCGTACCGCCGTACCAGATCTCGAGCTTCCAGAACGTGCGGCAACTCTTACGAGCCCCCAGCCGTATCCGTCACGGCAGGAAGCGCCGATCCGCAGTCACCGCAGAAACGGCTTCCCCGGGGGTTGGGGTGACCGCACTGGGGACAGACGACTCCCTCGCGAATCGAAGCGCGGAGCGCGGCGATTTCGGCCTCGAGGTCATCGGGCACACCGGTCTGCGTTGTGGTCCCCCCTTGGGCGCTCCCCACCGCCTGCCGCACGAGCCACTCGGCCTCTTCCTCATCGATCGCTTCAAGGGCCTCAGAGGAAATCTGTTGCTTCAGGGCACGGTAGTCGGTTTCGTCCAACTTTCCTGCGTGGAAATCATACTCGACGTCGCGAAGAGACAGGAGGGCTACGTTGCGTCGGTGCTGGGCTTCGGTGAGTTCCTCGTCGGACCATTCCATGGCTGCCTCACGCCCCGCAACGATGGGATACAAGACGAAGAAGACCGCCCCTAGAGCGATAAGAACTCCGGGGATGAGAGCGCTCATCCCACAGTCGTGGGTGCGCTCGTCGTCGAGTCTGGAGTGGAGGCTTCGCTTTCCCTTCCGCTAGTTCCTGCGCCAACGGCCGCTCCCGCTCTAAACCCAGAGCCCATCCGGCGGCTTCGCGTGGGTACACCGGCGCCCGGCCAAAGGCCGATCAGGGCACCTGTGGCGATGATCAAACCGCCATACCAGATCCATGGAACCAACGGGTTCACCATCACCTGGAAGGTGGCCTGCTGGAACTGAGGATCGTTGCTCCCGAGCAGCACGGCATCGTCGACGGTCGCGAGGATTACGTACAGGTCTTCCAGCAACGTTGACCGGATTCCGACCTCGCTGATCGGCTGGGGGGGCGTCGTCGCCAGGACCAGCTGGCGCTGAGTGGTGATCGACCCAATGTCGACGCCGTCTTTCTGCACGGAGAAGAGGGCAATGGCCTGCCTCATGCTCGGAACCAGGCTGGTGGAGAGGCCCTGGTAGGTGAGCGTGTACTCGTGCCCGAAGGGCGACTCGATCGAGACGGACTCGCCAGGCACCATGCTCTGGCGAACTTCCCTGTCGAAGGCCGATCCGGCGAAGCCCATGAACATGATCACGACCCCGACGTGCACGATGTACCCGCCCCACCGGCCTCGATTCCTCCGCACGAGATGTAGGAAGGCCGTTAACGGGGGCTCCTCTTCGATTCGAGCTCGAGCGCGGGTGCCCTTCCAGAATTCGACCACGATAACCGTGAGCACGAAGGCGCCAAGCGCGAAGGTCAAAAGGGCATATGTGTGCCGGACCCCGGCTGCGAAGAGGATGGCCGCAGATGAAAGGAACACAGCGCCCGGGAAGAGGAAGTTCCGCCTCAGATTCCGCGGGCTCGCTTTCCGCCAGGCAATGACCGGCCCGATCCCCATCATCAAGAGCAGAATGAGACCGATCGGGATATTAACCTGGTTGAAGAAGGGCGGGCCAACCGCAATCTTCGACCCGGTAAGCCCCTCGGTGAGCAGCGGGAACAGGGTGCCCCAGATCACGGCGAAGGTCACGCCTAAAAGGATGAGGTTGTTCATAAGAAACGCCGACTCCCGCGAGAGCAGCGATTCGAACTGCCGCTCGCTCCTGAGAAGCGGGAGCCGCCAGATAATGAGGATCAGCGCGAATCCACCCGTGACCCCCATGCACCCGAGGAAAATCCACGCGATCGTGAGATTCTGGGCGAAAGAGTGGACGGATTCGATCAGTCCCGACCGCGTCAGAAATGTTGCGAAGATCGTCATGAGGAAGGTGAGCACGACGAGCCCCATGTTCCACACCTTCAACATACCCCGGCTTTTCTGGATCATCACCGAATGCAGGAAGGCCGTCGCCACGAGCCAGGGCAGGAGGGACGCGTTCTCCACCGGGTCCCAGAACCAGTAGCCGCCCCACCCCAACTCCTCATAGGCCCATCGCATCCCGAAGATGACCGCGAGCGTTAGGAAGAACCAACTCGTCAGGATCCACTTCCTCGTGACCTCAATCCAGCGAGCGTCCAGGCGGCCTACCATGAGCGCACTCATGGCAAACGCAAAGGGCACAGTGAACGATGTAAACCCGATGTACGTCGTCGGCGGATGGATCGTCATCCAATAGTTTTGGAGCTGTGGATTGAGCCCCCTTCCGTCCGCCGGAACAAAACCCAGTTGCTCAAATGGCGGAGTGACAAAGAGAGATATTGAGATGAAGAAAGCCAGGAATGCGAGGAGCACTCCATTCGCATACGGCATGAGCTCTCGGTTCCGCGACCGGTTCAGCCACACCCCCAGCGATGAGAATACGCTGAGGTTAAGTCCCCAGAAGAGAAGCGACCCCCGCTGCCCGGCCCAGAGGCCCGAGAACTTGAAGAACGAGTGGAGGTTGATGCTGGAGTAGTTGTAGACGTACCAGTACTGGAACTGGTCACCCATGAAAGCCGTGACGATCCCGACCGCGGCAATTACGAAAAGGACTGTAATCACATAGGTGCTTCGCTCAGCGGAGAGAACGAGATCACCTCTCGACCATCTGCCGCCGAGAAAAGCCAGCACACATCCCCAGATCGAAATGGGCAGGGCGATCCAAAGCGCGAACTCGCCCAGCGCGGGGATCACCCGATCAACCCTCCAACCCCCTCGTTAACGTCAGCCTGAGGTGGCATCTCGGGCATGGCTTCGTACCGACTCCCGCACTTCGTCAGAACCTCTGTGGCCTCAAAGAGACCATCGGCACGGTAGCGCCCCTGCATGACCACCTCGACATCCATCTCTCCGGAGTCGTCGAAGGTGTCGGGCAAAGGGTGACGGAACTCGACGTTCATCCGCACCGAGGCGTCATTCGGGTCTTCGACGACGAAGGTGTGAAGAAGCTCGCGTGTGGAATGCGCGTAGCTACCCGGAACCAGCATCCCGCTGACTTTGACCCCCCGCTCCATGGTCTCCGGACTCTCCTCGATCCGAGTCAGTAGCTCGGACGGAGTCAGGTAATAGACCATCGTATCCGATATCCCAGTGTAGATCAGGTAGCTGACCACCGCGGCTACACCCACTAGCCCGGCGAAGAACCGTCGATCTCTATGCATGGGAAACTCCGCGGAAGAGTCTGAGCACTACTGGGTTTCGGAAACTGAACATACGCCAACAGGTGCCGGCACTCAAGATGACTAGCGACATACAGGCCAACGACTCCCCAAGTTCACCCTGTGAAGCTTCGAGCCGCCCGGAGCGCCCGGGTCCACCCGGCTCTGAGCGCCGACCTTTCGTCTTTCCCCATTTCGGGCGGAAAGATCCTTGTATTCCCCTGCGCCAACAAGAACTCTTCGCCGGTCGTCCAGGTCCCGACGTGAAGACCCGCGAGACCAGCGGCCCCGAGGGCCGTGGTCTGGATGAGAGCAGGTCGCCGTAACATAACGTCCAGGACTCCCGCCTGGAACGACATGAGCCAGTCGTTCTCAGCCGCCCCACCATCCACTCGAAGCTCAGTCGTCTCAAGACCAGAATCAGCCTCCATTGCCTCAAGAACATCCGCGGTTCCGTACGCCATCGCTTCGAGAGCTGCCCGAACAATATGGGTCTTCGTCGTTCCACGAGTGAGGCCCAGAATCGAGCCTCTGACTTCGGGGTCCCAGTGCGGAGCCCCTAGACCCGCGAAGGCCGGGACAAAGTACACGCCATCGTTCCCCCCCACAGTCCGGGCCATCTCCTCTGACTCCGACGCGGAGTGAAGCAATCCGAGCCCGTCTCGCAGCCACTGGATTGCGGCACCCGCGATGAAGATTGACCCCTCAAGCGCGAAAGCTCGACCCCCCTTCGGACCGCAGGCCACGGTGGTGAGGAGTCCGTGCTCCGAGCGCACGATCTCGTCACCCGTGTGGAGAAGCAGAAAGGCACCTGTTCCGTATGTGTTCTTCGCCAACCCCGGACCCCAGCATCCATGCCCAAAAAGCGCCGCCTGCTGGTCCCCCGCCACTCCCGCAATAGGTGCTTCGAGCCCAAGAAGGCTCCCCTCCGCAGTCCCGAAATTCCCCGAACTCCGTCGGATCTCGGGAAGAAGACTCCACGGCACTCCAAATATGCCCAAGAGTTCGTCCTCCCACTCGCCAGTGTCGAGGTCGTAGAGCAGGGTTCGGGAAGCGTTCGTGTGATCAGTCGCGTGGACCCGACCCTGGGTAAGTGAGTGGATGAGCCAAGTGTCTATCGTCCCACAGGCCAGCTCGCCCGCCTCCGCCCGAGCCCGAAGCTCGGGCCGGTTTTCTAGTAGCCAGGAGATCTTCGAGCCTGAGAAGTAGGGGTCGAGCACGAGACCCGTGCGGGCACGAACCGTGGGGCCATGACCCTCCCCTTTCAGACGCGCACAGAACTCGGTGGTGCGGCGATCCTGCCAGACTATCGCGGGGTGGAGGGGTTTGCCCGTCTCCCGATCCCAGAGAACCACCGTTTCCCGCTGGTTCGTGATGCCGATCCCCTCGATTCGGACCCGCTCTCCGGACACCAAATCCCTCCCCGGCACGGCACCGGCAACTGCCAGCGCCTCACGGGCAACACGGATGGTGATGTCGCGGATCTCCTCCGCGTCATGCTCGATCCAACCGGGCTGAGGGAAGTACTGCGGAAACTCGGAGTAGCCGTGCCCAAGGATCCGGCCGTCCTGTGCAATCACTAACGCAGTGCTTCCGGTCGTGCCCTGGTCCAGGGCGAGGATCGCTCTCGTGGGCATCGAGGGCTCCTGTGCTTGGGGTACGAATCGGCCTTACGCTCAGTCTGGAAAACGGTACGGCTTTCCGGCCTGCTCAAGGAAGCGGAGGAGGAGAGGGACAGGAAGCCCAACAACACCCGTGTAATCCCCTTCGATCCTCTCGACCAGCGCGGCCCCTCCTCCCTGAATCCCGTACGCCCCTGCCTTGTCTTGAGGCTCCCCCGTCTTTGCGTAGGGGAGCGCCGTCTCCTCACCGAAGGACCTGAACGTGACCGCGGTCACTTGAACGTCGCTCAGGATCTCAAGATCGGGGGGCCGGACTCCCGGAACGACCAGGGCCAGCGCAGAAACGACCTGGTGAGTGCGACCCTGTAGTCTCAGCAGCATCTCTACGGCATGCTCCGAGTTTCGGGGTTTTCCCAGGATCTCTCCATCAATGGTAACGAGCGTGTCTCCACCAAGAACCCATTTTCCAGGGTGAAGATGCGCAACTGCTAGGGCCTTTTGGGTGGATAACCTCAAGGCGTGTTCCTCCGGAGATTCCCCCTCGACAATCGACTCATCGATGCGTGAGGGATGCACGTCGAAGGAAATCCCAAGGCCTTCCAAGATTGCGGCTCGGCGTGGGGAGGCAGACGCCAGGATCACTCGCGGCCTACCTCTGGCGCTGCTGGCACCTCATCCCCTTTCTCCGCCTGTGGAGCACGCTCTATGACCAGGGTCACCGGGCCATCATTCACTAGATACACCTCCATCATCGCCCCAAATTCTCCCTCTTCCACAGGCCCAGATGACAGTCCTCGAAGACGAGTCACGAACCGATTATACAGCCCTTCTGCAACCTCGGGGTGTGCCGCCCGCACAAACGAAGGACGCCGACCCTTACGTACATCCCCATAGAGAGTGAATTGGCTCACTACAAGGATCTCACCTCCCACCTC
>CAZJIM010000022.1:0-13415 GCA_964546115.1 uncultured Gemmatimonadaceae bacterium | reverse complement strand
TTTTCCTTCGGGATCCCTGAAGATCCGAAAACCAACCACCTTTTTCGCCATCCAGTCCGACTCGAGTTCACCGTCTCCCTTGGTGAACCCGACAAAAATGAGAAAGCCGTGGCCAATCGAGGCCACAGTCCGGCTCCCCACGATCACCGAAGCTCTGGAGACGCACTGGAGAACAACCTTCATTCCACTGTTACGGACTTGGCTAGGTTCCTGGGTTGATCAACGTCGCATTGTCTCAGGACGGCGATGTGATAGGCCAGAAGCTGCAGGGGAACCACTGTCAGGATCGGGAGAAGCACTGGGTGAGTCTGGGGCACAACGATGGAGTGGTCCACCCTGCCAACGAGTTCTTCGCCGCCGTTGTTCACGATGGCAATGACCCGGCCCAGGCGCGCCTTCACCTCTTCTATATTTGAGACGACCTTGCTGTACACTGCGTCTCGCGGCGCGAGAAATACGACAGGCATCTGATCGTCGATGAGCGCAATCGGACCATGCTTCATCTCAGCAGCTGGATAACCTTCTGCGTGAATGTAACTTACCTCTTTTAACTTCAGGGCTCCCTCAAGAGCTACTGGGAACTGGACGCCTCGCCCCAGATACAGGAAGTTCGGTGCGTCCTTGTACTCCTCGGCGAGCGCTCGAATCTCGTCGTTTCGCTCTAGGATATTGGCCACCTTCCCCGGAAGCTCTTGGAGCGCCTTCACAAACTCTCGACCCTCAATGATTGGGAGGTTCCGGAGACGGCCGAGGTAAAGGGTGAAGAATGCGAGGGCTGCAACTTGACTCGTGAATGCCTTGGTCGAGGCCACGCCAACCTCAGGGCCCGCGTGGAGATACATTCCGAAATCGGTCTCCCTCGCGATCGACGACCCCACCACGTTCACGATCCCCATGACTCTCGCGCCACGCCGCTTAGCCTCCCGTAAGGCAGCTAGCGTATCAGCAGTTTCCCCGGATTGACTGATCACGATAACGAGGGTGTTTCCGTCCACAACCGGGTTCTTGTACCGAAACTCAGAGGCGTATTCGACTTTGGTGGGGATCCGTGCAAGCTCCTCAAGCATGTATTCCCCAATCAGCGCTGCATGCCACGACGTTCCACAGGCGGAGATGACGATCTGGTCCACACTCTGGAGTTCCTCATCTGAGATGGTAATACCACCCAGCTTGGCATTCCCCTCCTCCTCCAGCAGCCGTCCCCGCATCACATCCCGGAGGGTGTTTGGCTGCTCGAAAATCTCCTTCAGCATGAAGTGCTCGAAGCCACTTTTCTCAATGGCGCCGAGATCCCAGGTCACTTCGTGAACGGGTCGCTGAACGGTCCCATAGTGAAGCTGTCTCACCTTGTACTCGTCGGGCGTGACCACCACGGAATCTCCGTCGTCGAGGTACACGACGTTCCGAGTCTGGCCGATCACAGCTGCGGCGTCGGAGCCCACCATCATCTCCCCATCCTCTCCCACTCCGAGAAGGAGGGGCGACCCAAAGCGTGCGGCCACGAGCTTGTCCGGGTCCCGGGAGCTGATAACCGAGATGCCGAACGCTCCGATGACCTGTTCGAGGGCGGCCATCACGGCATCCTCGAGCTTGCCCCCTTTCGGCCACAGGCAGTCGATCAGGTGTACCAGGACTTCGGTATCCGTCTCACTCTGGAATTTGACGCCCTGGGACTCGAGTCGCACCCTCAGGATACTCGCGTTCTCGATGATTCCGTTGTGGACTATGGAGATCGTACCATCCGCCGAGGTGTGGGGATGTGCGTTGGAGTAGCTGGGAGCCCCATGCGTCGCCCAGCGAGTGTGTCCGATTCCGCAGTTTCCTTCCGGGGGCTTCTCCGCTAGCAGCTCTTCGAGATTGCCCAGCTTCCCGGTAGATTTCAGGGTACGGAGCACTCCGTCGTTGCCTATTACACTAATGCCCGCGGAATCATAACCGCGGTATTCGAGCCTCCTCAGCCCCTCGAGCATGATGGGTCCTGCCGTCTTCGATCCTATGTATCCCACAATCCCACACATAAAGAGGTTGCTCCCAATTCTGTTAGGCGACTTCCATTATGGGGTCAACTCGTCTCAAGTAGCACAAGCAAGTCTCGCACCTGCGCAACGATCGCGTGCGCTCGCGCCTCACTTCGAGCCTCCGCGATGAGCCGAACGATCGGTTCTGTTCCTGAAGGCCGCAGGTGCAACCACTCTCCCCGCAAAGGCCAATCTAGGTGAAGCCCGTCCTCGGTGGTGACCTCCGCAGGGGGCAGGCCCTCCGAGAGCGCCGCATATGCGTCTTCGATCTTCTCCCTTGGAAAACGGGCCTTCTCCTTTACGATCGTGTAGTTCGGCCAGCGGTCTGCCGCCCCTCGCAGTCCGATGCCTTCATCCAACAGATGCTGGAGAATCAAGGCACATGAAAGGGACGCATCACGGGTCAGATGCAGATCGGGAAGAATCACACCTCCATTTCCTTCCCCACCGATGACCGCCCCCTCCTGACTCATCATTCGGGACACGTTCACCTCACCCACGGGGGCCCGGATCAGACGGCTTCCACAATCTCGCACAACGTCTGCTACGACTCTCGAAGTAGAGAGGTTCATCACCACGGGTCCCTTCCGGCGTTGAAGCACCACAGCCGTACACAACGCGAGAGTCAGATCCTCACCAAGGGGCTCCCCTTCCCCGTCGACAAGGGAGAGACGATCCACATCAGGATCCACAGCAAAGCCTAACTCGCTTCCAGATTCTCGAACTAGACTTCCGAGACCGCCGAGGTTCATTGCCGTCGGCTCCGGGTCGCGTGGGAAATATCCGTCGGGCTTGAGATCCATCCCACTCACGGTACATCCCAGTGCCTCAAGAAGCTGGGGAACCATCAGTCCTCCCGCGCCACGGACACAGTCAAGTGCCACGCGGAAGCCCCGCTCCCGGATGCGATCAACCTCGAGCAGGGGCAACTCAAGGATCCTTCGGATATGGCGCTGAATAGCCTCCGGGTCCCCCCGTACCGAACCAAGCCGATTCCATTCGGAGCGGAGCACGACCGCCTCCGAAAGAAAGCGCCGGAATCGCGTCATCCGGTCTACGTCGAGGAAAGTCCCGTTAGGGCCCACGAACTTGAGCGCGTTCCACTCGGCGGGGTTGTGGCTCGCGGTGACCACGAGTGCACCGGCTGCACCCGCGTCTTTGACAGCCAGGAGGACCGTAGGTGTGGGAACAACCCCGAGATCGACCACGTCCGAGCCAGCGCTCACCAGTCCGGCGCGCGCCGCATCTGAGAACATTCCCCCGGAGGTCCGCGAGTCACGGGCTAGATACACTGGCCCGGGGGAACCCTCATTTTCTAGGAAGGCCCCAAAAGCGGCTGCTAGGGAAGCAATCAGCTCAGGGGTTAGACATGATCCCACCTTCCCCCGAAATCCAGAGACGCTCACCATCAGATGGCCCGGAAGCGAGACGGGCATCAGGCTCAACCTCTTGGGAATGAATCAGGCGGGTGAAATCCAACCAACCGAAAAGGTAGATGGAACGGTCCAAGGTTCACGAGAGGTGAGATGCATGTCAACGCCGGTTTCCGTGGTGGGATGCTACATTCTGGAAAGATCTTGCTCACTCCGCAGTCTTCTACTGAGCCGCGTAGACCGCGCGCCTGAAACGAATCTAGGATGGACACAAGAGAATTTCGAGACATTGGACATCGCGTGATCGATCAGCTCGCAGACTACTTTCATTCGATAGAAGACAGGGCCGTGTTCCCCGATGTTGAGCCCCAAGAACTCGAATCACTGTTTAGCGAACCGCTTCCGCGCAGTCCTTCGACTTCCGGGGAGGTCCTCTCCGCACTCGAAGAGAAGCTTCTTCCTTATTGTGTGCATACCGGGCACGGCGGCTATATGGGGTTGATCACGGCAAGCCCCCTTCCGATAGGAGTCATTGGCGACCTGATCGCATCCGCCCTCAATCAGAACCTCGGTGCCTATTCGATCGGGCCGAGTGCGGTCGCCATGGAACGAAGAACGGTCCGCTGGCTGTGTGATCTGGTGGGGTACGGGGCCGAGGCGGGCGGAAATCTGACAAGCGGAGGGATGACCGCCAACCTCATAGGATTAAAGTTGGCTCGAGACCGTGCGAGTGGCCAGCAGGCTCAAGAAACCGGCTCCAGGGGCCGCTGGGCAGTCTACACCAGTGAAGAACGGCATGTCTCTGTGGACAAGGCGGCCGACGCAGTTGGATTAGGGCGGGAAAGCATACGCCCGATAGTGACCGACGATGAATTCCGGATCCGACTTGATGAGTTGGATCGGATGATCAGTTTGGACGCACAGGCAGGAGTGCGGCCAGCCTGCCTCGTCGCAATGGCAGGATCCACCAATACCGGGGCCATTGACGACCTAGTTGGCCTTCGCAGGATTGCCGACAGCCACGGAATGTGGCTGCACGCCGATGCAGCTTATGGGGGTGGGATACTCCTGTCCCAATCGTGGTCACACCTCCTGGCTGGGATCGAGCTGGCCGATTCGATCACAATCGATCCACACAAGTGGTTCTTCGCTCCCATTGACGCTGGTGCACTGTTAGTAAAGGACGAGAGACAACTCGGGCAATCGTTTGGACTCCAACCTTCCTATCTCACCGATGAGTTTGACGTTGCTGGTGACCGCTATCAGTACTACGTAAATGGCCTCGAGCAGAGTCGGCGGTTCCGTGCACTCAAGGTCTGGATGAGTTTCAAGCGATACGGTGTAGATGAGATCGGTCGATGGGTAGACGGGAATGTTGGGCACGCCTACAGGATGCATGAGATTGCTGCGACGAGTCCTCGTTTCGAGTCAGCCGTATCACCTCCGATGAGCTCAGTTTGCGTGCGGTATGTACCTGAACGGAAACTCAATCAGGACCAGGTTGACGCGATTCATCACATGGTCGTCCAGCGAGTCGAGCGAAGTGGTGAGTTTTGGATCGGTACTACGCGATTGAAGGGCAAAACCTGGTTCAGGGCCTGCACCGTGAACTTCCGCACTACGGAGGCGCACATCGAGCGACTCATGCAACTGCTTGAGCAGCAGTGTGGGTCGGTTGAGGACGAACTCGGGTGAGCCTGATAGCAAGGGAGCTGGCCCCAGGGATCACGAGTTTGAAGTGCAGGAGGCGAGTGAACGGGCCAGGCAGCGACGCATCAGGTTGATCCCAGCTGTCCTAGCCGTCCGGGAGGAAGATCATGACCTCAAGATTGGCCAGGTTCGTTGTGGTCTTGGTGGACTGTAACCGAAGGTCGGTGAATACGAAGCGGAGTGAGGTGCCCGTGAGTCAAAGCGGGATGACACGACGCAGACATATGTATAGCAGATGATCGACAACGGTACGCCCATCATCCCGGGCCACGAAGCCCTTTCCAAACCCCAGGACCTCCTTAGCTTCGCCCCCGGAGTGGGCGATACGGCTAAGGGCCAGCACTCTACGGATGGGTTCCGGTCGCTTTGACTTCGTCCCTAACCCCGAATACGATTGGCCCATGAAAATCCTGATGGTTGGTAACGGAGGTCGAGAACATGCCCTTCTCTGGAAACTGAGGCAGGATGCCCCCTCGGCTGAGTTCTTTGCGACCCGTCCGAACCCGGGAATGGCGTCCCTGGCCACTCCCCTTGACCTGGCGCCTGACGATATCGATGGCCTGACCTCGTGGGCCGAGAGTAACGATCCCACGCTCACGGTTATCGGTCCGGAGACCCCGCTCGCTCTGGGCCTGGGAGACGCCTTTCGGAAGAGGAGTCTTCCGGTATTCGGTCCTACAGCTGCTGCGGCCCGGATTGAGTCTTCGAAGGCGTTTGCCAAGGAACTCATGCTGAAGGTAGACGTGCCGACCGCGGCTCACCGAACCTTTACCCGCTGGCCGGATGCCAAATCCTATATCTCGGACGTCGGGGGGCCCTTGGTAGTAAAGGCATCTGGTCTTGCGGCCGGGAAAGGCGCGATCGTTTGCCCCTCCACCGAGGAAGCGCTCGACGCGGCGCGGACGATGCTCACCGGCGACTTTTTCGGAAAAGCGGGTTCTGAGATCGTCGTGGAGGAGTTCATGGAGGGAGAGGAACTCTCCGTATTCGGAATGACCGATGGGAGGAACGTAGTCCTTCTTCTGCCCTCTCAGGACTACAAACGGATCGGTGAAGATGACATCGGCCCAAATACAGGTGGAATGGGATCTTATTCTCCTGTACCTCTTGTTACTTCTGAGATGATTGACGAGGTACGCGATAGGATCTTTCTGCCAGTCCTAGATGGGCTCGAGAGAGCAGCGACGCCATTCCGTGGGCTCCTCTATGCCGGGCTCATGATTACGGGGGAAGGATTCAAGGTGATCGAGTTCAACTGTCGTTTCGGAGACCCCGAAACGCAGGCCGTCATTCCGCTCATGGCAAGCTCTCTCCTCGAGCTCATGCTTCCCGTGGCCCGCGGTGGAAGCATTGAAGGTTCTACCTGTGAGTGGCAGGAGGGCGCGGCATTGAACACCGTTCTTGCATCCGAAGGGTACCCGGGGAACTACGAGAGGGAAAAGGAGATCTCAGTTCCCGCTGAGCTGTCAGATCGCGAGGGCCTCCTAATCTTCCATGCGGGTACGCGGGAAGAAGGAGGTCGACTTCTGACTAACGGCGGCAGAGTTCTTTCCGTGGTTGGGATCGGCGAAGACCTCGAACAGGCCCGTGATCGAAGCCTCGCAGGAGCCGATGAGATCGAGTTCGAGGGCAAGACTCTGCGACGAGACATCGGCTGGCGAGCCTTCGCTTCGCGTGCCCGAGCTACCCGAAGCTGAGACGATCGTTGAGGGACTGAGGGATCCCGTAGTCGGGCGATCCTTCTCGCTGGTACAGGTGCTCAGGGAGGATCTCCTCAACACCTCTGCTGACAATTTCTCTCAGGCCCTATCCGGTGGCAGCATAGCGAGGATTTTCCGGAGAGGGAAAAATGTAGTCTTTCGGATCGAGATCGAATCCAGACCGCGCCCAAACGCACTCCTCCTCGTGGTCAACCTAGGCATGTCGGGAAGGCTACTCCACCGAGCCCATGCTGACCGTTCGAATCCTCCGTCCCACCCTGGAGTCCGCTTTCATTTGGACGATCGGTCACTGTTGGTCTACCACGATGTGCGGCGGTTCGGACGTCTTACCCTCATGACACCCACCTCTTACCGGACATGGTCACGGGCCATGGGTCCCGAGCCACTTTCTCCCAGCTTTACGGAGTGGAGCCTGATCAGGACCCTGACCCGATCCAGATCCCCTATTCGCTCCTGGCTTCTCGACCAGAAACGGGTCGCAGGTGTAGGGAATATCTACGCGAACGAGGCACTCTGGAGAGCCGGCATCCACCCCAAGAAACCAGCCCGGAAGGTGACACCCCAGGAGGGCCGTCGTCTCCACCGCGCACTCCGAAAGGTGCTCCGGGCCGCGATCGCTGCACGAGGCACGACGCTCCGGGACTACCGCACTTCGGAAGGATGGGAGGGGAGCTATGCGAGCGAACTCAGTGTATACAGCAGGCAGGGAAACCCGTGTGAACGATGTGGTAACACGATTGAGAGACTCAGCTTTGGTGGCCGCTCGGCCTTCTTCTGCCCGACCTGTCAACCCTCCACGGGAATCCGCGCATGACACCTCTGCTTTCCGCTGACCCAAACCAGAACCCATGCCGTACCTGGTTTAGCTCAGTGCGGGTGGATTCACCTCTCGAATCATGTCCCGCACCCAAACTGAGGAAGGCCTCTCACACGGCGCGTTCTCGGTCTGGACAACGCCAATTCGGTACGAGGGACTTCTTGGAGCCCTTACCACGACCAGCACCGAGACGATGTTAAAGGCCACGAACCTGCTTCTGGACATCCTATAGAATTTCAAGAATTCGCCCCCATGCGTCGATGAAGTGCGGAACGCAATGTGAAGTGGTTACGACTGAATACGTGTTCGCCTTCGAGTCACCTTCTCAGATCATCGCCAGGCAGATGCTCTTCTGAACGCAGGGCCTTTCGGACGGCTGGCTGTTCCGGTACTGGGAAGGGCTACAGGAAGTCAGCTTTAAGAGTGTCATATCCGTGGTGGGAAAGCATCTGGACCGAGGTCGGATGACGATCCTGATCAGTGGCTGATCCCACTCAGTTACAGCGCCGTTGTGGAAGCGTTCAAGTCCGCAAGCAAACTTATTCCCTGACGGCACCTATGCGCCGTGGGTCAGCCCACCCGTCGGGCCAGATGGATCGCTGCCATCCCTCCGGTAAGATAGGACCACTCCACATCCTGAAAGCCTGCGGCCCGGAGCCTTTCAGCCAACGGCTCCGGTCCAGGGAATCCTCGGACCGATTCGGGAAGATATGAGTAGGCCCACGGGTGCCCGGACACCAGCCGTCCGATCACTGGGAGAATCCGACGGAAGTAGAGAAGATACAGGTGTTTCAGGAGTGGGTTCGGCGGGATCGTAAACTCCAGGATAACCAGCTTCCCTCCAGGCCGTAGAATCCGCAAGAACTCCCGGAACCCATCGTCCACGTCCGACAGGTTTCGGATGCCGAAAGCCACCATAACCGAGTGAAACACTGCATCAGTGAAGGGTAATTTCAAGCTGTCCCCGCACACCGGACTAACGGCATGAGTCGACAGCTTAGTTCGTCCTTCAACCAGCATCGGGAGGGCGAAATCCAGGGCCACGACTCTACCCCAGAATCCCGGTCGAGTGACGAGTTCCAGGCTCATATCGAAGGTTCCGGCGCAGGCGTCCAACACCGTATACGAACTGGGTTCCTCAAACGGGCCAAGGGCATCCACAGCGTGCCTCCGCCACCGTCGATCAACGTTCAGGCTCAGGAGATGGTTTAGGAGATCGTACCGGGAGGCGATCTCCGAAAAGATGGAGCGAACCTGCCGATCCCTCCCCTCTCCCTGATTGGGGAAGGCATCAGGTGTACTCGCCATAAGAGCTGAGCTCGGGTTACAGTACTGGGACGCACCCGGTGAAACCTCATCCCACCTGGCCTCGCAAGGAAGTGGGAGGCCCCACCCATTAGGAGGAGTCCACCGTTGGATCTGAGCAAGCTAGCGGACCGCGAACTCGCCACGCAGGCATGCGAGAGGTGAGAGCAAGCATATCGGGGAGCAAGCTTGAGAGCTGGTCAGTGAACCTTTCTAGACTCGCAAACGTAATGGTGAGTGGTAGCTAGAAAACTCAGAAAGATCCTTTGGGGCCGGACGCCAAGTCCCTCAAATCGGAGGGTAACAGTATGGGTACACTACTGACACTCTTCCGGGTGGGCCTCATCAGCATCCTAGTGGTGGCTATCGTCTTTTTCGTCATCGGAGTCGTATTCTCGCTGACTTTTGGGCTGATGTCTTTGATTCTTTTCAAGGTCGCGCCCATTGTCTTGGTGGGTTGGATCGTTCTGAAGATTTTCGATCGTCGCAGATCTCGTGACCACCTATCCAAAGCGGACCGGGCTTGGCTGGAGGGCCGGAAGTAGTGGCCCCTTAGGGTATCCGGAGCTGCGGGATCCGGACCCGGGTCCCGACTTCAGCGTTAAGGAGTTCTGCCGCCGAGGTATCTCGGGCAGCGACTTCGACACAACCATCGGAGTTCACTACAGCCGCCAGGGAACCGGCAGGGACATCACCGTACGTGCGCACCACCGGAATTGTTCGCCCCTCGATCTCCACTCCCGAATCCTCATCTACTCTCGCCCCGGGAAGGTTCGTTAGCAGGTTTCCAAATCGGTCAAGCGATACGACTTGACCCACGATCCCCTCTCCCTCCTCCACGACATCTGGCTTCGTGAACCACACAGGATCCCGAACAGGAGGGCCTAGGCGACTGAGGTGGATGCCGCGGGCGAGGAAGGCGGCCACCGGGGCGAAAACGTCCCTCCCATGGAAGGTAGAACTCCTCTCAGAAAGCATGAAATCGGAGTTCTCGATGCTCACAATCCGGACCTGGCTTGCCGCTTCGAGAACCCCACTCAGCAACCCGTTGTCGGGCGCGACGATGAATCTTCGGTCCGCTTCGACTGCCAGGGCACGGCGCTCCGTTCCGACGCCTGGGTCGACGACGACAGCGTGGGTCGTTCCCGCTGGATAGCGGTTCCAATACCGGGACAATGCCCGGCTTGCAGCCTCCACGTCGCCAAAGCCGATCGAATGGCTAATGTCGTCCACAATCACCCCCGGGAACACGGATGCGATGACTCCCTTCATCGCACCTACGTAACCATCTCGGGTCCGGAAGTCAGTGAGAAGGGTGATCCGTGCCATCCCCGCTACCCGTTACGCCGACGCTGAGCGGGGCCGCCAGGAAGTCGACGCCTCGAGGTCATCCAGTATGGGTGCGGGGTCCTCGAACTCCTCGAGCGTGCGATCTCCGAACTCCTCGAGCGATACCCCGTGAGCGCGGAACTCCGCCAAAGTCTCCGGAAAATCCCGACCAATCACATGAAGAGGTCTGGTGCAAAGCTCTTCCCGCGAGGGCTTTGGATGGAATGGAATCTTCATACCTCTTCGCCGGTGTCAGGAATCCGAACGGACTGAAGTAGCTGGCCTGCAAGATCCAGAAGCGCCTTACCTGCCGGGGACTCGGGAGCGGATGCAACGGTGGGCGTTCCAGCGTCTCCAGAGCGCCGGACCGAGGGATCCAAGGGTACGCTCCCCAGAAAGGGAACACCCATCTCAAGTGCAAGACGCTCACCCCCACCACTCCCGAACACTTCGATCAGCTCATCACAATGGGGGCAGGAAAACGCCCCCATGTTCTCAATGATTCCAAGAATTTTGGTATTCACTCGCTCGAACATCTTCACTCCCCGCCGGACGTCCCCCACCGCCACCGCCTGTGGCGTAGTGACCATCACCGCTCCGTCGATATCGATGATCTGCACCAGAGAAAGTTGCGCGTCACCCGTTCCGGGCGGCATGTCAACCACCATGAGATCGAGGGGACCCCAAGCCACCTGCTCGAGAAATTGCTTCAGAATCCCAGCGATCAGTGGCCCTCTCATGATAGCAGGCTGCTCCTCCTCCAACAGAAAACCGAGACTCATCAGTCGAACGCCATGAGCCTCAAGTGGCTCAATCATCTCGCTTCCCTTTTTCCCGGTTACGCGAGGGCGTCTCGTCTCACCGAACATCCTCGGGATGTTGGGTCCGTAGATATCCGCATCGAGAAGCCCCACCCTCAAACCTTTCCTTGCCATTGCAACTGATAAATTAGTTGCTACCATGGACTTACCTACTCCTCCCTTCCCGGAGGAAACGGCGATGACATGATCTACATTTGAGAGTAGACCCGGCTTCGGGGTTGGCGCCGGTACCGAACCGGGCTGAAGTCTGCTCCCGCCTGATCGGCCCTGCGGATCCTGGTTGGCCGGGCTCATCATCGATTGTGGAAGTTGCAGATTGACTCTCACCGAAATCACACCCTCGAGATTCTCCACTGCCGTACGAGCAGTCTTCACCAAATCTCCAGGATGCTGTGACCCAAGCTGAAACGAAAAGCGAACGTTCCCTTCTCCGTCCACATCTAGATCCTGAACCCATCCGCCGCTGACCACGTCGTCACCGGTATCAGGATGTACTACGCCACTCAATGCTGCTATGACCGACTGCTTTAGTTGATCTGCTGACATGGTCTAATTGGCTTGCCAAAAAAAGGGGCGCCTCTCCTCTCGAAGAAGAGCCGCTTCGACGGGTACCGAACCAACTCGTCACCACTCAATCGACTTCTTTCGTTTCAGATCGCCATGACCCCGGTGACCTCAGGAACCGTGCTCCGAATGCGCCGCTCGATCCCCTCCTTGAGCGTCAGCATCGAGATCGGGCAAGACTCGCAGGCCCCCATGAGCCGAAGGCGCACCACTCCCTCCTCCTCATCAAAGCCGATAAACTCGACGTCCCCACCATCTGCGTGGAGCGCTGGGCGAATCTGGTCCAGGACTTCTATGATCTGGTGCTCCTTAGACATGAGCAGCTCCCTGGCTCTATCCGCGGTCATGGGTGTCATTCGCTCAAACCCCCAGAACGAGGGATCAGTTCCCTGGCTGGGCTGGGCTACCTGTCATCCCCGCCCCTGAATGAGAGTACTAAGCGCATGCAGGTCCCCCTGAAGAGGATGTTGAAAGAGCAGATGTCGCTCAATTAGTACTTCCAAATGTTTCTGTACCCCAGTCTCCTCCAGCAAGCGTCCAACCTCCGATGCCTTGACCCATCCTAACTGCTCAAGTCTCATCCAAAGCTTTCGTTCACCGTCGGATCCCGCGCCCATCAGTTCGAAATGATCGGAAGCAGTCTCAGCAACCACCGCGAGATCATGGCGCTCGAGCACCGTTTGGATCGGATCTCGATGATGCTCCTGGACACCTCGGAGAACGAAGAAGACACCACCTCCCCACCCACCGCTGCGCAACAGGAGCTTGGCGATGACCTCGTCGGCACATGAGTAGTCGAGAATCGCGACAGAGGACAGATCGACGAGAGAAAGCGCGGGAGTTTTGAACTCCTCCAGTTGGCTCTCAATCGCCAGTCGTACAGCACGACCGGTCGGTCGTGTCACCAGGTGTGAGTAGAGGTTTGCGACACTCCGCTCTAAAAGCGACTGAACATCAACCGCAAATGCATCCAACTGAGGATCACCCGGATGGATCATTCCACCTCTTCCTCTAATCTAGCCGGCAGGATGATGGTGATCTGAGCCCCAGGGAAGGGCACGAGGCCATCTTCTAGAGGCGGAAGGTCTTCCCAGTCGGGCACATCCGCAATCTGAGCCGTTCCGCTTCGGATAGAGATCGCACCATCCCAGCGCCTCACCTGTTTGCGGATCTGTTGGATCCCCTGCCCCCTACCCTGGTCGGGAAATCGAGTCAAGCCGTGGATGAACGCTGCTTCCAGCGCGGTTGCGTCACCCCACCGGTCGGCGAACCGACCCGAGAACTGGTCCTCTAAGGACCCCCGGAAGCCCCGTCCCACATCACCCACACCGATAACGAGCACCTCACGACCCAGCCTCTTCTTCCAAAAGTATGTCTGGGCAGCCACCCAGCCCGGTGCCTCAGCATGCTCCAGGATGTTCTGACACACCTCAGAGAGAATTACGGAGAACTGAACCACAGCGGTCGGAGGATACCGGAGCGTTCGGGAAAGGATTGAACCGGCCCGATCATGGACTCTTTCGACCACCTCATGCACATCCTGGTTCTGCTGGATTGGGGTCAGCTCAAGCATCACGTCCGATGATCCTCCTGTACGTCGCGATATGGGAACGCCCCCGTCGAACACTTCTCGGGCAGCCTCCCCGAACCCCATCCGGGTAAGATACGATAGCACCTCCCTTCCCTCGGGAAGCTTGAGCGAGGGCAGAGAGCCACTTTGGTCCGCCAGCACCTTCCCTACCGACAGTAACCCGATC
>CAZJIM010000021.1:2327-34388 GCA_964546115.1 uncultured Gemmatimonadaceae bacterium | reverse complement strand
GCTGCTGGACTCGAACCAGCGACCTCCTGCTTGTAAGGCAGGCGCTCTAAACCAACTGAGCTAAGCGCCCGAAAACCATTCATCCCTTTCTTTACTGGGGACCGATCGAAGATCAGGTCGTTGATCTGTCCCCAACTGCGGCACCACCTACGATGTTAGTCCAACCCCCTCAAAAAGCCGGTTGTGAGGTCCGCGGAGCAGGAGGAGATCGAGGAGCTTAGGATCAGGCCGCATCGCGGCCGAGGCTAGGGGATCGTAGCTCAAGGAACTGTGGAGCCGACCGGTATTGTACTCTCCCCGGCACTGCTCGACCAGCACTTTCACTTCCTGAAGCGAATAGAGAATGCTAAGCCTCAAGAGTTACTCCCTGAGCGTCCCGTTCTCCTTGCTGTGCTTCCTAGCGCAGAGCATCTTTCCCGTGTCTTCATCTTGGGCGCAGTTTCTGTCATTTCTCTCTCGCAGGCAGCAGGACTATCCGTTCTCGCAGGCAGCAGGACTATCCGTGTTCCTCGTATTCGTACTTCCATAGACAACACTAGTTCAGTGAGCGACGATCGCTTCGCCTGGCAGCCGGACTCCCAAATGCTCTCGCGGGCACGCCTTACAGCGTTCCTGGAGCAGTGTGGACTCGACTCCTTAGAGACTCTCTATCGGCGTTCCATTGAGGAGGTCGCCTGGTTCACCGAAGAGGTCCTCCACTTCCTCGGGATCGACTTCGATCCGCCCTACCAGCAGGTGCTCGACCTTTCACGCGGTCCAGAGTGGCCCCGCTGGTGCGTGGGGGGTGGACTCAACATCAGCCGTATGTGCGTGGATCGGCATCGAGTCAGCCGCCCCCACCAGCCCGCGATCCTCTGGGAGGGCGAAGGTGGTGAAACCCAGACACTTAGTTATGGGAAGCTGGCCGAAGCGGTCGAAGAGTGCGCCGCGGGGCTTCGCATCCTGGGCCTTGGAAGAGGAGCAGCCATCGGAGTCCACATTCCAATGGTGCCGGAGACCGCAGTCGTACTCCTCGCGATTGCTCGGATCGGTGGGATCGCCGTTCCGCTCTTTTGCGGATTTGGAGTGGATGCGATCGAAACCCGGCTTAGGGATGTCGGCGCAAAGGCTCTCATTACCTTCGACGCGTTCCAACGGAGAGGAAAATGGGTCAATGGTAAAATGATTGCAGACAAGGCCTGTTCGGATCTTCCCGATCTTCGTCACATCATTGTGGTAGCCCGTTCAGGGGGAAGTGTCCCCATGGAAAAGGACCGCGACTGCACGTGGGACGAACTGCTCGCCTCGGGCCGCAAAGCAGACCCATCGCTCCGCGATCCCGAGCCTACGGGCGCGGAAGATCCTCTCACCGTCATATATAGTTCAGGCACGACAGGGACTCCCAAGGGAATCCTCCACACTCACTGCGGCTTTCCTATCAAGGCCGCCCAGGATATGGCGTTCGGCACGGATGTCGGGGCCGGGACCCGAATCCTGTGGATCACCGATATCGGGTGGATGATGGGGCCGTGGTTGATCTACGGTGGGCTCCTCCTTGGTGGAACTATAGTTCTCTACGACGGAGCCCCGGATTATCCTGACCCCAACCGTCTCTGGTCTTTATGCGAACGTCATGATGTCGAAGTACTTGGGGTATCACCCACCCTAGTTCGGGCCCTCATGTCCCACGACAAATCCACTGAGTCGCAACCCGCCACTCCAAGCTCTCTCCGGATCCTAGCCTCCACGGGAGAACCCTGGACGGAAACGCCCTGGCACTGGCTCTTTCACCGAATTGGTGGTGGACGGCTGCCGATCATCAACTATTCGGGCGGCACGGAGATTGGGGGTGGTATCCTCATGGGGAACCCGATCCTTCCGATGAAGCCCTGTTCATTCCCGGCCCCGTGTCCGGGAATCGACGCCGCTGTCGCGGATGAGGACGGGAACCCGATCCGCGAAGGAGTCGGAGAACTAGTGATCCGACAACCGTGGATCGGAATGGCCCGCGGATTTTGGGGAGACTCCGCTCGTTACCTAAACAGCTATTGGTCACGGTGGCCCGGCGTATGGGTCCACGGAGACTGGGCTCGGATCGATGAGGACGGTCACTGGTTCATCCCCGGCCGAAGCGATGATACGCTGAAGGTCGGGGGAAAGCGTATTGGTCCCGCAGAGGTCGAATCTGCGATAGTTGCGCATCCTGACGTGCTCGAAGTTGCCGTGATCGGGGTTCCGGACGAACGTGTGGGGACCGCCATGATCGCGTTCTGCGTGCCTACGGAGCCTCTATCCGAATCCGTCGAATTGACTGATGCTCTTGGCGAACGGGTCGCACTCGCGCTCGGCAAGTCTTTTCGCCCCAAGAGGATCGTACTCGTCTCGGACCTTCCCAGGACGCGTAACGGAAAGATTATGAGGCGCGCTATCCGTGCTGGCTGGCTGGGAGAAGACTCTGGTGACCTCTCGGCCCTGGAGAACGCTGGAACGATCCAGGAGATTTGGCAGGCCCGAGCAGCCACAGATACAAAGGGGTAAACCGAGTACGGGATTACCTCAGAGCGCCGCCATCAGGGGTGACAAGACAGCAACCCCAAAGACAAAGATTCCGAACGCGGCGACCATCGCCACCGCCGTGTATCCGAGTAAGTCGCGTGCATGTAGGGCAGTGATGCCGAGCAGAGGGATGGACCAAAACGGCTGAACCATGTTTGTGAGTTGATCCCCGTACGAGAAGGCCATGATCATCTGGCCCATTGGGAGTTCTAGAGCCCGGGCAGCCTCTATGAGGATTGGACCCTGAACGGCCCACTGCCCTCCGGCGGACGGAACGAAGAAGTTTACGAGTCCGGCGCTTATCAGTGCGGTCATGGGAAGGGTTGCCTGGGTCGAGATAGCAATCATCCCACCGGCAAATTCCTCGACCAGGCCCGAAAGGGACATCATCCCCATAATTCCCGAATAGAACGGGAACTGTAGAATCACTCCGGCTGCGGTATGAACAGCTCTCTCTACGGCCCGCATGTATGCAACGGGGCTCCCGTAAAGTACCATCCCAGCCATCACGAGAAGGAAGTTCAGCGAGTTCAAATCAAGGCTGGCCGTTCCGATCGTTAGATACCAGAGTGAGATCCCCAAACCCACAAGCGCCATTGGCACGAAGACCAACCTGCTTCGCTCCATCTTCTCAACAAGCGTCTTACCCCCGCCGCTCGTAGGAGGCCCTACATCGGCCTCAAACGCCCGGACCAACTCGGGGTCAATCTCCTGGCAGTCGTCCGGAGCCGGGTGCATCGCTCTGAGGAGCAGGGGCACCGTAACCAAGAAGATGAGAGTTGTGATGAGATTTGACGGCATCAAGATCGTCTCCCCAAGGGAGACCAGCCCAATCTCTTCAATCAAGAAATGTTCGTTCGTGTTGGAGAGTAGAGGCGCCGAGGACGAGAACCCATTTCCGAAGATCAGCATCCCCATGTATCCAGAAGCAGCGGCTAAGGGGTAGTGAACCTTGATTCCTCGCTCCCTTGCGCGCGCCGAGACCGTCACAGCCATGACTGCTCCGGTAACAAGTCCCACTGCCCAGTTGAAGAAGCCGCCGATGATTGCCGTGCACGAGATCAGAAGGATGGCCTGACTGGAGCTTCGTGGAAGGAGCGAGAGCCTGGCGAGCAGGCGTCCAGCCGGGGCGGAGGTTGCGAGTACGTGGCCGGCCACAAGGATGATGACCATTTGCATGGAAAAGGTGAGGAGATCCCAGAACCCCGAGTACCAATATCCCGCCATGTCGATGGGTCCGTTGTCGGTAAGGACGATACCGGCAAGACCCACCGCAATACTCAAGATGATCGCGAAAGCGAAGGGGTCCGGCGTGATGCGGTGCGCTATCCGTCCGGAAATCTCACCGATAGTTCGGAACACAGGTTTCGTGGTCATTGGCTCTCTGGTACGAACACGAAGACCCCATGTCCCTCGGCAAGGCAGAAGATGGCCATCCCGCCCTCGCCGATCTCATACTCGACTCGGCAGCACCGCGACAAGGCAGCGTTCAGACGGGTGGTGGGATTGGTCATCACTCCGGTCCTAACTGCGTTAATCCATGGAAGAAGTTCTGGACGACGACATGCCTTCGGCTATCACCACTCAGGGCGGTACCTGCAAAAATTCCCATTTTAGGCAGGTGCCGCCCTACCCATGACCAAGTGTGCCGATTAGCCAGAGGCCCAGCATAGCTTCTTGAAACAGGCTCACCTCATAGGTTGGCGGGAGCACGGGTGCCTATCAGGTCCATCACGGTTGAAATGTCGTCAACGGCCTCCAGATTCTCCAGAAGTCCTAGCAGTTCCTCGCTGTCCTGATCGGAGAGTGCGCGTTGGCTAACGCAGTAGCGGAACTTGTCCAGCCGCTCCTCGCGAGTCATTGGGTTGCCGCAGGAGCCCCGGTAGTGGATTAACTCCTCGCTCACGGTGCGCCCGTCGTTCAGTAGTGCCGTAGCCCTCGCACCCATGTCATTCCTAGGAGTAGACGAAAGGCTCACCTTTGGAAGCATCGCCTCCATGTCAGGGGCGAAGCGGCGCTCATCTCTGAAACTCTCGATGTCCACACGGCCGTCTAGCAGTGCAGCCGAGGCACAGTACCGTATGCTGAACTTGCCGTCCAAGCCGCTCGGCGGAGTCGGACGTCCTGGCGCCGCCCTTTCGGTCTCCATGGTAAGATGCTGCACCTCCTCCGCACGGAGACCATGGGTTTCACGCAGGTTAAGAACGGATTCGATGGAAGTCTGCATGAATATCTGAGCGGGATAACGCTTGATATTGAAACCAGGATCCACGAGGCGTGGAATGAAGTCTGTTCCCAGCCCACCGGTCACAAGGTCCCAGTCTATATCGTCGGACATTAGGGTAAAGACGTAGCCAGAGCGTGCCTCCAGGATATTCGGATTGCTGGTGTAGCCGGTCTGAGCCAAGAGGGCGGCCTCAACACCCATGCGGGCGGCGTCACCGGGGTGGGTGGACTTCGTGAAGGTACCGGTGTTGGCGCTCACGCCACCGGCTCTGGAGGCGGCGTAGCCCAAGGCCATCCTGGTCTGCTCCACGTCCAGTCCTAACACACTGGCGGCAGCCGCAGCGCCCCCCATGGGCCCCACCACTCCGGGAGGATGAAACCCCTGAACCTGACCTCCGGTCGCCGCTGCGGCAGCCCGCAGACGCCACTGTACCTCAATCCCCAACACGTACGCCAGGATGATATCTCTTCCCGAAGCTCGGGTCTCTTCTCCCAGAGCCAGGGCCGAGGGCAAACAGGCGGAAGTACCGTGGGTAGGAGCAGCACAGGCCTGTATTTCGTAGTCCAGAGCGTGGCCGAATACACCGTTGGCAAAGGCCGCAAAGGGAGGGTTGGTCTGAAAACCCCAGCCTGCCACGCTGGACCGGGGAGCGCCGCCCATCTGCCGCACGTAGTTGGCCATCACAGCAGACAGGGGCTGATATGTAGAGCCTGCCAGTATGACTCCCACACCGTCAAGAAGGCCTATCTTGGCCGCCTCTATTGCTTGAGGTGATAGGTCTTCATACCTGAGCTCGGATATGAAGCGTGCCAGAGTCTCGGTAGCGCCCATCTGACTACGTCGAGCAAACCGCTCCTCTCGGCTAGACCTATCGGCGTCTGGACCACCCCCGGGCTCATGCTTGAATCGTGAGGGCGATAGCGCGTACGCAGCCCCCGCAAACCCGGCCCCCAGGGACGTTTCAAAGAAGCGTCTTCTTTTCATGATGCTCTCCTCTTAATTCAGAAACTCCAAACCTTCTACGTTGTGATATTGGCGCCTATCGGAAGCACGGGCGTTAACTCAGGTCGCACACGTTGCCGAGGACGCCGCCACCACCACAATAGGTCACGTCCTGGAGTTGGAGCCCGACCCCGTCGGGAGCCTCCACTAAAATCTCCGGTGTTACCCCTTCCCGCATTCTTATATGGGCCGTCACTCCATGCTCGGAGAGCCTGTCCATGACCTGGTCGGGGTTGAACCCCTCCACGCCTAAGCCCACATGTGGACGAAACGCCTCGGGGCCGTTTCCTTCGATCAGGGCGATATGCTGAGGTCCGGACCCTACCCTGAGAACGGGGATCGGAGGTCCTTCATATCCAGCTGTCCGTGGTCCCCCTTCAAGTTCCTGGTACGTCTGAATCTGCATATCGGTCAGCTTCTGATACCACTCAAGTGAGCGCTGCACATTCGGAACGACATATTTGATGTGGTTCAGCGTACGTACTGGGATCGGTTCTGGATCGCCCCGCCGCCGAACCGCAACGGCCGAAGTGTCACACACCTCACCTAAGAAACCCACTCCGCCGCAGGCGATGACAGGATTGAACTGGAGTGGCGAACCATCTGGATCATCGAAATTGACACCATTTATCGTTGTGCCTTCCCGAAGAACCGACCGCGCTGGAGCACGCATTTCGGCAAGGGCCCTTAGAATACGGTGGACGTTGAAATCCTCAATACCCCAACAAAAGTGTGGACGGCGGGTTGGGGGTGCCTGGAAACTTTCCGGGTCTCTTGGGGACAAGGCTATGTAGGCAGGTGCGGTTCCCTCCCCTATTCGGAGAACGGTTTGACCTCCCCCGTAGTCTTGAAAAGCATGAGCCGGAATACCCAAGACCCTCTCATACCATTCCACGGTACGCCGGACATCTGCACATCCGAAGCTTACGTGGTTCAGCGAACTAACTCGGACTGGCAGGTACGATTGGACCGACTGCGCCATCACCCGAGCTTGCCCCATCGCTAGCCGAGGCCGCCACATCGCCACTGCCAAGAATGAGAGGAGAAGGTCTCTGCGGGTGATCTGACCACCCTGATCCCTTTTCTTGGTTTCTTTGATCATCATTCTCATGGATATCCTCCTGACCTCCATAATGTGGGGCAACTCTTTGGGGAGCCTGGGGATCGCCGAACGTATTGCTGACCGGAGGGTGCTGCAACGGGACTTCGCCTCATTTTGACAACACTTGCCTCAATATCCGGGGCCGTTCAAATCGATGAGACCCGTCGGCCACGGAAAATCGCCTGGGTAAATCATTATCCACTCATCGCTCCACGGATTCGTATCGGGAGCCACATCGTTCCTAGAATTCACAAACTGATTCGCTACCGTAACTGCGCCCAATCTCTCGTAGAACGCAGGGATAGTGGTCTGGAAGAGAGATACAGAAAACTCACCACTGTCTACTCGTTGGAACGCGGACCGGATGATGTCCGCTCCGATTCCCTTTCCTCTGTGGACAGGTGTTACACACACCCTCGCAAGCGCCATGACCGATATCTCCCGGTTCTTTGAAATGACTGGACGCTCAAAAGTGAGAGCATGCGCGATAAGCTCCCCGCCATCCCACACGACATGCCGCCGTGACTCGTGAGTACTCCCTGGATAAGAGACACGGCAGTGCCGTTGCACTTCGGGAAATGCCTTAACTAACTGAGGAACAGTTTTCTCCTCATTCGGCCAGATGCTGTCGAGCAGAGACACGACAGCAACGATCTCCTTTTTTACAAGCGCTTCGTTTTGGATCTGGGTTACAGTCATAATGATTCCCAGCCACTCCCATATATAGCAGCCTCTAAAGGGGGATGACGAGGTCGCTGATCAATCGAGTAACGCAACGACAAAAGCACCCACGGACTTTACTCGAGAAGGGTTTCAATGAGGTCCGTGAAACCCGTGTCAGTCTCCAGGACCGGACCGAGCCTGAACAACCGGAGTACCCCCTCCGCATCAATGACAAAGGTTGTCGGTAAGCCGAGAACGTTGTAGACGTCCATCGACCGTTGGTCGGGATCGTGGAGCTGGATGTAGGTGACGCCGTACTGTGCGAGGAAGTCCAGAGCCAGGTCGATGTTCCCCCGTGAATCGATCGAGACGCCGACCATCTCAAGACCCTGCTCCCGGTATTCTTCGTAGAGACTCTGCAAGTGTGGAGTCTCATAGCGGCACGGTCCGCACCAGGTGGCCCAAAGGTTCAGGACCACCGGGTGACCCCGGAGGGACTCAAGCGAGACAAGGTCGCCCGTCTCAAAGCGCGAAGCGATAAAGCCCGCGATAGGCTCTCCCACTTGCGGTAGACCAGGTAGATCATCGGAATAACGGAAGGGCAGGTAGAGGGCAACGAGCGCCGAGCCGACCATAAGTGCACCGAAAAACGATAGTGCCCAGCGCAGCCCGCCTCCTATCCCGTTGGGCCGTTCTGGTCCGTCCCCATCGTTCACTATGGCTTCACTTGCACGATCGCGGTGCGAATGCCAAATGCTCCTGCTTCCACGTGCGTCCAAGCGAACAGAAGCTCACTCTCCGAGAGTTCGAGCATTACGGGAAAGCCACTTGCTCGGCCCCTATCAAAGGCCGTAATCGTTCCCGACCTCGCAAGTGAACCGGTGGGACTAACCCCCCGTACTCGAACCTCTGCCTCAGCCCCTTCCAGACGCTCGATCCAGCTAACCCAGGCGGAACCGTCACCCGCCAGGGCGATATCCACCCGACCAGCCGGATTGCCATCGTCCACCGTGATGGGCTCGGCAAAGGTTGCTCCCGCGTCGGTCGAGAAAGCGACTTTTACCCGAGGTTGTTCATTTGCGCCCGTGAACCACGCGACAACAACCGTCTCTCCCGCTGCGTCGATAGCGGGGCCGTTCACGGGACAGGCATTGATAAGCCAACCATCCAGGTGAACGGGCTCGCCTTCCGTCCAGTGCCCACCCACAAATCTCGAGACATAAATGTCGCGGATCTCCTCGTCGGAACGATCACGATACACCACGACCGGACCCGTGGACGCGATGGCTGCATCGGTCTGGCAGCAGTCGCAAACCCGTCCGTCAACCACTACCTCAGGCCCTACCGGCCCGTGATCGTTCAGTAGGCGGGCACGTAACGCCATCTCGCGGCTACCCGGTCCGCCATTGGGTTCCGCAGCGAAGGCTCGCCCGTCGAGCCAGATCAACCCAGCCCCGGATTTGCTTCCTTCGCCGTCAACCACTGGGAAGATCGAGACGAATCCGTGCTCGGTTGCCGTGCCGTCCTCGTGCGGGATCCACTCTGTCAACCAACTCCCACCTCCGTCAACTGAGTGTACGATCCGTACCCCATAATCGTATCCTCCACTAGCTCCACGCTGTAGCCAATGAGCGTAGAGGACCCCGTTGATCTCCTCCACCGATGGAAAGTCCGCCCAGTTGACGAAAAACCCGTCGCTCGACGTCACGGTCCTAGCGTCCGACCAGGCTTTGTCCTCAAGACGGCTGAAGCGGAGCCGATAATCGTTTTTCTCCCCCGACGGCTCCAGCCAGCTTAGATAGGGACCATCCTTTCCATGGGACAGGTGTGGCTCCCCACTGCCCTCCAAAACGGGTGTCGGCAGAAAGTCTGGAGAGAGTGCTACGACAGCGTCCGAATCCGGAGGACCGGCGCAGGCCACCAGAGCCATTGTTACCGGAACAGCCAAAAAACCGTGCGCTTTCCGGCGTAAGGGCTGATGCATTCGGGTGCGCATGGATCGGCTGAGGGAATTGTCCGTGGCGCTTCTCATAGTCCCGTGACCTAGTCGAATAATGGGAACTGTGCCCAACCGTGAAGCCAAGCCGCAAGATGCTGGCAGGTTAGACGGCTTGCAAGAAAATAGTGAGTCTGGTGCACTCGTGCGCGTTTGGGACAAGGAGGCGATAAGTGCAAGGCTCCAAAACAGTGCACGGTTTTTGCCCCCGAATGTCAGAGGTGAAATATTGTTGGTTGGCTGTGACCAGGCTCCTAAACCAAACAGTTTCACCCAAGCCACAGTTCTCTCTCTTCGTCAACAGCAAATCGAGAGTGAGATCCTCCAACCGTTGGACCCTAACAAATTTTCACTTGCAGCAACTTGCGCGGACCAGAGCGGGATCCTACCTATTTTCACTGGTCGAACACACCACATCCCTTCTCTCTATGAAACCGAAGGTTGAATCATGACGATCTCGCGACGCGACGCCATCGCCTTATCCGGGTCCGCAATCGTTGGTCTGTCGGTCGGCGGTTTGGATCCTAAGAAGTTGGTGGCTCAGGTCGCCGGACAGGAGCAGGAGTTCCCGGACCGACTCATCGACGTCGAGCCGCGCGCCACGTTCCCGGTGGACCTCCCGCTGAACCCCGACGGCTCGGCCCCCGAGCATCCCGAGTCGGCCGCCGGCCCGATCCGGGGCCGCCTCATGTGGAGGACGTCGGACCGCAGAGCGCCCGAGATCGAGTACGACTACACGAGGATGGCGATCCGGGTGGACACGCGCGGGCTTGGCACGAAGCGTGGGACGATGCGGTTCAGCGACCTCGAACCCCTGACGAGGGTTTCACACACTTTCCTCATGCAGTGCGGTGCACCGGAGCCCACCGGTATCGTGAAGTGGACCGGGGTTCGCTTCACCGACTTCGCGGACATGCTCGGCCTCGTTCCGGGCACCCACTACTGCCGCTTGACCGCGTCGGACGGCCACTACGTGGACGAGTCCGTGGAGGAGTTGCGGCATCCGCAGGTCATGCTCGTCTGGATGATGAACGAGGAGCCGCTTGATCCCCAACACGGAGCGCCCCTGCGTCTCGTCATGCCGTTCCGGTATGGCAATCGGAGCATCAAGGCGATCACCGATATCATCTTCGGGACGCCGGGGCTGCCCTCTCTGCCTGTGTGACGCTCATTGGATCCAACGGGTTCATGATGACTGACACTATTTTTCGGAAGGAGATTCCGATGTCGCATTTATTTGATCGTTTGGGGCTTGCAACGCTCTTTATCCTAGCCTCGTGGACCCTGGTGCCCAGAGCCGAGCTGGATGCCCAGATCATAGCTAACAATCCGTATCACGCGGATTACAATTGGGCAAAGATGCCGGATGGGATGACGATCGGAGTGGCAAGCGGCGTGTTTCCTGATCCGGACGGTGAACACCTATGGGTATTATCCCGATGCGGTGCGAACCATTGCGCTCTTGTTCCGGACTTCGACCCGATCCTCAAGTTCGACATGGACGGTAATCTCGTGGACAGTTTCGGGAGAGGGATATTCTCCTGGCCTCACGGCTTCTTCCTAGACCATGAAGGGTACCTATGGGTGACTGAGGGAGCGCCGGTGGGAGACGCCCGAGCTGTCGAGGGGATGGCGCGGGGTATGGGGCACCAGGTCTTCAAGCTCAACCAATCGGGAGAGGTGGTGATGACACTTGGAGAGGCAGGTGTGCCCGGGGATGATGGGACGCACTTCAATGGCCCCTCCGACGTCATGATTGCTCCAAATGGCGACATTTGGGTCACGGACGGACATCGCGGTGGAAACAACCGCTTGGTGAAGTTCTCCCCCGACGGAGAGTTCCTCCTCCAGGTGGGTGGTGGCGTTGAATCAGTGAGTGGAGACCCCGGCAAATTCAACGATCCCCACGGCATCAGTATGGACCTCCAGGGCCGTGTGGTTGTGGCGGATCGGGGGAACAATCGAGTCCAGATCTTCGACCAGGAAGGAGGGCTCCTCAAAGTGTGGACCCAGCTCGGCAGACCGAGCACCGTCTTCGTCGACCGCAACAATATGCTCTATGCGGGAGATGGAATGTCCAACGAGCAGTGGAATCCCGGATGGGAGAGGGGCATCCACATTGCCCCGGCGACGTCGGGATGGGAAACAGCCTTCATTCCAGACCGGGAGGTACCCGTCGGCACAGGGGTCGAGTTCCTCGGGGTGGATTTTGAGGGCAACATCTACTCGGGGGAAGTGGGGCGTCAGCGGTTGGTAAAGTACATTCCCGTGAGGCCGACCATAATTAGCGACCCTGCCCTAGAGAGAAACGGAGGTAGATGAGGGCCGGTTTTGGACCGCACGCGGGGCCCTTTTCCACAGCCCGTCTTTAGCTCGTCCACTGCCTCGTCGAGCCGCTTGGCGACCCCCAGCTCACAGTCCAGCGTCCAGGATTCATGGTGCTGGGCGGGCTCTCCCCGCTCCCTCCCGGCCCTCCGATCTCTTCTCCCCCTGGAGACCTAATGCATATCGTGATGCATATCGTGGCCTCTCCCGCCTTCTGAGCGCCAAAAGGCACCGACCGGAAAGGAACACCGCGTGAGCAAGAGACCGGAGGCCACTGCAAGGCCTTTCACACCGACGAAGCTTACTCATCTGTTGGCAGGACCGGTCGTCTTCGCGGTCTTGCTGCTCACGCCTTTAGGTGGGCTTCCATTTGAGACTCGCGGTGCCATGGGTCTGCTGGTTTGGATGGCCTGGTGGTGGATCGCCCGGCCTGTACACCTGGCGGTCACGGGACTCCTTCCGCTCGCGGCCGCCTCAGTCTTCGGACTCGCTCCCATGGATGAAGTCGCGACCTCATACTCGCAGGATACGATCCTTCTCCTGTTGGGCGCGAATATTCTAACGAGCGTCTGGACTCGCTGGGGGCTCGATCGAAGAATTGGCCTCGCCTCGCTTCTCGGGGTCGGGACCAATACGACCAGGCAAATCCTCGTCTGGTTTCTGGTCAGCGCGGGCCTCTCGGGCATCCTCCCGAACACGATCGTCGCTGCTACAATGATTCCGATCGTCGTCGCGATGTTACGCTCCATCGGCATAAAGGATCTCTGGGACAGCCGCGTGGGCACGCTACTCGTCATTGCCGTGGCGTGGGGCACCAGTGCCGGGGGGGCCGCGTCACCACTTGGTGGCGCTCCTAATCTTTTGACCGTCAGTTTCATTGAGGAGTCAGTCACCGGTCAGGAATTCCTTTTCTTGACCTGGGTCACGCGACTTGCCCCCATCACCGCAGTGATCGTGCTCTTGATGTTCTTCTTCCTGCGGTTCGCGATGCGGCCGGAAGTCGCCGAGCTACCCGGCTCCAAGAACTACTTGCAGGAAGAGCTCCGGACGCTAGGGCCCATGAAGATGGAGGAGAAGTGGGGGCTTGCCCTGTTTGCGGTGGCAGTAGCCCTCGCGTTCGGCAGGCCCCTGTACGCCGATCTGCTTCCCAACCTCACGCCCGCGTTTGCATTTGTTGCGATGGCCGTGGTGAGCTTTGCGATTCGTACACGCGAGGGACCACTCATTACCTGGGACTTCGCACAGGCGAACATGCACTGGGGCCTGTTCTACCTCTTTGCTGGAGGAATCGCACTGGGCCGGATCCTGAGTGGGTCAGGTGCGGCAGAGGCCTTCGCGAAGGTGCTAGTGCCGTACGCCGGCTCGGGTGGCTTCATGGCCGTGCTCGTGTTCTCTCTCTTGACGATGGTGCTTACGCAGGTCACCAGTAACACGGCAGCCATCGCAATCGTCGTCCCTGTCACCATCAGTACGTTCCAGTCGCTCGATCTGAATCCAATCCCGTTCGTCTATATCGTTACGGTGATCGGAAACTGTGGCTTCATCCTTCCCTCGTCGGCCGGTGGACCCGCGGTAGCAGCGGGATATGGGGTGAACCTGCACACGATGGCCGTCAAAGGTCTCATGGCTTCACTTCTGGTACTCGTCACTTTGGTCGTGTTGGGATACGCTCTGGCCAGGTGGTGGCCCGCGTTCGGAGTAGCATAAGAGACGGCTGGCGGTTGGAAAGTCGAGTCTCGCCAAGGCGAAATCCGACTAAAGCAAAGACCGTCGTATCGCACCTCCTACACCACAAACTCATCCGAAGAGATGTATACCCGATCTCCAGTATCTATCGCTCGCTTGCGTCAAACCCTGTTCGAATGGGATGTTGAGCCTAGTCCGATACTCCCCCACCGAGGATTGCTGCCGTCCAGTCACCCTAGGAGGCCAAGAGATGTTCAATGACAGTGGGCTTGATCGCAGAGGGTTCTTGAAGAGGGCCGGAATGACGGCAGTCCTGGGAGCAGTCGGAGCGAGAGACGCCCTTGCATCCCAATCGTCGGATGTTCTTCCCCCACCACTGATCCAGGACTACAACTTCGACCAGATCTACGACCGGGTTGGCACCGATAGCACCAAGTGGGATGGTGCGATCGCGAACTTCGGCGAGGAGATCGAGGTCGGGATGGGAATCGCCGACATGGACTTCCGAGCGGCCCCTTGCATTACCAGGGCCCTCGCCGAGCGCTGCGAGCATGAGAACTGGGGCTATCTGAGAAGGCCTCAGGCCTACGTTCAGGCTATCGTGGACTGGAACAAACGACGTTACGATCTGGACATCGACCCCGACACGGTCGAACTGACCACAGGTGTCCACCCTGGTCTTATCGCTGCCCTCCAAACCTTCGCTCCCCCGGGAACCAGGGTGCTCCTGACGGCGCCGGTCTACAGCGGATTCTACAGTGACCTCCGTTTTACCAGGACGGTACCGGAAGACAGCCCCATGCACCTAGTCGATGGACGCTACTCCATCGACTTCGAAGACTTCGAGCGTCGCGCTAGGCGAGCCAACGTGTTCATTCTGTGCAACCCCCAAAACCCTACGGGCAACATCTGGTCTCCCGCGGACCTTACACGCATTGGAGAGATCTGTCTCGACCACCGCGTCATTGTCCTAGCTGATGAGATTCACTGCGACTTCGTGACCAATGGAAACAAGTACACACCCTTTGCAAGTCTTCCAAACAGGGAAATCGTTAACAACAGCATCACCTTCAAAGCAGCAAGCAAGACCTTCAGCTTGGCTGCGATGAAGGCAGCCTGGTACTTCTCGACCAATCTCGATCTCCTCGAACGAGTGAGAGCAAATACCCGAGCCGACCTGAGTACACTAGGTATGGTGGCGAATCTGGCTGCCCTGACGGAAGGTGAGGATTGGCTGGACCAATTGTTGCCATATATAGATGGCAATCACGACTTTGCCGAGACCTACATCACAAACAAAATGCCACTCGTAAAGTACACGAAAGCCCAGGGCACCTATCTGGCATGGATAGACGTGAGCGAGGTCGTGGAAAGAATCGGTGCGAAACAGACGGCCTCAGAGGAGGCCAATGCCTCAGGAAGACTGGTATCGCCCGAGCAGATCGTTCAGCGATGGTTTGCGGAGAATGCAAAAGTCGCGCTAAACCCCGGACATTCCTACGGGACTGGGGGTGAGGGCCACATGCGAATGAATATCGCCTCACCCAGAAAGCTCCTCGAACAAGCCTTCGATAACATGACAATCGCGCTGGAACGAGTGTAGCGTCGTACTATAAATAGCGCATGAATTCGAGCAGATTACCGTCGGGATCGCGCACGTAGATACTTTGACCGCGGGTGTTTCCCCCGTCGCGGCCACCGTCCCGTTCGCCCTCAGACTCAATCTCAGCATGGGCGCGGTCGAGAACCGTAACAAGCGCCTCTCGCGTGCCTTCCCACACCCAACAGAAATCACCGCAGGGGGGCACCGCTGCAGGCGCCCGAAGACCAGTCCCGCTCTGCCAACTAGAGGGACGGTGGAAGTTGATCTTCTGGTCACCGAAGTGAATCGAGACGCGTCGTTCCGTCTCTTTCACCACAAACCCGAGCGCTTGGTAGAAGGCGACCATCTCCTCGACCCGCTGGATTGGAATCGCAACATGGTCAAGAGCCCCGATTCCCGTCGCCTGCTGCACGGACGCTTTCAAGGGACGCACGATCGCGGCTGACCCGGAGACCACCGTGCTGGATACAATCGCTCGTTTAATGAATGCCCGTCGGGAATAAGGCGTATTCGACATCATCCCGCTCCCATTCAAACTCTCAAGGAAAGTTTCATTCCTCAGCTGAGGACGTCACGGAACACTCGGACCGCTGTCTCCATCTCTTCGCCGGTCCCTAGCGAAATTCGGGAGTGCGTATGCTCCAAGGGTGGGAAGTCTCTGCCCACACGCACACCCTGCTCCAGACATGCGTCCCGGAACTCGCTCGCCGGCCGTCCAAGGTTGACGAAGATATGGTTGGTGTGGCAGTCGGCCACCTCGAATCCCATGTCCCGGAACGCGGAGACCGTAAACTCGCGAACCCGAGCGTTCTCCTCCCGTTCCTCGGCGATATGGCCCTGGTCTTTGAGCGATGCGATCGCTGCCGCAGCGGAGAGCGTGTTCATACTTCCGAGATTCCACGCCCGGCTGATTGCACTGACGGTGTCCTCTTGTCCGATGGCATAGCCAACCCGCAAACCCGCCATCCCATGCGCCTTGGAAAACGACCGAGTGATGAACACCCCCGGAAACTCCTGGGTCAACGCGACCGCGGTCTTGACGGCCGGATCAAAGGTATAGTCGATGTACGCCTCATCGATCAGGATGTTAGTGTTCGGGGAGCTGTTCTTCACCCGTCTGACGAAGTCCTCCACCACAGATGCCGGGTGCACCGTTCCGGTTGGGTTATTCGGGTTGCAGAAGAAGACCATTCCGGCGCCATTGGCGGCATTAGCCATTGCATCAATATCCAGCCCCATTGAGCTGTCGACGGGAATGAACTTGACCGGCGCACCAATGCTGCGTGCCGTCTGGTCAGGCCTCCCATAGCTCGGGGCACCGGTGACCAACGGCTTGCTCGCTGAGCAGAAGGCGTGAGTCGCCCCTTGGAGGATGGCACCCGAGCCCGTCCCCACGATGACGTTACTGTCCTCTACGCCGTATATCTCTCCAATGGTGTCGACTAGCTCGTTCGTGTGATCCGGTGGATACCCCCTCCCTGCTCTCGGAGAGATGGTTTCGTGCAACGCCCCAATCGCTCTTGGGCCAGGACCCCGGGCGTTCTCGTTCGAGCTGATCCGAATGACGCCGTCGTCATAGGGCTCCTGCAGAAGCTCCGGTTCGAATGCCGCCGCCTCCCGACCACGGCCGATGATGAACGAGCTGGACAGCACGCCGGCGGTACCCAAGCCGACCGTTCGAACGAACCCACGACGTGTCAACGACATGACGTCCTCCCTAGACCGGGCGAACCCGGAAACCTGCTGAGACGATGCGGACTGACTTTTTTCATCATAGTGCCTTGGCCGCGGGAAATCCAAGAACGTCGCGCACTCCAGGTTGGTCGAACTAAGTGGAATTCGTTGCGTGACTAGGAAGTGCCCAGCATTTTCCTCAACCATGAAGATTGCTTACGTGGACGGTCCCCGTCTCCGCCGCTCTTTCCTCGCGGCAAGCCAATACGTCCAGGACCGGAGAGCCGAGCTGAATCGGATCAACGTCTTTCCGGTCCCTGACGGCGACACGGGGAGCAACCTGGCTCTCACTGTGCAGGCAGTTTCGGCCCGTCTGGAGGGAGTACGTGAGCGCGATGTTTCCACTGTCGCGCACCAGGCAGCCGAGGCCGCAGTGCTTGGCGCCCGAGGTAACTGTGGCATGATGCTTTCGCAGGTCCTACTAGGGTTCGCAGAGCATCTTCAGGGCCGAACCAGGGTGTCCACTGTTGATTTAGCCGAAGCACTGAGCGCGGGAGCCAGGCGTCTCCAAGCAGCCCTGGAAAATCCCGTCGAAGGTACGATCCTCACGGTCGTCCGCGACACGGCTCAGGCGGGAGTACGGGCCGAGGCCGGGGATGTCGCAGCCTTTGTGTCAGAACTCGTTGAAGAAGCGCGTGAGTCGCTCGCCCGGACGCCCGATTTGCTGCCGGTTCTTCGGATCGCTGGGGTCGTCGATGCGGGCGCGAAAGGGTTCGTTTCCGTATTAGAAGGGGTTCTCCGATACATGGCGGGAGACCCCCTATCTCTCGGAGAGGAGAAAAGGGGAGACGAGACTAGCGAAGGAACGATTGCTCGAGTGGATCTCTCCGAAATGAAAGAGCGATTCCGCTACTGCACTGAGGCCCTTGTTCGGGGGGAGACTCTTCCCGGCGAGCGGCAGGTGAGGAATTTGCTTCGAGAATGGGGTGACTCCCTCGTTGTGATCCGGATGGGGAACGCCCTGAAGGTGCACATCCACACCGACGAACCGAACACAGTCTTCCAGATGCTTGGGCATATGGGTCGGTTGATCACTCGCAAGGCGGAGGACCTCGCCGCCCAGCGACAGGTGCTAGAACGGGCTGCAGCCGACGGCCATCAGCTGGTTCGCCGACCGTTGGGTGTTGTGACGGACAGCGCCTGTGACCTGCCCGAGGAAGTCGTACGAGCGCACGGGATCCGAATCGTACCTCTCGAGCTGATCGCCGGGGATCGAACGTACCGAGCCCGCGGGGATATTTCGGCGGAGGAGTTCGCACGGTCAATGGAAAGCGACGAAGTACACTTCACGACGTCACAGCCATCCCCCGGAGCCTTCCTGGAGGGCTTTCGTGACGCGGCGACAGACGCGGAGAGACTCGTGGTCGTCACCCTGGGATCCGGGCTCTCGGGAACCTTTGGTTCGGCTGAGGTAGCCGCCCGTATGCTCGAGGACACGCCCGTCCATTTAATGGACTCTCAGGGCGCGAGCCTCCTCCAGGGACTTCTTGTCGTGAAAGCCGTCGAATTGGCCGAGCAGGGCATGGGGCCGGAAGACGTAGTCTCCGAACTGATGCGGATCCGGCGACAGTCGGGCGTGTTCATTACCGTCGACCACTACGACCGTCTGTTGGCCTCCGGAAGGATCGGCAGGGGGATGGCACTGGTGGGAACGGGACTCTCGGTCAAGCCGATCCTCTCTGTTAACTCCGAAGGAAAGGTGATCCGAAGAGGACAGGCCATCGGGCGGAAGCGGGTGCTATCGGCAGTCATTGGTCTACTCGAGGAAGTTATCCCCAACGAGGTGGATCGGGTACGATTTGGCGTTGTGCACGTTGCCTACCCCGAGGTCGTTGAGGCAGCCTCAGACGCCCTTCGCTCGCGATGGGGAAATGTGGAAATACTAGCGGGGCCTGCCACACCCGTGATCGCCAACCACGTCGGCATTGGCGCATGGGGCGTAGGGTACATGGTGGAAGACTGAGCGTAATATCCATCCATCCGGATGGATGGATATTACATTGTCCAGCGCATTACGGCGGTCACTGACAAGGCATAGGTGAGTATAATCAACCCGCTCGTTACGCCTCGTGTCCGCTTCGAGCGGATAACGATGGCTCCAAGGGCGAGAGCCATCATGACGATCGAGACTATGCCTGTAAATGCGTGTACGTGGTCAACCGCACCGAGTATCGACGAAGGTGTCGAGGGTCCATAGAGCAGGTCCAACGGGAAGAACATCACCATATTTAACGCATTGGATCCGAATAGGTTTGCGACGGCAAGATCGTAAGCCTTGATCTGGAGCGCGGCGAAAGAGGCCACAGCCTCAGGAAGCGAGGTGGCGACCCCCAGGGCGAGGACACCAACGAAGCTCTCGCTCAACCCGGTGATCTCCACCACGCTCTCGGCGGATATGGCAAACAGCGGCGCCGTGACCGAAACCACCACAGCACCGAGCACGAACTGACCAATAGCTCTCCGCATGTTAGGCGCCGGCTCAGCCGCTCTGCCTTCCTGAAAAGGCGCGTGCGATGTGATCTCGGTCTCGACCGCGGTTGCCTGAAGCATAGTGCTGTGCCAGAGGACTACCCTGCTTCCCAGCAGGTACGCTACAAGCAAGAGTAGTGAGCCGGGTCCCAAGATCCCCAATATCGGCGCTGCCGAAAGGAGCACGAACCCAGCTGCGATGCTGGTGAGACAAATAGCGAACACGGCAACCAATGCCTGTTCGCTTGCCACTTGCCGAAATACGTCGGCCCGCGGCGCAAGGGCGATCAGCGCCAGGATCAGCATGTTCGCCATGTTACTCCCGAACAGATCTCCGGCAGCAAGATCGGGCGCGCCGATTCGCACAGCTGTACCCGCGGTCACAAGCTCAGGGAGCGAGGTGGCAAGCGCCAGGAGGACCATCCCGAACCAAAGGCCTCCGAACCTTGTCCGCGTGGCGATCACATCGGCGCTTCGGGCCAGGGTCACCCCTGAGAACACGACTCCCACTGCTCCTACGACCAAGCCGGCGATTGTACTGGCTAAACCGAGATCCGATCCCATGGGACCTGCCTTTCGGTCGGTTGCAGGAAACCTGTTAGATGGCCGTGACTGACGGAGGAAACTACTTGACGAGAGCTAGAGGAAAGAAGACCAAAAACCCAATCAGGAGGAGAACCGGAGCCAGGTTGATGGAGCCTTGAGCGAGGAGGATAAACCCAAGAGTTGCCGACAGCAGGCCCGCTCCCCCATACACGCCCGTCCAAACCGTAAAGTGAAGACCGTCCCCGCCCCCACTCTTTTCGGTTGGTGGGCGGTTGGCCTTAGCGTCCCGGTGTCGCTGCCTATGTCTCCGAGTCATAGTGTCGGAATGCTACCCCTAGCCCCTAGGTGTGGTCAACCTCGGCCTCAGGCCTGAGCGTCAGAGAGGAATCTACTTATAGGTGGACTCAGAAGGACCCTCCCAGTAAGCGGGCCGGGAGGGAGGCTCGGAAGCACGTAGTCGTGCGAGCCGCTCGCGATTCCGCTGAGTACGCAGGCGAGAGAGCAAGAGTAGGGCGAGCCCGGCAAACGCCCAAAACACTGCCGTTTGCGTCAACATGAGGATCCAGCCATACCGCCGATGCACGTACTCAGTCCAGCGCGTCTCAAATGTTCCGCTCGTATAACCAAACGTTCTCCGGAACGCCTCCTCGAAGTCTCCGATCTCACGCCACCTACCGAGAAACACGTCCAAACCTCGCTCTCCGGTTTCGGACACCAGGTACTCGACTGCTGAGCCCGAGAGCAGATAGGCCAACTCCGCTCCGGTCCTACCACGTGGCCAATCGAGAGTGAGAGAGTCGAGGGGTGGCGTACCACCACGGGCGAGTCCCAGCCGTAACCTCCACGCCTCCTGAACGTTCCAGCCTCCGGAAGCCCGCTGCGCATAGCCCTCGTCGAACCAGCGTGGGACCCGCAGCCCATCGAGGTATTCATGAAGACCGAGGTGAGCCCACTCGTGGAGTATCGTCCTGTCCCGGTCCCGCAGACCACCAACAGCGGCTTCGAACAGCGGAATGACTGCCATCTGCCGCATTGGCATTGCGACCCCACTACCCCAATCAGGGACCTGGCCGCCTGTAAGGAAGTCCCAGACCACGGCGTCCGGGGCCAGGTAGAAAAGCACACGGCTTGGGACCGTCCCGGGAAGCCCTGGCAAGGGTGCCCGCCTCTCAAGGAGTTCGATTGCCCGCTGTGCCCGACTCTCACCGCCAGACCAGTAGAACACATAGATGCGCTCACTCTGGGGTGCCCCCTCGGGCGAGAGCACCCTAACCTCTTCTCTCCTGGGAAGATTCGAGGGCAACTCTGGCACTACCTGAGATCCCTGGCTAGGGACCATCTGAAAAAGGAGCGCTAGAACTAGGGAGAGCGTGGTCAGGACCCCTCGGCCTTCGTTCCAAGGGCTGAATTCGTGCGTGCGGCCACTGAAACGAGCCGGTTTTCCAGCCCTATCCCCAAGCTGTCGGAGGTTAAGCGTGAGTCAAACTCCATCCTAAGATCTCCCATTTCGAATGCTCCGTCCTATGGACGCGTATCGCGGGGAAATAGCTGCTCGAGGATGTCCAGTAGCAACGCCTCGAACTCTTCGCGATCGTCTCTACCCGTCGGACCGCTCACTTCTGACAGTGAGACGTCAGAAATCTCCTCCAGCCCAGTGACCTCTCCCTCTGGCAATCGGACATCTAGAGCCGGCTCACCCCATCCGGTCATCTCGTGGCCCTCCTATTTCCGAGTCGGGTCCTTGTGCCCAACTCGCCACAGACTCGAGGTCCGGAGGAAGAGGAGACCGAAATTTCATCAACTCTCCGCTGGCCGGATGCTGAAAGCCTAGTCTGGTCGCGTGAAGGAACTGACGTGGAGTCCGCCGGGCCAACTCCTTCGCCCAGCCCCGATCAGGACCACCCATCCCACGTTCCCAGCCTTCACCGTACATTTGATCCGCCACCACCGGATGTCCCAAATGAGCCAGATGCACCCGAATCTGGTGAGTGCGGCCAGTTTCCAGACCGACGTCCAATAGTTCCGCAGCTCGCCATCGCGCTCTGACCCTGATCCGCGTTACCGCCCGCCGTCCATCCCCCACAACCCCCATTCTCTTGCGATTATGCGGGTCTCTCCCGATCGGTTCGTCCACGCGAACATGTGTCTTCGGAAGATGTCCCCAGGCAACCGCAAGGTACAGACGTCGCACCTGCCTCTGTCTGAGGGCGGTGGATAAGGCCCAGTGGGTCGAGTCATCCTTCGCCACCACAAGAAGTCCTGAGGTGTCTCGGTCCAACCGGTGAACAATCCCCGGCCTAAGTGTGCCACCAATCCCGGAGAGGTTCTTCGCGTGGTACAGAAGCGCGTTCACCATCGTCCCCGACGGATGCCCGGGAGCGGGGTGTACGACCATTCCGGCCAGCTTGTCCACGACCAGAAGGTGATCATCTTCATAGACAATTTTGAGGGGAAGCGCTTCGGGTTCGGCAGCCAACGGGCGAGGGGGGGGGAGCTCGACCTCAATCCGGTCTCCCTCCGACACGATCTCTGATTTTCGCGGGAATTCTCCGCTCAGGAGAATCCTTCCCTCGTCGATCAGCGCTGCCACCCGAGTCCGTGACAGCTCGAGGCCTCCGGCCAACCAGGTATCCAGCCGCGAACCGGCACCCTTGGCATCCACCACTAGGACCCTCGGGGCCGAGCCAGTCATTCCGCCCGTCTCAGCGCTACCCGTACTGGAAATCCGTCGATTTCGTTCTCCAAGACCGCCTCGTACGCCTGATCCGGGTCATCCGGGCCTTTGCACACCTCCAGGGCGAGCGTCTCACGAGCGATGAACTCCTCGAAGCGCGAGACGGCTTCGTGGACCTCAGCTGGACCCTCAATCCTGATACGTACCCGATCGGTGATATCCAGCCCCGCGTCTTTCCGGAGGCGCTGGATACGGTTAACCAACTCCCGCGCCATCCCTTCAGTCCTCAGCTCGGGATCAAGCGTCGGATCGAGGACCACCGTGTGACCATCGTATGACTTGACCAACAGGTCTCCTGCTGCTGACTCAGTCACCTCTAACCAGTCGGACTCGAGCCGGACGTTCTCGCCCTCAACCGTGATCAAAATCGTCTCACCGCTGTGGAAAGCGCGAAGCACCTCACTGTCGAGCTCACGGATCGCCTGGGCAGCGCTCTCACTCTTCTTCTGGAACCGAGGGCCGAGAGTACGAAAATTCGGGCGAGCAACAAGCCTCACGATCTCATGGGCAGATTCGAGGAAGACCACCTCCTTCACGTTCAGCTCGTCTTTGAGGACCGCGAGGAGTTCCGGGCGTGGGGCTTGGGCACCAGTTAAGACCACATGAAGCATCCGGAGCGGCTGCCGCACTCGAATGCGAACTTCCTCCCTGGCCGCCCTACCCAGAGAGACAAGCGTGCGCACGGTGGCCATCTCACGCTCCAGCTCTGCGTCCAAGAGTTTGGGATCCGGGCTGGGAAACGGAGCCAGATGGGCTGAGTCTCCCCCCGTCAGGCTTCGATGGAGCCAATCGGCAAAGAACGGCGTTACCGGCGCGGCCAACCGCGCTATGACGAGGAGAGCGTCCCACAGGGTACGGAAAGCCGCCCGGGCGTCACGCGAGTTGGTGTTTCCCCAAAACCGAGGCCTAGATCGCCTCACAAACCAGTTTGAGAGATCTTCATTCACGAATTCCACGACCGCCCGATACGCTGCCGTCAACTGATACCTACCAAGCTCATGCCCGACGACATCCACGACCCGATGGAGCCGAGAGAGGAGCCAACGGTCCAAAACCGTCCGCTCCAATGGCCCGGGATCCTCATCCCCTGGAATCCATTCCTCGACATTCCCATAAAGCGCGAAGAACTGATAGGTATTCATTACTGTATCGAAAAACTTCCGGGACGCTTCACGGACGCCCGCAGGATCGTAGCGTTTCGTGATCCACGGGTTTGACACAGTGATGAGGTACCACCGGAGTGGGTCGATGCCGAATTGCTCGATCGCGTCCCAGGGATTCACGACGTTCCCCTTGGACTTCGACATCTTCTGGCCTTCCGCATCCAGAATCATTTCGCTCACGATCACATTGCGAAACGGCAGACCCATATCAAGCATCGTGGCGATCGCGACCAAAGAGTAGAACCAACCCCGTGTCTGGTCTAGCGCCTCACAAATGAAGTCCGCCGGGAAATGATTCCGAAAGGCCTCATCATTCTCATACGGCCAGTGCCACTGTGCATATGGCATGGCACCCGAATCGAACCAAACATCCAGCACAGAAAGGTGGCGGCGCATTTCTCCGCCGCACTCTCCACAGCCCCAGCTCAGCTCATCGATATAGGGTCGATGGGGGTCGAAGTTCTCCCCGAGGTCTCCAACCTTCTCTTCCAGTTCGGCGATCGAAGCGATCCACTCTACGTGAGAGGAATCGCTCTCGCAGACCCAGACCGGTAGCGGTGTACCCCAGAAGCGGTCGCGGGAAAGAGCCCAGTCCACGTTATTCGCGAGCCAGTGTCCAAACCTCCGCTCGCCTAACTCGGGCGGATGCCATGAAACTTCCTGGTTGGTGGTTAGCATCCGGTCTCTCAGGCCGGAGGTGGCGGCGAACCAGGAATCCCGCGCCATGTAGATAAGCGGGGACGCACAGCGCCAGCAGTGTGGATACGGGTGGATGATCGATCCCACTTGGAAGAGCGCTCCTTGCTCTTGGAGTCGATCGAGGAGAACCGGCTCTGCATCCTTCACGAACATCCCCCCTATCAAGGGAATCTCCGATCGAAAATGCCCGCGACCATCTACGGGACGAAGAAGGGGGAATCCATGCCTCTGGCCCGCGTCATAGTCGTCGGCGCCAAAGGCAGGAGCGAGGTGCACCACACCTGAACCGTCGGCGTCCGAGACGAAGTCCTCGGACACGACACTCCATCCGGCGGCGAGATTCTCGTCGGTCACTTCCACCAGATCGAGCGGCCTCCGGTAGCGTACACCAACGAGTTCGTCCCCAGAGTAGGATCGCAGGATCTCGGCTCCTTCGCCGAGAATCGGCTCAACACGCGCCTCCGCCAAAACGAGGCGCCGATCCCCCCAGGCCACCTCGGCATACTTAAGATCGCTCCGGACGGCGAGAGCCGTGTTCGCAGGAACCGTCCAGGGTGTGGTCGTCCAAACTAAAAAGGAGCGCCTCTCTTGATCAGCGTGCCCGGACTCATCAACCCACTCGCACAAGAAATAGAGGGAGGGATCCTCCACGTCCTCATATCCCTGCGCGACTTCGTGGGATGAGAGTGGAGTTCCGCACCGAGGGCAGTACGGGACTGACTTATAACCCCGGTAGAGGAGACCCCGGGCCGCAAGCTCCTTCAGAATCCACCAGACCGACTCGATATACTCAGTGTGGAAGGTCACATACGGGCGGGAGTAGTCGAGCCAATATCCCATGCGCTCCGAAAAGCGCTCCCACTCCTCCTTGTACGTAAACACCGACTCCCTACAAACATCATTGAAGCGTGCGATCCCCACCTCCTCGATCTCGGGCTTCCCCGAAATCTCGAGCTTCTGTTCCGCTTCGATCTCCACGGGAAGCCCGTGCGTATCCCATCCCGCGATCCGAGTGACGCTGCACCCCTGCATCGTCCGATGACGACAGACGAGGTCCTTGATCGTGCGCGTGATAATGTGGTGAAGCCCCGGCCTCCCATTTGCGGTGGGAGGACCTTCATAGAAGACGAATGGCTCACCGCCTTTCGTTGCCTCAAGTGTCCGGCGGAAAAGATCCTCCTCCTTCCAGAGAGCAAGAACCTGGTTCTCCAGGCTCAATAACGTGTCCGGTAAATCTGGATAAGTCATTGTCTATATATATTATTACAGATTTATAACCACGTCGCTTATGACCGTGGCCGGGTGCGGCTCTGCCTCTCTCACCGTTCGGATGATGGTGTGGAAGTCATCAGATTTTAGAGCGTTGGGAAAGCAAAGGTCGGGCCCGCGAGCGGACTGTCCACCATCAGGTTGATGTGATCGTCCAGAAGCACAAGGTCCCCGAGGAACATTAGGGGGTGCAGCCCTCCTCAAGCACCCGAGACGATAACCGTTCAGGCTCCGTCAATGCCGTAGAACTGTTGATCTGCCGCCACGATTCGGCGCGTGTCCAGTGCATGTCATTTGTCATTTCACACCTCCTTCCACTCGGACGACAACCCTGGATCACCGACACCTTTCTTTCTGATGTCTAGCAGTGTCAGATCGATCATTCTGGTCGCTGCCCAAGTAAGGCCGAGCCAATGCGCACGATCGTGCTACCCTCCTCGACCGCCAATTCGAAGTCGTTGGACATGCCCATGGATAGCTCTTTACCACGAAACTCCGGGAACCTCTCCGTGGCCTCCTCTTGAAGCTCCCTCAGGTCACTGAACGTGCGCCTGATGACCCCCTCATCCTGTGTGAAGGGAGCAATCGTCATCAACCCTTCCACCGTCAGAGTTCCGAACCCGAGCAGACGCTCGAGCGCCCAAAACAGTTCTTCCGGACTGAATCCGCTCTTGGACCTTTCCCCGGACACATTCACCTGCACTAACAAGCGGAGGGGAGGCACACCCACGGGAGCCGTTCGCTCCAGGCGTTCTGCCAACCGAATCGAGTCGAGCGAGTGAACAAGAGACGCGAACTCGCGGACCCTTGGAGCCGTTCGCCGTTGAAGGTGTCCAACCATGTGCCAGTTAACGCTGCCGGGCATCACCTGGCCCACCTTCGCCGCCAGTTCCTCAAGACGATTCTCCCCGAGGTCACGTAGCCCCATTGCCAACGCTGCCTCGATCGCCTCTACCGGATGTCCCTTCGTGACTACAACGAGTCGAACCTCATCTGGACTCCTGCTGGCCCGAGCCGCTGCCCGTTGGAGCCGCTCCCTCACGGCGGGCAACATGTCTTCCAGAAGCCGTCGGTACATTGTCAGGTATCTTACCTTCTTCACTGAAGAGAAGAAATGCCGAAGCCCCGCCGGCCATCTGCGGCCGGCGGGGCTTCGCGGTCAGAAGGTCCTAGCAGATCCTACCTGAACCGTGTGGCCGGATCAGTCCGGGCTTCGTACTCCATCAGTTTGAGTTGGTCGTAAATGTAATCGGAACCTGAATCCAAACCGCGACTACCTCGTCGCGGTTCAGGGCCGGGCTAAACTGGAATACGTCGGCAACTCGCATCGCGGCTGCGTCAAGCTGCTCGAACCCCGAACTCTCGGCCACGAGCACGTTTTCCAGAGACCCGCTGTCGTCAATGAAGAAATGCATAAGCACCGTTCCACCGACTCCGGAGTCTCTCAGGACCGCTGGGTACTCTCGCACCAGAGCCGCCTGAACCTGGGTCCGGTTGGAAATCGAAGGAGCAACCTCGTAGGGCGTGAAGGTCGGCTGGGCCGCAATGTCGATCACCACGGCATCCGCCGGGGGCGGTGGCAGATCCTCGATTGGATTTTGCTCGAAAGTAGTCGGCGCGATCGTCACATTTGTGTCGATCGCCGCACTGGTCACTACGGGGTTAGCCGGGCGCGCTATCGCCTCTGGCGGAGGCGGGATCTCAATCTCGGGCGGGAGCTCGATAGCCTCGATTTCCGTCATGGCAAACGTGACATCGGACGCCTCCAAATCCGGCCAATACGCCATGATCGCAAAATGAATGACCGTCGCTGCGATCATGGAGCCCCAGAACCAGGAACCGAAAGATCGTTTGAACCGATCGTTCGCCGTCTCGAAGATATCCTGGGACATCTCAGTAAGAGTAGGATCATTCATCATCATCTCTCCACGGTCATACGTCGCTCTAAATCTGTCGCGAATACCACGTACACCGCTCCAGAACGCTTAAGCTGCTCTTGCACCAGATCCACGAACCGATACGGAACTAGAGCATCGGCTCTCAGTGAAATAATAAGTCGCTGTCCCGACTGCATCCACTGTGGTCCAACTACTGAAGCCACATCTCCCATCGGGACGAGTCGGTCATTGATCCAGATATCCCCATTCCGCTCCAGCCACACGTAAAGGATGTTGTCCCGCTTCTCATCGATCTGCTCAGTGGCAGCCGCTGAGGGCCACTGAATGGGCCGTTCGCGCTCGTTTTGGAACACCGTGGTGACCATGAAGAAGATCAGTAGTAGGAAGGCGATATCGGCCATGGATGAAGAGGGAATTGTCGATGACGCCTTAGTCTTCCGTTCGAACCCTCCGTCTTTCATTCCCATACCTCAGGTCTCCTCAAGAAGTTGGAGCGAGATGCGTTCCGCTCCTGCCAGCTGAAGTGCATCGAGTACGGAGATCATATGCTCGTGTGGCGCGTCCGGATGAGTCTTCACGGCAGCGATCAGATTTGGATTCTGGGCAACTTCCGACCGCCACACGCTTTCGATCTGCGTCGGTGTCATTTGCTGCTCATCTTCGGAGTCTCCATAGCGTACGACGACAACACCGTTCGGCTGGACTTGGAGGTGGAGTACGTTCCGCTGGGAGACTTCTACTTCCTCGGCTTCCTCAGGCAGAACAACTCTGAGCCCTGAATCCCTAGGGAAAACAGTCGTCACCAGGAAGAAAATCAAGAGAAGGAAAGCGATGTCCGCCATTGAAGCACTGGGGATCTCATCGCTGACCTTTGACTTCTTATTCATGATTGCCACGAGACATTATCTCCTGAGCTGCAGTTCGGCACAATCGATATTACTTGACAGGCTCCTGCCAGGTTTCGGATTGGGGCTACCCCTGACCACCCGCAGCGCCAGCATCCGAGACTATTTGCACCCTGCCTTCCTGCTCGAGATCCCAGACAAGGTTCAGGATCTGCTGCGTCCCCTGCTCCATGTCCACGATAAGCCTGTCGATGCGGGTCACAAAGAAGTTGTATCCGATATTCGTTGGGATCGCAATGAGAAGCCCTGTAGCCGTCGTGAGAAGCGCGACCTTGATGCCGCCCGCCACCAGGGTCGGATCTACGTCGCCGGCGGTCTCGATTGACGCGAACGCCATGATCATCCCCGCTACGGTCCCGAGGAACCCCATAAGGGGGGCCACATTGGCCACCGTTGCAAGAATGACGAGCCCCCGCTCTAGAAATCCGAGTTCGATCGTACCCGTCGTATCGATCGCCTGTTCGAGCTCTGTCTCCTTGAACTGCCCGCCCCGAAGCCGCCTGAGGCCTACTAGAAGGATGGCCGCTGTAGGTCCAGGCGTCTCAGTGCATCTCCGGATCGCTTCATCGATCTCACCCGACTGGCTGAGCTCCTGGACTTCCTCGAGGATCCGGTCAGTTCCCTTGTGTGCAACGTAGAGGGTGAACGCCTTCGCTATGATGACTCCCAGCGCAACCAGAGAGCAAAGAACAAGGGCGTACATCATTGGTCCCCCGTCCGCAAAGAGCGTCATCAAGTTGTACTGGACGTTCACTACCAGACTCCTTTCAAATGACTCAAGGCTAGTGCCCCGAGGCGCCCAGAACCTGGACGTAATCAGTCAGGTTGATCGACCGCGCAATGTAATCGACCGCGCAATGTATCGGGCACCTCCTGAACCTGTCAACGCGATCTTACCCGGGGCTCGGCCTCAGCCATAGACCACCTCCAGCCTCCGGAAGAGCGCCCTCCAAGAGTTCCCTCAGCCGGACAGTCTCAACCCCCACTTCGATCCTGTTCCCATGCGCCACCGAGATGCGGGACGTCTCTTCACTGATAACGATTACAATCGCATCTGATTCTTCGGAAATTCCCAGGGCCGCCCGATGCCGCGTTCCCAACGACTTGTCGTAAAGGCGTGTCTGGGTCAGAGGAAGAATGGCCCCCGCAGCCTTAATCGTATCTCCCGTGATTATCACCGCCCCATCGTGGAGTGGAGAGAGGGGGGTAAAGATCGTGATCAACATCTCCCGAGAGACCCGGGCCTCGATCGCGCTCCCCGTCCGCGCGTACTCATCCAGTGAAACTTCGTTTTCCAGCACGATGATAGCTCCGATCTTGGTACGGGAAAGCTGTTCTGCCGCCTCGATCAGCTCATCGACAACCTTGCGGCTCTCCAACTCTGCAAACATTCGAAACATCCGGGTCTGACCCAGACGGGCCAGCGCAGCGCGGAGTTCAGGCTGGAATACGACGAGTGCCGCTATCGCTCCAAACTGGAACAGCGTCTCGAGAAGAGTCCGGATCAATGACAAGTTCAGGACCCGAGCAAGGAAATAGACTCCAGCGAGAAACCCGACACCCAAGATCATCTGCATGGCCCGGGTGCGCTGGAGAAGGAGGAGCACCCGGTACACGAGAGCGGCCACGATGACGATCTCGATTAGATCTGTCCAACCAGGCCTTATGATCTGGAACTGCTCCCAGAGGACGTTCAAGCCGTGCTCCCCTCCAAGCGCTGCTCGTCGACGGCATGTGCTACCGCCAGAGCCTGCACCGTGGGAGCCACATCATGGACTCGGAAGAGTCTGGCTCCTCCCTGGTAGGCGATCAGGCACGCGGCCGCAGTTCCCACAGCGCGCTCTTGCAGCGGTACCTCCAACAGATCCCCGAGAAAGCTCTTTCTGCTCGGTCCAACCAACACGGGGAATCCAAGCTTCCTAAGTCTCGGAATCTCCCCTAGGAGAGCGAGGCTCTGGCGTGACGTCTTCGCAAATCCAATCCCAGGGTCCAGGACGATCGCCTCCGGTTTTATGCCTCTCTTCTCGGCGTAATCGACGGCGAGGCCCAACTCATATGAGACATCTGCAGACAGGTTATCGTAGTTGGCTCGATGCCCCATGGTCTCGGGGGTACCTCTCATGTGCATGAGTACCACTCCAGCCCCAGCCTTCGCTACGACATCGACCATTCCAGCGTCGAAGACAAGTGCGGAAACATCATTCACGACCGCAGCTCCGGCCGCCAATGCAGCTTCAGCCACCTGGGCCTTTCGAGTATCGACAGAAATGGGCACTCCGCAACGCTCGACGAGCACCTCGACCACGGGGAGGACCCGCCGCAGCTCCTCGCCGACTTCCACGGCTGAGGCTCCCGGTCGGGTCGACTCACCACCCACGTCCAGAATTCCTGCCCCCTCTCGGACCATCTGGTCAGCACGTCCAACTACGACTTCCAAGTTCGGAAGCTCTCCACCATCAGAAAAAGAATCGGGCGTCAGGTTTAGGATCCCCACCACGACCGGATCAGCCAGCGAAATTGACCCTCCCGCGATCTCCCACACTTGGTGGTGAGAGGAAGACCGAGGATTCGATGTCAGGTAGGGAGATCCCCTCATCCTCGCGAGGGATCCGGACCAGGATCTTCTCGTGAGAGATGTGCCGCTGGCGAGGAGACGGGAGCACCTTCGCCAGCGGCGGGAGAACTCACTTCGTCCGTGTCAGCATCGGGCGCCTCCGAGTCGGGAGAACCCGTGGACTGCGATTGGTCCTCCTCCACATCGCCCGAGCGGTCGCGGTCCTGGGAGTCGGAAGGTGCTTCCGCATCGGGTGGTTGAGTTTCCTCCCTCAGCGGTGGGAGCGCCTTTCCCTGAGCCAGAAGCTCAACCTCGTTCCGGTCCAAGGTCTCTCGCTCAAGCAGCGCAGTGGCGATTGCTTCCAGAAGCTCCCGTTCGTTATCGAGTACCTCCTGGGCTCTTCGGTGCGCTTCATCCAGGGTGCGCTTTATCTCCCTGTCCACAAGCTGCGCGGTGTGCTCAGAGACCTCCCGCTTCTGAGTGATCTCCCTCCCCAGGAACACCTCACGGTCCGCATCCCCGATGGCCATCAGCCCCACCAGATCCGACATTCCAAAGCGGGTAACCATTCTCCTCGCCATCTCCGTGGCCCGCTCAATGTCATTACCAGCCCCGGTCGTGACCTTCTCGGGCCCGAAGATCATCTCTTCGGCCACCCGCCCACCAAAGAGCATGCTGAGCTGCCCCTCCAACCAATCGCGGGTGTAGGAATGGCGATCCTCCTCGGGGAGGGACGCGGTGAGCCCCAGCGCTCTCCCACGCGGCACAATCGTAACCTTGTGGATTGGATCCAAGCCCGGAATGCGAAGCCCGAGGACCGCGTGCCCGGCCTCATGGTAGGCCGTAAGCTTCCGCTCCTTCTCGGTGAGCACCATGCTCCGACGCTCCGTCCCGAGCATCACCTTGTCCTTTGCGGTCTCGAAGTCCTCCATCGCGACCTTCTTGGCACCC
>CAZJIM010000021.1:0-2317 GCA_964546115.1 uncultured Gemmatimonadaceae bacterium | reverse complement strand
TATGTTCTCGAGGTCCGCTCCCGAAAGCCCGGGCGTACCTTTCGCGACTGTATTGAGCTCTACGTCGTCTTCGAGTGGCAGCTTATTGGCATGGACAATCAGGATCTGCTCTCGGCCCCTCACGTCAGGGAAGTCGACAACGACCTGACGGTCGAACCGTCCCGGGCGCAGCAGCGCGGGATCCAGAACGTCAGGCCGGTTCGTCGCGGCCAACAGGATGATACCTTCGTTGGTTTCGAACCCATCCATTTCGACGAGGAGTTGGTTCAGAGTCTGTTCCCGTTCGTCGTGTCCGCCACCTAGTCCAGCGCCCCTGTGTCGGCCTACCGCATCGATTTCGTCGATGAAGATGATGCACGGAGCGTGGGCCTTCCCCTGTTCGAAGAGGTCACGCACCCGGGACGCTCCAACCCCTACGAACATTTCTACGAAGTCGGAACCGGACATCTGGAAGAAGGGGCGCTCGGCTTCACCAGCCACCGCCTTGGCCATCAACGTCTTTCCCGTACCCGGTGGGCCGACGAGAAGTACGCCCTTCGGAAGGCGTCCTCCCAACCGGGCGAACCTTTGAGGGTCTTTGAGGAATTCGATGATCTCCTCAAGTTCGTGCTTCGCCTCCTCGGCTCCTGCGACGTCTTTGAAAGTCACCTTCGGGGTGTCGGGAGAGATGAGCTTGGCCTTCGATCTACCAAACTGAAACGCCTTGTTTCCTCCTCCCTGCATTGTGCGGAGCAGCCAGAACCAAAAGACGATCAGGATGACCCACGGCAGCGCGGAAATGAGAAAGCTCCACCAGGGGGTCCGCTCCGGCTCGGCTCGAACATCGACGGATCGGTTCTCGAAGTCGGCCAGCAGACCCTCAGTGATCTCCCCCGGGAGGCTCGTCTCGAAGAAGGTGTACTCCTGCCCCTCCCGCGTAACAGCCCGGCTAAACTCTCCTTCGACCAGGACCCCCTGGATAACCGTCACCGACTCGATGTTTCCCTGAGCGAGTTCTGACCTAAACTCTGAATAGGAAAACTCGTACCGCGGCTGCGACTCTCCTCGAAACAGACTCAGGAAGAGGAGCGGCAACAATATCACGAGGACCCAAAAGGAGCTCGTCTTGGACAGACGATTCCAGCCCGTATCTTTCGGGTCGGACTTCCGTGTGGGTTTTCGTTTCGCCATGAAGGAAAAGCTCTCTCTCGATGCCTCAGCAACCTTGAGTGTGCGGAATCCCAATTAGCGGAAGGTGCCTAGAGTCGCACTAAATCCCACAAGAAACATAAAGGAGCCCCTAAGGAACCCCAACACAAGAACCCGCTCACCCCTTCAGACGTTTCCAAGGTCCCTCACTCCGAAGCGCCACCCACCTTCCTCTCCCCCGTGTGCCCCTAGCGTACTAGCCCGGCCCAATAACCAGACTACGAGCCCCTCTGAATCCACAATCAGTGGAAGTCGTCGTCGCTCAGAGAGTGAGACCTGTGACTCTCGGAACACCTTCTTCAGCTTCTTTCGGCCACCACTGATGCGGATCCGATCCCCTGGATGCCACCCACGAATACGGAGTGGAAACGAGAGATCATCGGGAAGAAACTCAGCCCACTCCCATCCATCTTCTAACCCCTCCCCGCGACCCGGACCGGACATCAAGCCCCAACGCACTTGGAATCGACGGCCCGAAAGACATACCTCCCCTTCACCGCTGCCGGGGGTCTCAATGTCGAGCAACTGCTTCTCGGCTACCTCCTCGGTAGCCCCACGGAGGCCACTACCAGAATCGGAAACCCAAAGTTGGCCAAACTCCCTGGCCAGGCTCAACGGTCCGGGAAGGTCCACTCGCGCTCCGTTGGAGCCAGTCCTGATAAACTCAACAGCGGAAGCGGTTCCGGCCTCCGAGAGGCCAAGCCCCAGCACGGTGGTTGCTCGACGGATAAGAGCGCCGATCACTGAGTCCGGATACTCTACAACCGCGGCCCGGTCGAGTACGATCTGTGATCCTTCTTTCTCCACCATAACCCTCTCCAAGTGGAGATCCACCAGCGCATCTAGGGCCTCAGTCGTGCGCTTAGAGTTCCTTGCCAGACGCAGTAGGGCACCCCGTGCCCCCGGATGTACATCCTCTAGTAGCGGAAGGAGTTGATGGCGCACCCGGTTTCGGGCGAAGCGGGTGCATGCGTTCGTGGGGTCAATCCTGGGTCGAAGGTGGCTAACACGCGCATATTCCTCCAGATCAGTCCTGGTGAAAGGCAATAGCGGCCGCAGGATTCCGGGGTCACGGGAGGCGGGGATCCCACGTAGACCATCCAGGCCCGTCCCTCTGAGAATCCGGAAC
>CAZJIM010000020.1:0-35068 GCA_964546115.1 uncultured Gemmatimonadaceae bacterium | reverse complement strand
GGGGGTAGAGGCAAGCCAGCTTCATCGGCCTCCTCGGATTGGACAGAGGCCGATATCCTCAATACCGAAAGTTATCCGCGCCAGGTGACGAGCGCAAAGGTCGCAATGGCTGGGAGACCGTTAGGGGGACTAGATCTGATCAGAGGGGGATGGTGCGGAACGCTCAGCTATTCAAGGAAGTCATGTCGCGGTTGCCCACCGGTGTTACGGTAGTGACGGGTACCGACCCCTTAGGCGTTCCCGTCGGATTCACTGCCAACGCTGTGGCTTCGGTTTCGCTAGAGCCCCATTTGATCCTTGTGTGTGCCGACCGCAAGTCAGAATCACTTTCCGTGCTGCTCCGAACTGGGAGCTTTGCCGTCTCGATACTTCGCGCGGAGGACGCGAAAATCGCTCACCGTTTCTCGGAAGAGATTCGGGACCAGCGTTTTCAGGAGCTAGAGCTTGTGGACATGCGGGTCGGTCCTCCGACCCTCAAGAATGCACTAGCCTGGATAGATTGTAGGATTTGGAAGACGGTGGAAGCAGGGGATCATATGGTCTTGATTAGCGAGGTTGTTGACTGCGGGGTGGGACCGGCTAGTGACCCACTGGTGTTCTTCGAAAGGAAGTTCGGCACCGTTGCTGATCTATCGTAAGGGTTGAGAGTGCGGCTGGTCCATCTGTCCGATCTCCATCTCGGATTCCGGGCGTACCTCCAGATAGAGCAGGGATGGAATCAGAGAGAGCGAGATCTTGCCGCGTCATTTCGGTGGGCGCTTCAGGAAACGATTCGGTTGAAACCGGATCTAGTTCTGATTACGGGAGATCTGTTCGACCACCCGAACCCTCCGAGTACAGCTTTTCTCACCATTCATCGAGGGGTATCCCGTCTCCGAACACACCTTCCTGGGATTCCGATCCTGATTATTGCCGGAGAACGCGATTCTCCGAGAAATCCGGCTGATCCGGGTCCAGTCGCCGTCCTCGACGCCCTGCCGGGCGTCGAGGCAGCGGTCGGTGCACCGCGTGCAGTCCGGTTTCGCAGCACGAGTCTGCATGCCCTTCTCATCCCAATTCGAGCCGCGGCCTATCCTCCAATGCCCGACGTGAGACCAGACCCTGACGCCCGCTGGAACGTGCTGCTCGTGAGGGGTGATCCCTCGGACTCGCGTCCTGGGATCCCTGTGAATCCTGATGAGTGGAGTTACGTGGCCGTTGGTGGGGATCACCAACGCAGGGCCTGGGCACCGAACGTTTGGACGGCCGGAGCGTTGGAGAGGCCAGGGTCGTGCCCCTGGAGAGAGGCGACGGAAGAGAAAGGCTTTCTGAGTTTCGATCTGGAGGATGGGAGCGCCGAGTTCCACCCTGTTCCGGGTCGCCCTGTGGTAGATTTGGCACCTGTTCGCGTTGCCCGTGAGGATCCGCAACCAGGGACAAGGCGGCTACGAGAACTTCTCCAGGGGGTGCCAGGGGGGATCGAGAGAAAAATCGTGCGGGTCCGCTTGCGAGGAGACGTAATCACCCCCGACGAGGGGGTATCTCAGGGGTTGCTGGATGCTGTACGGAGAAGAGCGGCCCACCTTGAGGTTCATGCGGAGTCTAATGAGACCGGCTCCATGCAGCGGATGAGCAGCCTTGTTTGGGCAGCCGAGGAAATTGTGTGGCCTGGCACGTCACCAGTACGAGTCAGTGAGAGCGGTCGATTTCCTGAGATTACGCTGCTCACGTCAGCATCGGAGTCCGTTCGGGTCGAGATGGTGGATGCACTCCGTCGGAATCGCAAAGGTGGGGGCTCCGGAATGCCGCTCCTCAGGAAGCTCCGGATTTCCCCATCCCCTCCCGACGATCCGGTGTCAGCTGGGCTATGGGCCGGAGGCCTGGATCCCGAGTTTCTGCTTCGTGCTGTACTGGCGGGCTTCCGGGAACACTCCATCAGTGAACCGGACCAAGAAAGCTCTCCGTCCAGAGGAACCTTGGATCCAGAGGTGCCTGCCGGGGAGCCAGAAGAGGAAAGTCTGCTGTCGAGGGAGGTGGGTCTCACCGATCGACGGGCGGATTGGGTGGAGGCATCTGCCGACCTTGAAGCGGCAACTCTTCAGTGGGCACAGGAGAGACAGGATGCCGAGTCCAAGCTACGGGCCTATCGCGACCGAGCTGGAGAGCTCCGCCTTCGCATACGGGCGCTTGAGGCTGACAAGGAGAGCGCAAGCTGTCCGACCTGCGATCGGACACTGGGAGCTGGATTCGGGAGTCTGCTGGAGACTCTTCACGGCGAGTGGGAAGATGTGGTCCAGGATGGACGATGGTGGAAACGGCGTCGGGCGCAACTCGACGAGAAGCCGGAGGAGTTACGAGAACTGGAGGAGCAAGCGCTACGGCTTCAGGTACGAGTGAAAGAGGCGACCAAGGTCTTGGAGGGTCTTCGGGAAAGACGGCGAGGATATGGTGTGGAGAGGTCGAATCAGAGCGCTGTCACGGCAAATGTCTTCGCACCTGTCCCCCTGGCCTTCGACTCCGCCGAGGATCTGGATCTCAGAGAGGTGCTTCGGTTGGCAGGGAGTCTCCTGAGTCAAATCACCGAGGGGCTAATCATAGGCGTGAGGGTGGACCCTGAGTTGCAGATCGTCAGCTCGGACGGGCAGCAGCGAGCGCCCGCGGGAATCGAGCATGCAGCGCTTCGCCTGGCCATCCACTTAGCTCTCTGGCTCCACAGTCGCTCGAAGACGACGCAGACGAACTCGCTATTGGTGTGGGAACTACACGAGGCAGGTACGGAGGAACTTTTTCGTGGCACGCTTGAGGTGCTGTCCGATGCTGAGCGGTTCAACGTTCCTGTTTTCCTGGTCGCACCACCTTTGGTTTGGGAGAGGTTGCCGGAGGTATTTCACCAGGTCCTGGAGCTTGTCGTCGACGAACAAGGCCGACAAGAATTTCGGCGCTTGGAGTGTAGGAGGCCGGGAGTCAGGTTGCTGGGTTGAGATTCCTAGGCTGGTTGACTATTGGAAAGATGTAGGATGCCCCACGAGTCACACTCGATTTGCCATTTCGGGGGACACCAGGTGGTTGCGCTGTACTCGACTATGATCGCGGGTCCAGATACAGTCGTGCCTGGGGGGATGTCGGACCGAGAGAAGATTGGCGCCTCTAGCTCCTTCCCACCTGCCGGTACCGGGGCCCGATTGGGAGGGGAGGGAGCCGGTTCTCCCGGGATCTCAAGGATTTGAACCCGATCGCCGGGAGCCTCCACTTTGACACGTAGAGTGACTGCATCAACAGGAGTCGATCGAAGGTACCCGTATCGCTTCTCGTGCGCCCGATGGAAGCCGTTCAGCCAATCTTCTGCTCGGACGGACAACTCGAAACTCTGGCCGCGATACCTGGCATCTACCCATCGTTCGGCGACGAGAGAGGCTGAGGTGGCCCCATCTTTTATCATTTCCGCCCGAGCCTCTCCTTCCAATTCGTCTAAGATTCTGGTCATATGAGCATCGGTGGAGGGGTCGTCTCCGGGCAGGAAGACCGTACGGGATCGGTTCCGTAAGACTGGCGCAACGAGCATTCCGTAGGCGGAGAGAAGACCGGGATCTGGCGGGATGAGTGCTCCCCGAAGTCCTAGCCGCTGCGTGAGGTCTGCAGCATGTAGTCCAGCTGCCCCGCCGAACGCGACGAGGTGATAGTCAGAAGGGTCTATGCCCCGTTCAACGGAGATAACCCGGAGGGCTCCCTCGATTGCTGTGTTCGCTACCTCGACAACCCCTGCCGCTGCCTCTTTGGCAGAGATCCCCGCTTCCTGCGCCAGAGTCTCTATATGCTCGGCGACTCGGTCACGGTCGAGGGGCGCAGTGCCTCCGAGCAGTCCTCTCGCGGGAAGTCGACCGAGCCAAACGTGTGCATCCGTTACGGTCACCTGAGCCCCCCCTTTTCCATAGGCGATCGGGCCCGGCTCCGCACCGGCGCTCTTCGGACCCACGTGGAGCGCCCCAGCCGGGTCGAGGTAAGCGATTGATCCGCCACCTGCACCAACTGTGTGGATGTCCAGGAGGGGAATGGCGATTGGTATGCCTCCTACCTTCCCTTCTCGTGTGTCTAGGGGCGCGCCCCGGACGAGACTGACATCGGTGGAAGTCCCCCCCATGTCAAACGACAGGATCTTGTCTAGCCCTGCGCGGCGAGCCCAATCCATTGCGCCCACCACTCCCCCAGCGGGGCCGGAGAGGACCGTATTGACTGGCTCCGAGAGTGACCGATCGAGAGAGAGCGCTCCCCCGTTTGATCCCATGACGCGAATGGCTTCCGTCCCGCACTTCCGGCTCAGGCGGGATATGTAGCTCTGTACTCGAGGTGCCACATAGGCGTTCGCAACCGTCGTGGAGGTCCGCTCGAACTCTCTGAACTCGGGGAGGATTTGTGAGGAGAGGGACACCGATATCCCGATACCCTCCAAAGCCTTTGCGACGGCCAATTCGTGCGTGGGGTTCGCATAACTATGGAGCAGAACGACCGCGATGGCTTCGGCATCGTCCACCTGTTCGGAAAGGAGGGAAAGCTGTTCGTGGTCGACTGGAGAGAGCTCATTGCCAGCGGGATCCAGCCGCCCTGTGATCCCTATCCGATCCCTGCGATCAACTAGTTGGGGTGGGCGATGACCGGTTAGCGCGTAGAGCTGGGGCCGATCCTGGCGCCCTATCTCGATCACATCCTCGAAACCCTCGTTCGTGATCAACGCTACTCGGGAGCCGCTGCGTTCTAGGAGGGTATTCGTCGCTACCGTCGATCCAAGGATCAGCCGGTAGCACTTTGGAGCTTCCTCCGCGAAGATTCGCCGGATCCCCGTAAGTACTGCAGCGGCCGGGTCGGTTGGAGTCGAGGGCACCTTGAGTGCGGTGACGCTACCGCTCTGGAGAAGCAGAAGATCGGTGAACGTCCCCCCAGTGTCCACGGCAAGCACCGGCGTTGACTTTCCACGTTCACGTCTGGACATTCTGCCCCTCCGGATCACCCGTAACGGTTTTCAGCCTATCCCTGCTAGGGCACATGAATCTGATTCCCTCATTCGAGGCGTTCGTCGATCTGTCACGCACGGCCGCGGTCATTCCTCTGCGGGCTGAGTTTCTGTTTGATACTGAGACGGCCGTCACCGCCTATCGAAAGCTCGTGCGGCCCCCGTTTGGTTTTCTTCTCGAGTCCGTAGTTGGAGGGGAAAAGTGGGCCCGATACACTTTTCTGGGAACCGAACCAAGCGCTGCCTGGCGGCTCCAGGGAAGAGAAGTGTCGTGGTGGACTCCAGAAGGAGGTTGGGCGCCCGTAGATGTCGAGGATCCCCTCGCTGACCTCGATCAGAGACTGCGTGACCGCGCTTCCGCGCAGATTGACGGGCTTCCCCGTTTCTGGGGTGGTGCCGTAGGGTACTTCGGATATGACCTCGTGCGCCAGATTGAGCGGCTCCCCGACCTTGCGGAGCGCGACCTGGAGCTTCCGGAGGTGATAGTCGTCTTTACCGATGTAGTCTTGGCGATCGACAACCTTTTGGGGCGCGCTATGGCGATACGGGCTGTTCCGGTAGAGCCCGGGCTGTCGGAAGAGGAGCTTCGGGTTCGCTACCGTGCTACCGTCGAAAGGATTGAGGAGCTCGTAGAACGTCTCGGCTCTGAGGAGGGTCCGCCAGCCCTCTCCTTGAAGGCTGAGCCCCCAGCGGATCCGCCTTTCGAAAGCACGATGACCCGGGAAGAGTATGAAACTGCGGTCACTCGCATTCGAGAGTACATCCTGGAGGGGGACGCCTTTCAAGTGGTGCTCAGCCAACGTCTGAGCATGAACCTAGGAGGATCACCGTTCGATCTGTATCGAGCCCTCAGATCCTTGAACCCGTCGCCATATCTTTACTTCATGGAGCTCGACGGAGTCAGCCTCGTGGGTTCATCCCCGGAGGTGCTGGCACGGGTCGAGGACGGCACAATCACCGTGAGACCGATCGCCGGCACACGACCACGGGGTCGCAATCCGAGGGAGGACCGCGAACTTGCGGACGATCTACTGAGGGACGAAAAGGAGCTTGCGGAGCACAGGATGCTCGTGGATTTGGGACGGAACGATGTGGGCCGAGTGGCCAAGTACGGTACTGTTCGAGTGCCGGAGCTGATGGCTGTCGAGCGCTACTCTCACGTCATGCATCTCTGCTCACAAGTGGAGGGCGAGTTAACCGAGGGGTTAGGTGCGATCGATGTGCTCCGGGCATGCTTTCCAGCAGGCACTGTATCAGGGGCGCCTAAGATTCGTGCCATGGAGATCATTGAAGAGCTGGAGCCTGTACGTAGAGGTCCCTACGCTGGCGCGGTGGGATATCTCGGGTACGGAGGAATGTCAATGGACACGGCGATCGCAATTCGGACTATGCTCGTTCATGAGGGGCGCGCGTTTGTACAGGCTGGCGCGGGGATTGTCGCTGACTCCAATCCGGGCCAGGAATACGAAGAGACCCTCAATAAGGCCCGAGCACTGCTCCGTGCGGGAGTGATGGTTGGGAAGTCGGAAGACTGATTGTCCCATTTGGCATGTCGGCGCCGGTTCGTCTCAGAACAGTTGCCCGAGTTCCTCGTAGTACCTCATCAGCGTTTCAATCCCCTTTCTCAGGTGTGCATCCGGGAACCATTCGTCCGGCGCGTGCATGTTTGCTCCCGGTAGGGCGAAGCCCATCAATACAGCGCGCCCTCCGAGTATTCGCTCGAGATCGGTCACGATCGGAATCGACGCACCCTCACCAGTGAGGATGGGCTCCACACCAAAGGTACTCTCCAGCGCACGGCGCGCGGCCTCGAAGAAGGGGCCCTCGAGATGAGCGCGCCAGGGCCGCCCTCCTGCGAGTTCCACTACGTCAACCTCTGCGCCGGCTGGCGTGACTTGGGCGATGTGTGTCCGGAGAAGCTTCCCGATCCGCACGGGGTCCTGGTCGGGAACTAGCCGGAAGCTCACCTTTGCCGTGGCCGTCGCTGGGAGGACAGTTTTGGCGCCCTGGCCCGTGTATCCTGAAACAAGGCCATTCACGTCGCAGGTCGGGCGTGTCCATAGACGCTCGAGGGTCGAGTAGCCGATTTCCCCACTCGGATTCGTCGTGCCCGCTTCCTCGAAGAATGCCTGTTCCCGGAAGGGGAGAGCCCTGATCTGCTCGCGCGTTCGATCGTCCCACTGGATGACTTGGTCGTAGAAACCGTTGACCGCGACCCTGTGGTGACTGTCATGGAGCGTGGACACGATGTCAGCGAGGATCGTGGCGGCATTGGGTACTGCTCCTCCATAGCTGCCAGAGTGAAGGTCTCTCTCGTTTCCTCTGACAAGAATTTCGAAGTAAGCCAGGCCCCGAAGTGAAAATAAAAGTGAGGGCAGATCTGGGGCGAACATCGAGGAGTCCGAGATGAGCACCGCATCTGTCGCAAGGCGGTCACGGTACATTTCTATGAACCGCAGGAGATTAGGTGAGGCGATCTCCTCTTCTCCCTCCACTAGCACCACTACGTTGACGGGCAGAGTTCCGCGGGTGGCGAGGAACTCTTCAAGCGCCTTGAGATGGAGGAAAAGCTGACCCTTGTTGTCAGCTGCCCCTCTCGCGTAGATGCGCCCATCTCTGAGGGTCGGCTCAAAGGGGGGAGAGGTCCAGAGATCGAGTGGCTCCGGAGGTTGCACGTCGTAGTGGCCGTAAATGAGAACCGTAGGAGCGTTGTCTGCGGCGCCACGCCACTCCCCGAGAGCTACAGGGTGTCCGGGAGTATCCAGGAGCTCCGCCTCAAGCCCGGCACGGTCGAGGGCTCCCACAACCCATTCTGCGGCGCGGCGGGTGTCGTCCGCGTGCTCTAACCGAGCGCTGACTGAGGGGATTCGCAGAAACTCGAAGAGCTCTCGACGCAGGTCTTTCAGATCGAAGGTCACTTCCTGGCGCTTGTCGAGATTGGGCCGAGCGGATGTCAGACGACGGATTTGCTTCCCCACCGATAGGTCCAAGTCAGAAGAGTGCTCAGGAACAGCGCACCGACCATGCCCCCGATGCTCAGTGCCCTGGGGTCACCGAACTGGAAGAGCCCTACTCCAAGCATTCCCCCAATGACGGCCCCGAATGCACCAAATACCACGAGAAGTAAGGTGTGCCCGGGCTGCGCCGAAGGCAGCTTTACGAGCATCTTCATCATGAGACCTACGATTGCCCCGATCCCGATCCAGACGCCGATCCCGATCCAGTTCTCCATGAGTCACCTGGTGATGTCCAAGGTTCCAGCCAGTTTCGATCTACAGCCGGCCTGCGGCAACCTCAATCTTGACCGGGAAAATCTACTCGCCCGACTCTGGCTTTACTACCCCAGCGTCTGAGCTGATGTCAACTATTGTTCATCGTCGAAGGGGTGTGGCAGTTCCCATACCCGTTTCTTCAGGGCCTCGAGACGTGCGTCCAGCTCGTGCTCTGGGAGTGCATCCCCCGCTGGGGAAGAACCATCGCCGAGCGTTTCATCAATGTCCTGAGGCGCTTGAGTATGAGTCTCCAGATCCTTGATTCTCTCAGCGACGGAGTCCATCTCTTGAAATAAGTCGTCCGTCTGACGGATGTGGTCGCTTGTGTGGGTTCGTCCCGCGGTGGCTCCGAGCGACTCGCGCCGGAGTAGCGCCTCCTGAAACTGGTCCTTCATCTCCTCTAGATTCTCTCGACGTTCATGGAGTTCCCGTGTAAGAACCACCGACTTTTCAAAAAGAATCCCCTGACGCTGCAGGTGCTTTCCCGCGAAGCCTCTCGCAACGGAGGCCGTTTCTTTGTCGTCGATCTTCCGGGCCATTTCCTCCCGTCGAAGGCAGGTCTTCGTAGCCTCGTGCTCCCTTCGAGCCCCCTCCTGAACGGCCTCGAGCTCCCTTTCGAGCTCCTCGGACTGTCTCTGTAGCTCGATCAACTCGGCCCTCATGGCCCGAAGCAGCCGATCAGCGGCGTCAGGGATACGGTCTCGGTTCACCTCAGATTGGAAATTCTCGACCGCCTGGCGAAAGGCCTTTCGGAGGGATGCGAACATGGCGTCCGATGGGCAGGGAGCCGCTCCACTGCTCGGGGGGCGGGACCTACAAGTGTCAGCGGAAGAGCCGGGTCTCAGTTCAGAAGGTGCTCAATCCTCTGAGCGAAAGAATTCCGAGCCCGATGTAGTCGGCTCTTCACCGTTCCGAGGTTCACGCCGGTGATCTCGGAGATTTCCTCGTAGCTCTTGCCCTCCAGTTCCCTGAGGCGGAAGACAAGACGATGGTGTTCGGGCAACTCCTCTACCGTGTCCTCTACGAGACGCTGAAGGAATCGCTTTCGGTAGAGATCGTCCGGCCGCATGCTGAAATCCTCAAACTGCAGCGGGCGATGGTCATCATCCCAGCTGTTGGTCAACTTCTGGAAGAGTACCAACGGACTCCTGGAACGATTCCGCAACTCGTTCTTCGACAGGTTGCTCGCGATCGTATACACCCAGGTCGAGAACTTCTTGCTGGTGTCGAACCGATGGAGATGCCGGGTCACGCGAATAAAGGCTTCCTGCACTAGATCCTGAGCTCGATCTGAGTCACCGGTCTTTCGGGTGATGAAGTGAACGAGTCGATCCCTGTACCTATGGAAGAGCTCTTGAAAGGCCCCCTCTCGACCGTCCAGGTGGGCGGTTACCAGCTCTTCATCGCTCAGCTCATTAAGATTTTGATTGAGAATCTCAGGAACGACGGTCGTAGTAGCGTTTCGCTCAGCGGGAATCTCAGGCATCTACTTGCCGATCCTTAGCTCGAGTAAAACCGAACAGGTACAGTCTGAGGACAAAGAGGGCTCCGTACCACATGGACACGGGCCCTCGATTCGTCACCGGCCCCTAGGATGGGGGATCATACAAGCCGTCCGCAAACGCCAAGTAGTATGACACACAACCGGCTTTGATTCAAGGTCCTCTGGGTGTAAAAACCCTGCGGTTACGGGCCTTTTCTCATTGCTGGAGAGGATTGGACGAGGTTTGAGTCGCTCGAAGGGAGGTGAGTGGACAGATTCGGATTGGGCGTGTCAGGTCGTTGCCGATAGAGAGATCGAACGCGAGGTTAGCGGAGCCGCATCGTAGGCGACTTGTCCCCGAACCCATGTAATCCGTCTTGTCCGACTCCCTGCCTGAGAAACGTTACCATCGGCGTGTGCAGGCCGAGTTGGCGCTGGCTCTTCTCGAGACAGTTCGAAATCGTGATCAACCCAATGAGATCTTGGACGACGAGAACGTTAGCGTGACTTTGCCACGCCGCTTCGGGTTGTCCGGCGTGGTTGAGGACCAGATCCGGCGATATAAGCAAGAAGCCCGACGAGGAAGACGAATCCCTGAGGTGGAGGTCCGAGACCTTATTCGTCTTGTAGCGAGACGGCCTGATGCCAGGTGGGTATTCCATGAGGTGGGGCGCTCCCTTATGGTCACGGGAGGAGCTCCAGCACTGCGCAAGGTGCTCCCGAAGTGGCTCCTGCTTAATCTGGCTCGAAACCGTATCCAACGGCGCCTTCGCGCAGTGTTTGGTGGGACATTCCTTTCGATTGACCGCGGGCGGTTTCAGATCGAGGCCACACATCAGCTACTGGTTGAGGCGGATCCAGGGGGTGATGCCTGTGCTCTTGTGACTGGGTTGTCGCAGACTGTGATTGATGTGTACAGATCCGCTCCCACACAAGTGATCCACGTCAGTTGCGGAGCGCGGGGTGGTGAAAAGTGTCGTTGGGAGCTTGAGGAGCCCGGTCGGGAGGAGGCGAGTGACAATGGCTAGTGAAAGGGGACGCGGTGCCAGAGTTTGATCTAATTCCTATAAGTTACCGAAGCCCACGTCGGTGTCGTCCAGAACTTGTTCGAAGAGTTGAGGCAGTTAGTGGCAGAGTGAGACATCTGATTCTCGCTGGCGATTTCGTCGGATATTACGTGAGAGAATGAAAAGCAGGTGCCCCTCTCCCGTGCCGATCCCGCGCTTCTCCCGTCCAGATGCTCATCGTCATCCTTACAGGAATCGAGCGTTTCAAGAGCGGCACCCTCACCTTGGACTGTCCCTAGAACTCGTGCTCAACTTTGTCCATGGCTAGATGAGATAGGGTTTGAATCGGATCTATTCGGGGGCTCTGTAAGGAAGTCAGTGTGGGCTAGATAGGCCATCGTGTGCTTAGCGGGGATGCCTCAGCGATCTTTCCAAACCGCTTCCTTACATACCCGGCGTTGGGTTAGGGCCTGGAGCGTAGTACGTTTCTGATTGACGAGATAGGGATGATCGCAGGAGGTTGGGCACCGGGTCCAGCCCAAAATACCACGCCGAGGAAGTGGCGGTGATCCCTTTATCTGGAAGCTGGAGCAAGCTTTGAGGAGCATAGTTGGATCGGAGTTGTGGAGAGGGGAACCGATGGAACTGATCGCGTGGGTTTTGGCTGGCCTCTTTGCCGGACTATCTGTGTACCTCGCGTTCCGCCGTCCGGGGGGGCGACCTCCGGAGCCGGTCGATCAACGGGCGTCTATGACTACCGAGAAGGATAGGGCGGGAGAAGATCCGGATGATTTGGTCCTGCACGGTATGGCCCGATACCTTGGAACAGCGGTACTTAGTCCGCTCGAAGACAGCCTGCGGAAAGGAGATACTCGGGGCGCAGTCGAGGATGCCGTAGATGCTCTGCGCGACCTTGCCTTCCACGCTCAGGTAGAGACAGAAAGTGCAGCGGATCGTGAGAATTTGATCTCGGTTATCCAGGGGGTCACCGGGGAGTACAGCCTCGAAACGGGAACGGCCATAAAGTTCATAGGTCCAAACAGGCCCGTTCACGTCGTTTTGGCCGCCGAGCGCTTCAAGGACGCCCTCTTTCTCATCCTGGCGAACGCAGGCCATTTCGGCGGTGGCCAGACGGTTGAGGTGACTGTAGAGGAAAAAGAGAACCAGCCTGAGATTCGGATTCGAGATCAGGGTCCAGGCTTCAGCGAAGAAGCCCTCCTGAAGGCGTTCGAGCCATTCTGGACCACCGAATCGGACGCCCTGGGGTTGGGCCTATTCCAGGCCAGAAAGCTGCTTGAGGGTCAGGGTGTCGCGGTCGACGTGGGCAACTCGGACGAGGGGGGAGGTGACGTTGTGATATCCCTCTGCTATGAGCAGTGAGAGGCGCGGGATTGAGAGCGGTGTCGCAACGGTCGGAAGTAAGGACGGGACTCGTCGTGGACGGTATTCTTTCAGCGCAAGCTTCAGTAATCCGTTGGTGAGCCAGCCGTAAGGGTCCTCCATGACCTTCCAGGTAACCCTGTACACCACGTCATCCTGATTCCGGAGCAGGAAGGTACTCGGTTCAAAGCCGGGCGTCACAACTTATTGGAAGACACTATTGTAAGATCAATCACAAAGTGACGAAGTTTTCGCTTCGTAGGACTCCGGCTTCGTAGAGTCTGCCAAAAGTCTAGGGACAGGGTCGATCAGGCCCAACTTGAGGGGGTAAGACCAATCCTGCTTACCCTCGTCATTGGGGGCCGGTACCAGTACGAGGTGTTAGGTATTGCCACTTTTCGATCTTCGCAACCCCAGCACTCCCATTCCCGCCTCTTTTACGTTCGATTCCTCATCGACAATCCGGCGTATCCACGTCCCGCGAAGGAACCAGGTGAGGGCAATGACCGCCGAAACCACATTTGAGATCGGGAAGGCCCAGAAGATGCCATCTGGACCAAGGTGGACAGCGATCGACAGGCTCATCGCGGCCATGGTATTTCCCGCTCCAGCCAGGGCGCCACTCATCACCATCTGAATGCCGAAGAACCCGAAGGCCGGGCCCATGATGCGGATGAAATGGGCCCCGATCTGGACAACCTCCGGCTCATTAGGGACGAAGGCCCTAATCACCGGTACCGCGACCAGGAAGAGGAGGCCTCCAGCGGCGGTAAGCGCCAGGAAGCCTGCGGTCATTGCCATCCGCGCCGCAACGGTCGCGCGGTCGTTCTTCCGGGCCCCCACGTTCTGACCCACAACAGTCGTCGTGGCCAGGGAGAGACCCATAGCGGGGATGATAATAAACGAGAGAATCCGAGTGCCGATGCCATACGAGGCAATCACGGTCGTTCCGAATCCCGCAACGAGGAGCATCATGACCGCGATGCCGAGGGCCCGTGTCGACTGCTCAATCGAGGAGGGAATCCCCAGCCGGAGGATCTTCAGCAGGATGGCCCTGGCCGGCCTGAAGTGCCGTACCCTTAGGTGTATTCCGTAGCGGCCGCTGAAGAGGATCCCCATACCAACGACCCCGGCCAGGCCCTGGGCACTGATCGTTGCCCAGGCAGCACCGGCGACACCCATGGCGGGGACTGGTCCATACCCGAGGATCAGGAGGGGATCCAAGAAAAAGTTAAGGACCACCGTGCCAGCGGCAATGGTCATGGGCGTCCTGACATCGCCCACTCCACGGAGAAGGGCATGGAATACGAAATACACAAAGACAGCCACGAGCCCTAGAAAGGAGATCTCTAGATAGCCTACTGCCATCTCCGTGACCGCGGGCTCCGCTCGGAAGAGAGCCATGAGAGGTTCAGATAGAATGAAGCCCGCGACTGAGAGGAGAGCGGACACGACGCCCACTGCCAGAAGGGTTTGCCCCGCGGCGTAATCGACAGCCTCTTCATCACCGGTGCCAAAGGTCTGGGCTACGAGAATAGAGCCGGCGACCGCTAGGCCTCCTCCAGCCGAAATCATGAAGAACAGGATTGGAAATGAGAGGGAGACGGCAGCTACCGCACCGGCGCCCAGGCGGCCCACCCAGAACGTATCTATCAGTTGGTAGAGTGTTTGAAAGATATTCGTGGCTACAATGGGCACGGCCAATGCCACGAGCGCTCTGAGAATCGGCCCCTCGGTGGTGTCCTTTGTACCGGACCGATACCTCTTGGTCACCTTTTTCGCTTAGATCTGTGTTGACTCGAGCTTGGGTTACTTCGGATGAGGGCCTTGACTTCACCCATCTTCGCCTCGCCGTCTTGCTCGCCGATCTCCATGAGAAGTCGCAGATAAGCTGGCTCGAACAAGAGGAAGGAAAGGACGTCGGGGCTTTCGGTGTGATGCGTGCCCAAGCCCCTCATGAGGAACCGGAAGACCCGAGGCAAGTCCAACTCGAAATCGAAAGCCAGCTTCCCCAAGTCCTGCGAGGGTCGAAGGGTCATCAGCTGTACCATCCTGAACTCTTCTCGCTCCCTGAGCGGTACCTTGCGTATGAGCCGATTCATGGTTTCGATTTGCCAGGCGTCTTGGTCGAGGAGATCCAGGAAGATCGAGTTCATCAGAGACCCAATCACCTGTGCCGGAGGAGGATAGCCGGTGATGAAGGACTGATTGGATTCCCTCGCCAAACGATCGAACCGGGTCGAAATTGCCAGAATCCGCTCGGCGCCAAGGCGAAGGGCCGGGGAGAGTGGGGCTGAGAACCTAACCCCACCGTCCCCATGCCACTCATGGTCGATTTCGACCGCGGGGAAAAACAGGGGTATAGCCGACGATGCCATGACATGATCGACGCCGATTGAGGCTCGCCGCGCTCGCCGCTGAGGACGGGACCACTCCGCTGCCCGCATTCCTTGCACCCAGGTGACGGATTGTGCGGTCGAGTAGGATGACGAGGTGATCGCCAGGGCCTGCAGACGCCCAGACTGGACGTTCTCCACGATTCCTGGGATGAGACCATCCCTTTGACCCAGTGCGCTCTCGAGAAATCGGCGGAGCGGTGTCGTATCGACGAGACTACGGATCTTGGGCTTCCCGAAGACCCCACCAGAGGCAAGTTGAAGCCCCCACCGGATTGCATTCACCGCCACGTGATGTGCGTCGAGCCGAAACACCTGATCCATCGTGAGTGAGTCCCACAATCCGACGAGGTCGTCCACGGCTTCTGCAAACGTTCCCTGGTGTGAGGCGAGGTGTGCCGCGTTGATAGCACCCGCGGAGACACCTGTAATGATCGGAAAGTGGATTTCGGGTTGGGAACGAGCGGGGGCTTTGAGGAATCCGACCTGGTGGGCCGCCCGCGCCCCCCCCCCTCCCATTACGAGAGCCATCGGTCGCGGCGTGTGGGCGACCAACGGTGTTGGGGATCCAGCCTCGCTTTTGGTCATCAGCTGGCCTCCTTGGGAGATTCAGGGCCAGCTTCGAGGCTGAGGCTCAGAGTGAACTGCCGAGGAGACCTCTCTGAATCGCCCGTAGGGCGCCCCAGATCAGGAGCAGGGCAAGAGCGGTTCCGATAAGATGAGGCATCGCTCGTCTCTCTTCGGGTGGTCTTCGCCGTAACACCGAAAGCGGAACCTGAGCCGCGGTGGCTGCCGCTAGCATCATGAAGATGTGTCCGATCAGCTGGGGGTAGAAACGTCCCGATACAACGACGAAAAATCCTAGCAAGATCTGTAGGTGAAGCAGGCCTGCGAATGCCCCTGCCACCCTGCGAATCCTTCTGTCGTAAGGTCTCGCAGTCAACACGGCGAAAAGGGAGTATAGGAGGGCCACAACGCCCGCGAGGAGCACCAGGTATCGGAGCCCTGAATGAGCGTAGAGAAGTCCGTTGAGCATAGGTCCTCCGGCGGCGGGTTCGGTCAGCACGTGGGTCCGCCACAATCGGTTACCGTGGATAGGGTCCCGAAAGGGCTTTCACAATTCAGCGAATGAGAATACGGTGGAAGGCCCATCCCCGCACCCCTCCACTTCCTCTAGATGAAGGATCGCTCTTGTGGAGCAGAGGTCAACTGGTCCCTGTCTGCTCTAGGTCGAGGCTTCCTTCAACGCCGAGCGTACGACGTCCTTCACGCTCTGATCTATATCATCCTCTGAGAGTATCCAGTCGAGATATTTGAGGTCATTCCGGACCACCTCAGCGAGAGGACGGTCCTCGTGCTTACCAAACCGAAAGATCCGGTCGTCGTCCTGGGTGGTCAGGAACCATCGGTTTACCTCGGTCTCGAAGGGCCGAATATCGTCGCAGTATTGATTCAGCTCTCCCAGATCTCTTGGCAGGTGGGGGTATTGGTTCAGCTGAGCAGTAAGGATGGCGGCTGTTGCTCTAATATCTGCTAATGCGGAGTGGGCATCCTCAAGCTCGCGTTGGAGGTAGAATTGGACGGCTGCGGCCAGATCTCGGGGTTCCTCCCGGTGGAAGATCATCTGAATATCGATGATCTTCCTATCCCCTTCGTTGAAGGAGAGCGCGGATCTCCGGAACTCAGAGAAAAGCATGGGCAAATCGAATTTTCGGATGTTGAAACCAGCTAGATCACAGGGTTCGAGAAGCTGAAGTAGGCTCCTTGCTCGAGCGGAAAAGGGAGGCTCGTTAGCCACATCTTCATCAGTGATACCATGGATGGCCGTGGCTTCCGAAGGAATGGGCATCTCAGGATTAAACCGCCGCACTCTCTCAGTCACGTCGCCATTGGGAGAGAGACGGATAATAGCTATCTCGATGATCCGGTCCTTTCCGATGCTGAGACCCGTGGTTTCCAGGTCCAGGAAGATGAGAGGGCGATCGAGGACGATCGGAAAGGGTGCGGGCTCAGCCATGCTGGAGAGAATAGACATACGGGTTACGCTTTGAAACCCATCAACTCGAACGGTGGGAAAGGAGAGGTTCCAATGAAGGTTGTCGAGATCGTCAGGTATGGAGACCCGGATGTACTTCAGCTAGGCAAGCGACCGAATCCCGAACCGGGGCCAGGCGAGGTGGAAGTTCGCGTTCTTTACTCAGGGGTGAACAGGGCCGATCTCCTTCAGCGCCGCGGGCAATACCCAGCCCCCAGAGGGTTTTCATCGGATATCCCCGGACTCGAGTACGCTGGCGTGATCGAGTCACTCGGAAAGGACTGCGGCCTCAGGGCAGTGGGCGAGCGCGTAATGGGTGTTCTCGGTGGAGGTGGATATGCTGAGCGGGTAGTGGTCTCCGAACGTGAGACGATAGAGGTCCCGGAAGGAATGGCCATGGAAGCGGCTGGAGCTGTCCCAGAGGTCTTTATGACGGCATGGGATGCGCTATTCAGGCAGGCAGGTCTACGTAGTGGAGAAGTGGTCTTGATCCATGCAGTGGGGAGGGGGGTGGGAACGGCTGGCCTGCAGCTCGCCCGTACCGTTGGTGCACTCACGATCGGGACTTCGCGAACCAGGGAAAAGCTGCGGCGTGCGAAGGAGATGGGGCTTGATGAAGGGGTTCTGGTGGTGGGCGAAGAAAATTGGCCTCAGCAAGTGGCCGACCGTCTGGATCGCCAGAGGGTGGACGTCGTACTGGATCTCGTTGGAGCGACCTACCTCGAGGGTAACTTGCAGATTCTGGCCTCCGGAGCCCGGTGGATGATTGTCGGCGTTCCGAGCGGCAGCACCGGACTTGTTGACCTTCGCCAGTTGATGGTGCGAAGGGCATCTCTAATTGGAACCGTGCTTCGAGCCCGCCCGCCCGAGGAGAAAGCTGTTCTTGCACGTGAATTCGAACGCACTGTCATACCACTATTCGCGTCGGGCCACCTGGCCCCGGTTCTCGACCGCGTGTTTCCCGCGAGTGACGCAGCCGAGGCCCACCGGTACCTAGAGGGAAACAACACCTTCGGGACAATCGTTCTGTCTTGGGAGGGCATGGGATCCAGATGAGATCCCGTGGTCCTCACCGGATGTGAGGGCTCACGAGATCACAATCACCTCGGAAATGATCTGACAAGGGAAGACCTTTGAGGGGCTGGGTGGGGGCTTTCAGGGAACGCAATGGTCCGCACGAGGGTTTCTGGAATGGGTTGTGAACCGCACCTCGGGAGTGAGCGGACATCCGCCCCGGCAGCACTCGGGGAACACCATGAACGATGAAGTCGTACCGATCGGATTGTGCGAACGGTGTGCCTACTGCCAAGTGGTAACTACAGACAGGGGTGGTCGCTTCCTTCTCTGTCGAAAGTGGTTCGAGGACTCCAGTTATCCTAGGTACCCAGTGCTTCCGGTGATTAAATGCGAAGGATTTCGGGACCTCAATGATACCTGACTGGCTGGCGGTGTCGGTATTGGTCACCGCTGGAGGCATTCTCGTCCTTCTCGCCCCGTTTTCGTTTCATCGAATATACCTGATCCTCACTGCCGGGAGAGAGAAGCCCGAGGAAGAGCGGTGGGGCAAGGAGCTCCCCAGAGTCACGGTACAGCTTCCTGTTTACAATGAGGAAAGCGTCGTAAAAAGGCTCATCGATGCTGCCGCTAAACTCCGGTATCCTTCTGATCTTCTTGAAATCCAGGTCCTGGACGATTCAAATGACCGCACCTCCGTTCGGGCGGAAACACGGGTCGACTATTGGCGGGAACGAGGACTTCGGATCCACTACCTCCCCAGAGAATCTAGAGAGGGGTTCAAGGCTGGGGCACTCGCCCAAGGCCTTAAGAAGGCGACGGGGGACTTCATCCTCATCTTGGATGCCGATTTCGTTCCAGGACCGAATCTGATCCATCGACTCCTTGGCCCGTTTATGGATCCTCAGGTAGGGATGGTGCAGGCACGGTGGGATCATCTCAACGAGGGGGATTCACAACTCACCCGTTGCCAGGCCCAACTCCTGGATGCTCATTTCTTCTTTGAGCAGAGAGGACGGTGGGCAACAGGACGATTCATGAGCTTCAACGGGACCGCGGGAATGTGGCGTCGCAATGCCCTCGATGAGGCAGGTGGATGGTCTTCGGATACCTTGACGGAGGACCTTGATTTGAGTTACAGGGCTCAAATGGCGGGATGGCGTTTTGTCTTCCGACCGTTCGTCGGTGTTCCTGCTGAGCTGCCCGGTACGGTAAGAGACCTGGAACTGCAACAGAAACGGTGGGCACAGGGCGGGATTCAGACTGCTCGAAAACTACTCCCGCGCCTCCTTTGCGGACCTTGGTCAGTGGGAGTCAAACGGGAAGCAGTCATTCATCTCCTGGGCTATCTGGCGTATCCGCTAACCCTCCTGTTGGGAATCCTCATAGTTCCTTCAGCGCTGGCACGAAGGACCCTTGGACTTGAAGGATGGCTTGTGCTCGACCTTGTCGTTTTTGCTGGAGCGACTCTCTCATTTCTTTTCTTCTTCTCCGCGGCCGGTCGTTGTCGGGGACGTCCATGGATGCATTTAATCCCAACCGCTGCCGTGACTCTTGCCCTTGGGATTGGGTTGAGTGCAACGGTTTCACGAGCAGTAGTAAGGGGGGCGACCCGAAAGGCAAAGGATCCGTTCCAGCGCACGCCCAAGCTGGGAGACGGTAACGTTCGGTATGCGAGTCCGAGAGTTCCGACAGATACATTCACCAAGCTAGTGCTAACGTTGTGGATGGTGGCCTGTGGGATCGTCGCATTTCATCAGGGGCTGTGGGAAAGCCTCCCGTTCGTCGTGCTATTCGGGTCAGGATATGCTTGGCTTGCCTTGGCTGAGTTCCGGACAGCTCTGATAGTTCGCGGAGAACCGGGTGTTGAGTTGCGGAAGCCCGTTGTCACTTCCTGACTTCCGAGAGCTTCTCTCCGGGAAGATATCTTCGGATCCGGCACTTGGTCCGGCCCCCGAACTTCGGGTAGCCATCCTGATCCCGGCCTTGAACGAGGAAGCAGTCTTACCGGATGTTCTTGAGGGACTCCGGGGCGTGGGAGTCGCTCGAATTGTAGTCGTCGACAACGGCTCAGTCGACGATACGGCAAGAGTGGCTAGAACCGGAGGTGCGGAGGTCGTCCTGGAATCCAATCGCGGTTATGGTGCCGCCTGCCTGGCGGGAATGGAATATCTTGCGACCAATCAGCCACCCGACGTAATAGTTTTCATGGATGGGGACCAAAGTGACGATCCTGCCGCTATCGTCGATCTCGTAGAGCCAATCCGGGTTGGCCAAGCGCAATTCGTAGTGGGAGTCCGAAGCCCATCGGAAGTAAATGGGAGGAGTACGATCCCCATCCATGCCCGACTAGGAAACACGTTGATTCGAGTTGGAGCTAGACTCCTCTATGGAATTCGGTTTCGGGACCTTGGCCCCTTCAGAGCCATCCGTTTCGGAGTGCTACAGTCTCTAGAAATGGACGATCAAAACTGGGGGTGGACGCTACAGATGCAGTTACGGGCATATCGCTTGGATGTCCCGACAGAGGAGGTAGTCGTACCACACCGCGCGCGAGCCGGTGGTCGCTCAAAGGTATCGGGAAGCCTGTCGGGATCGTTGAGCGCTGGGGCCAAGATGCTATTCACACTAGCTCGGGAACTCTTCCTTCAGGACTGCTACACAGGGAACCGAGGAAGTCCAGGACAGGAGCAACAGAACGCCGAGGCGCCTCTTCCGGTGGGAGGTGACCGACGCCCGGGAGAGTGATGAGGTGCGCTCGGGGAAGGTCAGCAACCAATTTTCTTCCGGTCTCCAGCGGTACCACACGATCCTCCTCACCCCAGATGAGTAGGGTGGGGAGTGCAAGTTCCCGCAGTCGGGTCCCAAGCGTGAACGCCTCATCCATATTGATCTGTCGAACTGCCCGGAGGATAGCTCGCCGTCTCTGGAAGTTTCGGAGCGGTGTTCGATATCCCTCGACTTGCTCTGCGTCGACCGTAGCCGGATCCCCGACGATCCCTTGGATCCCCTTTCTCAAAACACGAAACGGCGGGGCACAGAGGAGGAAAAGCTCGCCCAGTAATCGTCGGCGTACGAGAGACAGATACGCAGGAAACGGCTGAGAGTACACGGCACCGCTCACGAGCACCACTCCTGCTAAGGGGATCCCATTCTTCACCAGGTCGAGCGCTGCCAAGAGAACAATGCCCGCCCCCAACGAATGGCCGATCAGAACCGCCGGGCCTTCTCCTTCGACTCGGCGAACGAACGCGGCCACACGGCTGGCCTGGGCAGCGGGAGAATAGTCCCCACTTAGTGGAGTGGGTGCCCTTCCGAACCCCATGAGATCCACCGTGTGAACCCGATGACAATCGGTGAGAGCAGAGTTCCACTTCCTCCAGAAGAAGCCGTAAGCACCGAACCCGTGGACGAGAATAACGGTCGGTCTCCCAACCCCAGCCGATGTAATATGAAGGGGGATCACTCGGCGTAAGAGCCTTCGTCCGGATACAGATCCGTCAGGTGGAGGAAACGCATTCGGCCGAATAAGTGACTAGACAAGTGGAGGTAACTCGCAGCCAAATCTATCATTCATTCGCCAGACTATGAGTGATAGCAGACGCTCATGAATCTCAAACGTATCGGGGTGCGAGCGAAAGGACCGGGCTTTTCATCTGGTTGTTAGAGGCAAAACGGGACCGATTCGTCCGCAGGAAATGCACTGAAAAACGGTCAGAATGTCAACGCTCGTTATAGCTGCCAACAAGTATGGTACCGGAATCAAGGGGGCGCGTATCCCTTCTTAGCCCAATGATCGGTTCTGGCCAGAGCTAGGGCAGGAAGGTCTTCAGCCTGCTCGCCTCATCGGTCCTTTCCCGAACGATCATCTGATCTCCCAGATCCAATCGGATATCCGCCATAGGCTCAACCTGCCAGTATTCATTCACCCTGACAGACAGTAGAATAATGGTATGAAATACAGCGCCCTCGGCACCAATACTCGGCTAGTATCGTCCGTGGGATACGGCGGGATGCACCTATCGATTGTTGACCGCCCCGACGAGGCTACTGCCATCGATACGATTCACGCCTCGCTCAATCATGGTGTGACACTGATTGACACGGCGGATGTCTACTGTTTGGATCACACGGAGATCGGTCACAATGAGCGACTCCTTGCAAAAGCTCTGAGCCGATGGTCTGGTGATCACGACTCTATAACTGTGGCCACCAAAGCCGGACTCGTCAGGCCTAAAGGAAGATGGGATTATGACGGCAGTCCGGAACACATTAGGTCCGCATGTGACGCCTCTCTTAAGGCACTCAACGTCGACCACATTGACCTCTACCAGTTTCACGCCCCCGATCCGAACGTTCCTTTCATCGAAAGTGTAGGTGTTTTCAGAGAACTTCAGAATGCCGGGAAGGTGCGCTGGCTGGGCCTGTCGAACGTGTCAGTCGCTCAAATCGAAGAGGCGGCGGCTGTGGCTGATATCAAGACAGTGCAGAACCGACTAAGCCCCTTCTTCCGTGAGGCGATTTGTGATGGTGTAGTTGAATACTGCGACAAGAACGGCATCGCGTTCTTGGCCTACAGCCCCGTAGGCGGCGGACGCCTGAACAAAAAGCTTCCCGGTCACCCGGTGTTAGGACCTATCGCCGGCGCCCACGGTACGACCCCGCACGCGATCGTATTGGCGTGGGTCCTGGCGCAGTCACCTTCGGTGATCATCATCCCTGCGGCCCGATCGTCTGAAAACGCGATCAGCTCGAGCACGGTGACGGACGTTGAACTCACTCCCGACGAGATGACCGCAATCGATGAGGCGGAATTCTCAATAAAATAGAGGAGTGGGTGATCCTATCTGTACCATGGGCATGGGAGTGATCATGTACTGGCCGCTGTCGTAGAGGGTAGGCAGGGGGTGGACTTCGCCATTATCTGTGCCGCGGCCTTCAGCGCATCTCTTCTGACGTTTTACACTGGGTTTGGGCTCGGGACACTCCTCCTTCCAGCCTTCGCAGCGTTCTTCCCAGCTGAGGTTGCAGTGGCGCTCACGGCCGTGGTGCACTTCCTGAATAGTCTGTTCAAGCTCGTACTGGTGGGTTGGCATGCGAATATCCGTGTCGCGGTTCGTTTCGGCGTTCCTGCCATTGGCTCGGCCATCGGTGGGGCCATCGTGCTGGTGTGGCTTACCGGACAGGAGCCGCTGTGGACCTATGAGGTGACAGGGCGATCATTTCAGATAATGCCTGTAGCTTTTGTGATTGCCCTGCTCATGGTTGCGTTTGCCGCACTCGAGTTGTGGCCACATTCCAAGCGTGTGTCGATTGCGATGCGTTACCTGCCGTTCGGAGGTCTAATCACTGGCTTCTTTGGAGGCCTTTCCGGACATCAAGGTGCACTCCGAAGCGCCTTCCTGATTCGAGCAGGTCTGGAGAAAGAGGCTTTTATCGCGACCGGGGTAGTAATCGCAGCCGTGGTGGACATTACCCGTCTCCTGGTGTACTCGGAGCGATTCTTTGCCGCCGACTTGGTACGTAACGGACCACTGTTAGGAGCGGCAGCACTCGCTGCGTTTTCTGGTGCCGTTACCGGTAGCCGCTTGCTGACGAAGATCAGCTTTCGCTCCATCGAGATTGGGGTTGCGGTGCTTCTCATCCTCGTCGCTGCGGGCCTGGGGTCTGGAGTTCTGTGAAGAGGTGGGGTGGCTTGCTCATGAGGCTGGATACTTCGAGCTCATCGCACCATGTTTTCTTCGTTGAACTTTCTGTTCATTTCCTCCAGCTTCGAGAGCCCATCCATGCGTTTCGTGCGTTTCCTCGCCGCCCTGATCTTCCTGATGGTAGCCAACTCCATTCTTAGTGCCGACACACTGGAGGCACAGGAATCCGAGCCTCGGCCACTCGTGGCCGCCAGTGGCCGGGCGGAGACCAGTGTGTCCTTCGACGGTCGTCTGATAGGGAGCACCTGGCTCAACCGCTCTACCTCACACTCTGGTCCGGCCCGCATGATCTTGGATTACGGACAACCCCATGCTCGTGGCCGCAGTATTTTCGGCGGCGTGGTTCCCTACGGTGACATATGGCGCCTGGGTGCCAACATGGCTACGCATTTGACGCTCGATCTGAATGTTCGACTTGGGGACTTAGATGTTCCACGTGGGACCTATACCCTGTACCTCCTTCCACGGGAGGATGGTGCTCAACTGATCGTGAACCGGCAAACCAGACAATGGGGAACAGAGTACAGTCCGTCTCAGGATCTGGGGCGGGTGGAGCTTCGTCACCGAGATCTTCCGGAGACGGCTGAAAGCCTAAATATTACGCTAGAACCTATCCTTCCCCAACGGCAAGGAAACCTTCCTGAGGGGACACTTCGGATCACGTGGGGAGAAGTCGAGTACTCTACGGATTGGAGCGTGATCTGGCCGTAATAATCGTGATCAGGGACTGAAATCACGGGAGCTCCAGTAGTCCTGGGGCCCTACCAGCTCATGCGGAGGCCTGAGGTTACGGCAACACCCGAATAATTCCCGCCATCTTTTGCACCGTCGTTCATATCACCGAACTGAACGCCACTTTGCAGCTTGAGTTTGTGCCCGTAGAAGTAATAGTTGACACCTAGGTACAATTCATTATAGCGATCTCCCTGGCCATCTATCAGTTTCTTTTCGTATCGTGCCAGCCGGACTCCGTTGGGGTTCTTGCTGCTGAGGTGTGTGTGACGGGCTACGAACTGCAACTCGTCGGTAAAATTAAGGAAAGGCATGATCATCGTGCCCCAAAGATCGCTCTGGCCTTGGTACCCTGAGGCTGCGGACACATCAGATCGCACACCCCATCGGCCGTCTTCGAGTCTGAAGTTCACTGAGGTCATATGTTGCAGTTGCCGTGTAAAGGTGTTGTTGGCGTCTGGGTTCTGGTACACATAGTTGCCCCCCAGGAGTGCTTCATCTGCCCCCAAAATCTCCGCGAAGTTGTAATTAATCGTGGTGAGTATGGATACGCTTCCGTTGAACCGGCCGAACTCGCGGTTCCGTTCGCCTGCCGAATGCATTCCCAGGTGATAGCCCCAGTTCGCGACTTCTCCAGAGACACTGATGCCCGGTATATACTCCTGGGGAAACCACATGTTGTTGGCCAGGTTGCTGCGGTCTATCGTCAGAAGCTCCTTGGATGATGTTGACCCGTCCATCGTAAACTGCATGGCGTGCTTTCCCGCTGTCACTGCAAGTAGTGCGCTGCGGCTCCATTGCAAGTAGACGTCCGTGAGTCTCATGTAGAACGGGTCTACCTCCTGCGGGTTGAACTCAGCTTCGGTATGTAGCGTGAATTGACGAAGCAACTCCAGCCTCAAGCCGAGCCGCATACGTCGGACGTTCCATTCATCGTGCGTGACATCGGTATCATTGACAGTCGCGTACTCGTACTGGAATCGCCCACTTGAAAGCACACGCTGAAGCACAGGATTTACGTCGTTATCGTACCATTCGGCGAGCTGCCATAAATTGTCGTAGGTGGATGATTGTGCTTGTGCGGCAAGCACATTGGGTGGCACGAGGCCGACCAGGACCAACGCTAAGAGGAGATTGGCTCGCAACGCTAACCGGCCTTCGGATCCATCACCCTTCTTTCGCAGAGGGTAGCGCACTTGTCGTACTAGGTTGGGGCATCGCCATCATCCCAAAGATCTTGCGGATAAAACGTTCTTGAGGACTGTCAAAAGCGTTGATAGGCAGCGACTCAAGATGTCGAATCACAAAGGACGAGAATAAAGAAACAAACTTCAGTGCGCCGTCAAGATATCCTACGCCCTGACAGCCAGAGGAACTCTCCGGAGACTCTCCAGTCTCCTACATTATCAGTGATCGCCTACAAGTTAACCAAGGGCATGAAAAAGACCCCTCTCTCAGAGGGGCCGAACCCTGACAACCATTGTCATGAAGCATCTGAGGTATGAGGTTGACGAACAAGAAGCGGATGAGTACCAAATCAATCTTTTGCCTGCGCTGCCAGTGACGCAGACAGAAACTCTTCCGCTAGGCAAGGACATCTGCCGGGGAACCATCTACGTGGTAGACGACGAAGGACAGATCGATGGAACGCCTGATTAATAGCCCGAGGAGGGTAGCCATATGTTGAGAATGACCTGTGTCCTGATGTTTCTCACGGCAGCTCCTGTCCTGGCTCAAGATTATACGGTCGTTGCAGTCAGCCATACTGATAACAAAGTGTCCGAGCTCCATCCGGTCACGGGGGAGACCCTCAGGGAGTTTGTAGTACCGGGCGAATGGTTTGGGGAGACTCATGAAGGCGTCGTCAGTCCGGACGGCAAGACAGCTTATGTGTCAGTACCCTATGCAAAGCAGGTTGTCATTCTGGACTTGGAGACATTCGCGCAGAGGGGTGTCATCGAGTCGGAGCACTTCTCTCGCCCATCAGAGGTCAGGGGGTTTGCACGGATCGGCAGGCGAGAATCCACGTCTAGTGATCCTCACGGCCTCGCACTTACAGCAGACGGGAAGAAGCTTTATATCACGGTCCAGTATGCGGAGATCCCAGGTGTCGTTGTCTACGACGTCGAGACCGGAACTATCAAGAAGATCAACACGGTGAGTGCCGGGAATCATCTGGCGATTCATCCGTTGAATGGAAAACTCTACTTTCCGACTCGCGACTTCAGGGTGGTCGTGATTGATACAGTCACGGATCAGATCTTGAGAGTCATCCTTCTACATCAGGGTAGCCGCCCTACCGGAGTGGACTTTGGTGGCCCTAACGATGAGGCCTGGGTGAACGGAGACGGTGATGGCTCGATCACCGTCATTGATACCCGCACTGACCAAATCATCGAGGTGATCGAACCCAGCATATCAGGGGCAGGGCGCACAGCGGTCTCACCCGATGGACGACTAGCAGCTTCGACACATGGCCCTTTAGTAACCATTCTCAACACCCGGACAAGGCAGGTCCTGGCAAGCCTCAGAATCACCCCCGAGGGAAACGATTCAGGACATGGATTCCCATTGTTTTCACCTGACAGCAATACTCTCCACGTGATGAATGAATACATGAACGATATGGTAAGCTTCGATATGAGAACGATGCAGCAAGTTGGCGCCCGTGCTCCGATCGGTGGTGCGTCCTTCGGTGGCGGTATTCGCATATTGAGATAGTCCTCAGAACGGATGGATGGACACGTTTAGCGGTGCCGTCTCCACTCCCCGAATCGATGGTCGGCACTCGTCACACCGACCAGGAATCGTCATGTATCGCATCGTTGCCCTGTCCGTAGCCACCGTTCTCGCCAGCTGCCAACTGACATCTTCAGATTACTCGGCAGTCTTCGATGGCAAGGGGGGTCGTTGGGTAGATCTCACGCACTCGTTCTCGGAATCGACTATCTATTGGCCCACAGACACCGTCGGCTTCGTGCTAGAGCAACAGGAATATGGTCCGACCGAAGGCGGCTGGTTTTATGCTTCGTACGAGTTTGAGTCCGCCGAGCATGGTGGGACGCACCTGGACGCGCCGATCCACTTCTCTGAGGGAGGATTGACGAACGAGCGAATCGCTCTATCAAGCTTGATCGGGGCAGCCGCAGTCGTCGATGTTTCAGACCAAGCGGACGCAGATTATCTGATTACAGTAGCGGACCTCACTTCCTGGGAGTCAGAGCATGGTCGGCTTCCAAACAAAGGTATCCTCCTGCTGAGGACGGGATGGAGTTCCCGCTGGAACAATCGCGCTGAATACCTCGGGACGGATCTTACGGGACCTGAGGCCGTAGCCGAGCTTCACTTCCCAGGTCTCGATCCAAGCGCTGCCACGTGGCTCATCGATAATCGGGAAATCGTCTCTGTCGGTATCGACACTCCGAGCATCGACTACGGGCAGTCCACAGATTTCCGTTCACATGTCATCCTCTATTCACAGAATCTCTCCGGTTTCGAAAACATCACGAATCTGGATCTACTCCCGCCACGTGGCAGCTTCGTTGTAGCTCTACCGATGAAAATCGAAGATGGGAGCGGAGGACCTCTGCGGATTGTTGCTTTCGTGCCGGCCGGTACCACTCGCTCCACCTCAGTCCGCTAGTAACGACTCAGCCTCAGGGTGAAGCCGCTCAGCTGTGCTGTCTCGGAGTGGTTCTCAGCGTAGGCAGTCGCCAACAGCCGGGAGCCTTGGGGTACTAAGACGGGGTCACGGAGGATATATGGAGTTGGCCACTCCAGTGGGATGTCCTTTGCAAACAAGAGAATTCTTGTGCCACCATCCGGGTGGCGAACGGACACTTCAATCGACTGGATGCCTGGATCAAGCTGAGGTAAGAGGGCCAGAAGGTGGGTATCTTCGTCGATTTGCGTTTCAGCTCCAAAGCGCTCCCATCTGGTGAATGGTGCAACCTCTCCTCTTGCCTCAAGGACTAGGTCATCGGAACTTGTAATAGCCGATCCAGCCGGCTCATCATGGAAAAACAATCCGAGTCTTCCCTCATCGACCACCCGTTCCTCTGAAGTCCCGTAGGAGATCTCAGCTATGACTCTCGCCCCCGGAGCCAGATTATAGGCCACACCTTCGGGAAGGGCCGTGAATCCATGCCATGGTGTCCAGCTCCCCAACCACTTGTTGGTTTCCTCCAGAAAGAAAGTCGCTGCTCGGACAACGCGGCGATCGCCTGGCTGAAATTCAATTCCACGAACTTGCCGTTCGGAAGTCAGACCGAGATCGATGAGGATCCGCTCGACATGCTCTCCCTCCTGCGCATCGATAACTTTGGCGTCGAGGGTACGGATCAGGCTGGGCTCGCCAAGTCCCCATTGCTCGAGGTCAACACTCGCTTCCACGGCCCCGAGCACTTCACTTCGATCTCCGACGTTGAGGAATACTTCCCCTGCATTTCGTGGACCAAGCCCTTCGACCCATGAGATGATAAACTGGGTCTCCCTCAGCGTGAGACCATTGTCATTAGTGAAATCCCCGAAACCGGGGACCGCTGCCCAGGGTGGCATGTGCCGGGCCAGAACGGCGTCGAGTATCGGTTTCCGATTCAGCCATGTCTCCTCGTATGTCACCAGTCGTAATGCCGGGCCTTCACTAGCGTGACAGGCTATGCAGTGTTCCTCGAGGATCCGGACGATTTCCCGCTCGAAAAGCACGGTGTTGGTACTCGTAACATGAGTCAGTCCTTGACGGGGCCAGAACATCCACCCAGTAAGGACCGCTACTACAACGAGTCCCAGGACAGCCTTCTTCATGTGGCGCTACTCCGGCTGCTCGACCGCGAAAGTGTAGGTGAAAGTATAAACCTCATTGCGTCGCCTAAACTGTGTCCACGCACGGTAGAGGCCCGGCTTGGGCATCAGTCCCTCGAAAGTGATCTCCGGGCCGGCACGGAGCCTCAAGCCATCAGCTCCCATCGGAAGCATCAGGGTTAGGGGTCCAGTCTCTTCGTCGGAGTTCTCCATGTCGATAGGATGTGAATGGACGTATTGGACCAAGTCTTCACTCATAATCAGCATATGGCCGAACGACCCCAAGTGTGGCTGAAGATCCGTAACCGGGCGTCCAGTTTGGGTCTCGGTAAGTTCGAATTTCAGGTGACCGTAAAGCCCCGTTACGAACGTCTCCGGATCAAATGAGATGCTCGCCGTAAGATCCTCAATCGACTGAGTACGGACAGTGTCGGCTACCAGACGCGCCTCAGCCGTAATCAGATCGCCGTCGTAATTCGCAGTGACTAGTGGCTGGGCGATAAATTGAGCAGACCCTCCATTTGGGACGAAGTCAGAAAGCAGCTTGTAGTATCCCTCTTTCGGAAGCGTCACTTCTGTGGACCAAGAGCCGTCGGGGGCCTGCTCCGGATGTAAGTGCTTGAAGTACTCCATGTCCTGGCTGATAACGAATAAGTGGTAGCGCCTGTCGTGCACGGTCACAAAATCCTTTAGCTGCTCCCCGGTCCCCGGGTGGAAGACCCTGAACCTCAATGTTGCTGGTTCGCCCGAACGAACCACGCGGGGAGCGGTCTCAAACTCCAGCTCATAGTCACGAGGATCGTAAGGGTTTGCCTGGACCAACATCATCCCGTCGCGGGGACAGGTTCCACCACCTGCGGAGGTGTAGTCAGGATGGATCGGGCACACATATGCAACTTCCTCATCCGGATCCAGAATAGGCGGAGACAGCATTGGCTCCGCAGGGGACGAAGCACTTTGTCTCAGGATTGCTACAGAAGCCGACACAACTACGAGGAGGATCAGAACGATCCCAGCTGTTAGCCTCGATTTCATTCGATGGAGAGTTTGTTACCTGTGGGGACTTGTTGCATTGCCCTCATAGGTGCCCGAGCCCGGGCCCGGTAACTCATTGCTCCGCGGACCCGTGTACCTCGCTGCATGGAGTCCCGTGTCGCTATCGGTCCAATAGATGAGTCCATCCTTGAAGACCGGATAGCTTCTCGTGATACCGTGTGGAAGGGTCAGGGCGTGCCCCACTTCACGTGGGTTGTACGGGTTCGAGGTGTCGATCGCGCGAAGGCCGTGTCCATACCAACTCGTAAATACCAGATTTCTGAAGACGGTGGGGTTGTGATTCTGTTGCGGTACGTTTCGTCGTGGTTCCCCATTCGGCTCGGTATTAGCTTGGGCTAAACATTCATTCATTTGGTTATCCGGGATAGCGAAAGCCCCAATCATGACAGGAGTGGTTTCCGACTCGACTGAAACAATCCGGGCATGCATCAAGGGGCATCCAGAGTTTTCGTCACTAAGCCACACATAGGCTGGCCGCCCACTGCCATTGTCTCGTACCTGGGCAGGCCGCTCAGGGATGAAGACCGCGCTGTGGATGCCAGTAAGAGAGCTGAAGGGCGGATGTACGTCGAGCCGTGAGCGGGTCAGCAGGACCAAGTATCGTGCTGCCTTCGCCTCATCCGATGCATCGGACCGAAGGAACGCTTGGAGGCCCGGGTCATCGTTCACGACCATGTGTACACAATCGTTGGCGATCTCGCTCAACAGAGAAGCATCGATTCCGCTGCTATCCAACGTCATGGTCGAGCGGGTCTTGCAGCCAGCGGTACCGGAAACCAAATCAGCGTTTCGGCTGTGGGCCACTCCTGACGAGTTCAGAACGTAGAAGCCCGCGTTACCACCTGCGACGTATATGCGCTCGCCGTCATCGGACACGGATAGGGAGTGCAACATATTATTTTGCCGCCCTTGGTTGTTACCGGGCCGGCCAGAACGGTTCACCGAAGCACTGAAGTCGGCGAATCGGCCGTCACCAAAAAGACTAGTGGCGTCGGGAAGCTCATTGATCGGGGGACCACCCACGTCCTGCAAGCTGAAGCCGGCCAAGAAATGTGGGCGCTGGAGCATTTCCCCTGTGTCCTCATCCGTGATAGCTAAGACGATCGCATCGGAGATCCGGGAACCGGGATTCTTCGGATCCGGCAGCCCTCCCCCCGCGAACATTGCCACGTACACAAGGATACGGTTGGGGTTAAAGGGATCATGCCAGAGGAAGAATTCATGTGACGGTCCATTGAAGTCATAGGTGTCGCTTTGTCGGATCGGAAGGCACGTATCCATGTTGACTTCGTAGGATTCCAGAGCTCCAAGATTATTTGTACCCGCATTTCTAACTAGGATCTGAAGGTCCTCTCCACTCGACGTCGTGTAGACAAGGGAGCGAAGCTCCCGATCATCGAATCCTTCGTTACCGATCGCCATCGCGGGTATCTCGCCCACTTGGATGGGTGGCATGGTCTCCGGATCAGGCTGGATCCTGAAAATATTGATCGCCCGCATCGTACCCGGCCCGTTTCGATGCCCGACGTAGAGGCATTGGCCAGCAATTCCAAGTCCCCGCGCGTCCCCCGCCCCTTCTAGGTCGCCGTCACGCCAACCACCGGTGCCGGGATCGCGCTCTGAGGGAACGGTAAGAATCCAGTGTATTCTCTCGAAATTCCGGAAGAGATGGAGTTCCGTCTCAAGAGCCGCAAAGCCGATCCGTGCATCCTCCTCCGAGGAGAACGGATCCAGTTCGCCCTCAGCGTTCACACGCACTGAGGGCATTTGACCGATCGGTGTGTCAAAGGTGCTCGGCTGGCATCCGGCCAAGTCATCAGAGTGGTCGACGCACTGTCCATCCGGCGCTCCAGATCGAACCGCGCTTCGCCCCGGGTCGCTCTCTCCCCTACAACCCATTGCGAGGGCCACGAGGAGGCAGGGTATTACCAAACACTTCAGGAAGCCTTCACAGTGGAAGCGCTTCAGAGGACTTTTCGAGGGGTTGGCCATCATCGCGTCAAAGATGCTGCTTGGCACAGGGACCTGCAAGAAAATGAGCGACTCCGGGAGGGAATTCGGGTTAGCGCCCAGCAGGGTGGGAAGAGACCGATCAACCTCTCTCACCCCCCGGTGGTATGTTAAAGTCCGCACAAGAACTCGGAGGAACTCACTAGGCTAGGGCACTCCGTCACCACCGGTGTTGGTGGGGCGTAATCTGCCTACGTAGACTTCCCTCGCGCCGCGATCCGCCACACGGCTTCGACTCGATCGTTACGAATCGCATGCATCTGATCGTAGAGATTCACGACCGGGTCGCAGTGGGACACGATGAGTTCAAGTTTGTCGCCAACCCGATAGGTGCGGGAGGCGTTTTGGTAACGGAGCGTTCCGAACTCATCCGATCCCGACCGATAAGTCATTCCCGTCTCATCTTTTACGATCGGCCATGGTTGATTTATCGTGCACGCCTTGGCTCCCGCGTCGGTCGTGACCTGTCCGTCGTATTGGCTATTGAGAACGGTTGTCAAAATCGTCAGAGAAGGCTGGAAGTCAGTGTACACTTCGCTGTTCGTTTCTCCTCCAATCGCTAGATATTGAGCATCCATGAACACGTAGCTACCCACTTGAACATCAGTGAGGCCGGTGGTCTCGTGGTCGATATTGTACGTGCCAGTGCCTCCGCCACTGAAGATCTCCGTGTTCAGTCCCGACCTCCGCATTAGGGCAAACGTCTCGCCTGCGGGGGTCAGACGTTCGAGCGTCTGCGCCCTGCGCTGCTGGAAACCCCTTACATGCTGTGACCCGCCATCGTAGCAGAGCAGGCCTGACAACCGAAGCCCAGGGAGCTGGTCGACGAGTTGAGCAAGGTTAAGGGCAGGGTCCCCGGGAGTGATTCCCGTACGATGGCCCCCCGCGTCCACATCGATGACCACGTCAGCCGTAACTCCGGTGGCCTGCGCTGCCTCTGAGAGGTCACGGGCATTCTCTGGTGTGTCGGTCGCCTGGATGAACCCAGGTGACCACCTCCTGAGGCTCATGGCCCGCTCGATCTTGGCTGCCGTCACATTCACCGTAGTCATCAGGATGCGATCGATGCCATGCTCGAACATCACCTCTGCTTCACTGAGCTTGGCTACGCAGATCCCAACCGACCCGTGCTCTAGCTGTAGCCGAGCGATGGCAGGGCATTTGTGAGTCTTGGCGTGGGGCCGACTTGCAATACCGTTGCGTGATACTGTCTGCTGCATTGTGGCCAGGTTGGATTCGAGTGCATCCAAATCGACACAAAGAGCGGGTGTATCAAGATCCCACTTCGAAACGTCCGCCTCCATCTCACCGTTGAAAGCCATCGAGCGCATCTCCTCTGAGGTATAACCTTTCACTGAGGTCGGAACCCCGACGGCCGCCGCGCTCGCGGTCTGCAAGAAGCGGCGGCGGGTCACGGATCTCTTGCTCATGGGATGTCTCCGGAAATTGCGTGACAAAACGCGAAATCATTCTTGTGACCATACTTTGCTGCCGTTCACTACGGCATTGCAAGCAGATCGCGTGCGGCTATGTTCTCCCCAGGACTTCGGGAGAATCGCAAGCCATGATGCCCAAAGGGGATAGCTCTGAATTCAAAGCGAGGATACCAACAGCTGCCTGAGTGACGACCCGCTAAAAAGAGGCCAGAGCACCTGTAGGCGCAGACCTGAGTCGATGGCAAGCAATCTAAGCGTTCGGAATGCCGGTTTGGAGAAGAGTCGCGAGGTGGCGGTTCGACCCGATGTGAGCTGCATGACCTGGAGCAGGCGGTACCGAATCTAGGTGGAGTCGGGATCATAAACGCAGACGGCATTGCTGGGGGCTAGTTCAGTGCATCATCGCGTAGACGATGTAGTTGACCCCCAGACGGAAAGCATCGTTGGTCGGATCCACTGGGAAGAAACCGTCGCCAGACCACTCCCAATATTCGGCGAGGTCTGAGTTGTGGTTAGCGAGGACCATGATGCGTTTAGTCGGATCATTATCCTCAAAGATGGCGCGGTAATTTGGTGTCACACGGACGAGAGGATGGGGAACGTAGATGTCCTCCACCCGGAAGAAGCTCCCAAAGATCGGATGGGCCTCGTCGATATCGACCCAACGGTATTCAGGCAGTGCCCTCTGCACCTGAGTAGCCATGTTGTTCCACTGCTCAAGTTCGAAATCGTCGAAAATGAGGAAGCCCCCCTTCAGTAGGAATGTCCGAAGGTTGAGGGCTCCTTCTTCCGTCACGGTCCAGAACCCTGGCTCCGACATGTAGAGAATCGGGTGTTGAAAGATCCTCGGATCCTCTAGGTCGAGGACGTTGCTACCCTCGGTGTTCGGTTGTATGCCGGTGTACTCTTCGAGGATAAACTGCATGTTCCGGTCAGCCTGTGGGTAGTCGTGGTTCCATGCTGAACTCCAACCCCACCGTGATCCTTGCCTGGAGCCGAATCCACCAAAGCCATAGCGTATCCGGGTAAAGGTGAACCTCCCATTATACGGGACCTGATAGAGATCCTGTCTTGAAGCTATGTCTGGCACGGAGACCGGTCTCTCGTGAAGGATGGCGTAGGCAAGGATAGGGGTGAAAAGGAGGCCAGAAGTAAGGATTCGCAGGAGATAGGGAAGCGGGGACATGTGAGTACCGAAGATTCTTTTTTCTATGCGACGTATGGCCTAAGTGGATTCGTAAGTGATGGGTGAGCGTCGTTGTCAAACGGCACACCGTAGGCATACAAAGTTAACGGGAGAGCCCATCGTCGGACTCTCCCGTTTCTCTACGTGATCGCTATTAAATGGCTGGAGACCGTTGCCCTTATACCCCGCTGAGCGGTTCGAGGGCCAGTCGCCCGGTGGAATCTCCTAGCGATTCAATCGGAACACCCATCTTGTCAAGCAGACTAAGATGCAGGTTGGCTAGCGGTGTGTCCTGATCGTACCTGACGTGACTCCCTCCCGTGCCCGCTCCGCCACCGACAAGGAGGATCGGCAGGTTCCGGGAGCCGTGGGAGTGGCTCTCAGACATTCCCGCACCGTAGATGATCATCGTATCATCTAATAGAGTCCCATCCCCAGCAGGAGTCGAATTCAGTCTGGCAACGAACTCCGAGAACAACTCTACGTGGTATCGGTTGATCTTCCTTAGTTTTTCAAGTTTCACCGGATCCCGCGCGTGGTGAGAAATAGGATGGTGCGCATCCGGAATT
>CAZJIM010000019.1:32190-36988 GCA_964546115.1 uncultured Gemmatimonadaceae bacterium | reverse complement strand
TTCATCCGACGGATCCTGACCCTCGGTTTCCCCGTGGTGGCCTTGCTCGTATGCCCGTCGTTCTCGACGGCACACGAGATCCCGGCCGCTGTGACCGTGCAGAGTTACATCCGAGCCGAAGGCAATGTCCTGAGAATACTGATCAGGGTACCCCTCGGCTCCATGCGCGATATCCAGTTCCCCCTCAGGGGCCCCGGATACCTGAACATCGGAGAGGCAGACCCATTCCTACGGGATGCAGCTGTCCTTTGGCTCGTGGACTACCTCCAGCTCTTTGAGAACGACGTACCCCTCAGGGATGTGGAGGTCGTCGCAACCCGCGTTTCACTCCCCTCCGACCGGTCATTCTTATCCTTCGATGGCGCTCTTTCGCATATCCTGAGCCCGCCACTCCCCGAGACCACGGACATCGTGTGGCAACAGGCGATGATGGACGTGGTGCTTGATTACTCGATCGAGTCGGACGAGTCACGGTTCTCAATCCTATCAGAGCTTGCGCACCTCGGCCTCACGACGGCCACCATTCTCCGATTCGATCTGCCAGGTAGCGAGGAACGGCTCTACCAGTTCACGGGGAATCCGGGTCTCGTCGAGCTAGACCCCCGGTGGTACCAGGCCGCATTACAGTTCGTGAAGCTCGGCTTTTTCCACATCCTGGATGGAATCGACCACCTTCTCTTCCTCCTTTGCCTGGTGATCCCCTTTCGGAGGATCATCCCGCTAATCACACTCGTAACATCATTCACAATCGCCCACTCTATCACGCTCGGAGCATCAGCGTTCGGCTATGCTCCCTCTGCGCTGTGGTTCCCTGCGCTCGTTGAAACGCTCATTGCGCTCTCGATTGTCTTCATGGCGGTCGAGAACATCATGGGAGCGAAGTTACGGCGGCGGTGGCTGGTCGCATTCGGCTTCGGGTTGATCCATGGATTCGGATTCTCTTTCGCACTTCAGGAATCCCTGCAATTCGCGGGTGCTCACCTAGTCACATCGCTCCTCTCCTTTAACGTGGGTGTCGAGTTGGGGCAGATCGGGGTACTCCTAGTGGCGGTTCCACTCGTTGGGCTGCTCTTCCGGCACTTGGTAGCGGAACGGATGGGAATAATCCTTCTCTCCGCTCTCATCGCTCACACGTCCTGGCACTGGATGGCGGATCGCTGGGCGAACCTGAGGGTTTTCGCCTTTCAGTGGCCTAACTTGGACATTGTCTTCCTCCTCGGAGCAACCCGGTGGGCAATGGCGATTCTGGCTCTCGTGGGGCTCGCATGGATCATGGGGGGAATCTTCGGTAAGATCGAGGAGATCCAGGAGAGGGCCAGCTCCAAGGCCCGGGCTGAGCTGTAGCTGATCTCCGATTGTCACTCGCGCAGAAATCATCGTCTGGAGCCTCAAGGTAGTCTTTCTAGATGGATTCCAGGCAGTAGCATACTATTCGCGGACCTGAGGACCATGGGGAAGGCCACACACGAATGAGCTGCATTGGGCCCGAGACGAATCATGACTGGGGGGAAAATTGAGCAGGACCGACAAATGTTGGGTTACCCGGAGAGGGTTCCTTCAGAGCACTGGGATGGCAGCGTATGGGCTCGCAATCGGACGGCTGCCCACTCTGTCTCGGGTGACCACGGACCACCTAAGGCAGTCGCTTCGGATCGGCATCATCGGCTCGGGGCAAATGGGAGGCGAAGTTGGTCTGAAATGGGCGCAGGCCGGTCACCAGATCTTCTTCTCGTCCCGGAACCCGGATCGGCTAGCCGACCTCGTAGCGGAAGCAGGCCCCAACGCACAAGCGGGGCTTCCGAACGCTGCGGCCAGGTTCGGTGAAGTCATTCTGATCGCGGTGCCCTACGGGGCGCTACCGCAGGTTGGCCGTGACTATGGGCCGCTAATGCAGGGAAAAATCGTGATCGACCTAGGAAATCCGCGTGAAGACCGGGATGGTCCGATGGCCGCTGACGCCATTGCCAGGGGAACCGGGGTCACCTCGGCTGAGTACTTGCCTGGAGTACGGCTGGTGCGCGCTCTGAACGCTATCAGTTTTACGCAGGTGCGGGACGGACCTCGAACCCCTGAGCGAATTGGAGTTCCGATCGCGGGAGACGATACGGCGGCCGTCGAGATCGCGACGCGGCTCGTCGAAGACGCAGGATTCGACCCTGTGCTCGTAGGATCACTTGCCCGGGCTCGTGAATTCGATCGTGGAACTGAGGTTTACGTACGCGGTATGTCGGGCGCTGAAATCCGTGCCGCGCTGAATCTCTAGCACACGATCCTGATCGTGAATGGTGCTTCTCCTTCTCCTGGAATCCTGGATCGCTGGTTGTTGCAGTAACCTTTGGACGTCTGTACACTAGAGCTATGCGGTCCACCCACGTAATCTTTCCAGACCGTGCTGTCTCGTCTCCCATTTTTCAGTCGGGAACTATCATGTTCAAGTCTTCACTCCGTGTTCTGATATCCACCTTAGTTCTTCTCGGCACCCTAGGGTCGACAGAGCTGGCAGCTCAGTCTTCTGGGGATGTGCTTTCGGGCGAGTTCCCGGAGCTCGGGGCGCTGTTCAACGCCTTCGATGTCACACACGGGGCCCTATACGAGCACCTCGTGACGATTGGTGAGTCCAGCGGCTCGGGGGAAGCTCAGGACCAGCTACGCGAGATGCTCACAGCGCAGGTGAACATGACGATGCTGGATATGATGCAGATGAGTCCGGGCGCGAGCGTTTTCAATCAAGCTGTTAGCGGAGACATGGCAGGGATGACCATGGGTCCGTTCGGGCCGCTCGAGACCGGAGCATTGACGGAGCTGACCACGCTGGTCCGAGCCGAACACTCGGCGGCAGATGCCGATGATGCATTTTCCAACAACGGCGTGCTCACTCCGGGGGCGACCTCAGTGTTGCTGCGTGGAAGAGAGTTCGAGGCACAGATCTTTGACATATACTCGAATGCTGGGATTTCCGATAAGTTTCGTGCCATCAACTCCGCGGTCGACGAGTACCTCAGCGATTCGGGGCGCTCCGTTCCAGCCCAACCGAAATCGCCGACGCTCTTGTATGGCCACCCCTTTGCTTCAGCCTTCAACACCGGGTTCCCGAGATTGAGCGGGCTGCTCTGGGCCTCTCAATGGCTTCGGCTCGCCTCGCTCGAGCCACTCATGGTAGGTGTCAGCAGAGAGGCAACTGAGGATGGGGTCACCACCACGATTAACCGGTTCCAACGCAAGCTCGAGGGGTTGCAAAGGATGTCGATGCTTCCAACCGAGATCCCGATGGTGCCAGCCATTTCCCCACTGCTCCTCAACCGACACCCGGAAGCCGCTTATATCATTGACAACTTGAACGTGCTTGAAACGGTGATCGCGGACCTCCTCGCGCATCCCGATGTCCAGGATCGTAATGCCTCAATTGACGCAATCATTTATGAGTTCACGAACGGTGAGTCAAACATTGCCACGGCAAGCGACTATCTTCTCTCCGCGCTACGGACTGGAATCTTCGCCCAGGGTGGGCCGGCCCTTGGAACGCTGGCAAGGTCCGAGAGGAACCGCTCGAGGAGGGAGATGGAAATGCCGGCGCACGTGAGTTTGCCTGGAATGAACTAGCCCCCACGCTCTGCACTGGCAGTAGCCCAGTCGGGTATTCCTCCCATGGGTCCACGCACCAAGTCTCCGGGCTGGGACTAACTTAACCGGCAATGTCACTCCAGTTGTCGGCCAAGTGTTGAGCGGTGCGCCACGAGAGGGCCTGGACGGTAAGGGTCGGGTTTCGGGAACCACTCGTTCCCATGACCGAAGCTCCAAGGATCCCTAGATTCCCCGCCTCGTGCGAGAAACCCCAGCGATCGACCACGTTCGTCTCTAGGTTGTCCCCCATACGCGTCCCCCCATACGCGTGCGTGGACACGCCCATAGTACTCCCTAGATTCCCCCGATTGACTTCGATGGCCCCGGCTTCGCGGTACCATGACTCCATCTTGTCTTGCAAAAACTTGCCGATCCTCAGCTCGTTACTCCCCAACGCAGCCGTGATTCGGATCACCGGAAATCCGAACGAATCGGTCACAGTAGGATCGAGATCCAAATAATTGTTCTCGTAGGGGAGTGTCGTTTTTTGGAGATAGGCCCCATTCGAACGATCCGCGTTGTCCCGGATGAACTTCTTCCACTGAGTGCCCCAGCCGGGGGCCCGACCGTATGTATTCATACTGGCCGCCCCGATCGGCCGTCGATCCGAATAGACCCACATGTTCCCACCGCCAATAAAATTCAGATCGGAGTGATCGAAGTTGTCGTCGGCCCATTCGTCAACGGCCACCCCCTGCGCGGGGAGCCCGTACCACGAGTTCAGGCTGTAGGGAAAGAGCGCCGACACGCTGGCGCCCTGGTAATGACTGAAGTAATGGCGTCCCACCTGCCCCTGGTTGTTCGACAGGCCATCAGGATAGGCTGGAGACTTGGACAGAAGCAGCATCCTGACGTTCTCGTACGTGTAGCCAGCGAGGAGAACGACTTTCGCAGGCTGAAAGTACTCGTCCTGGCCGACGAGGTAATTGACTCCGGTTACCCTCCCCTCCCTATCGACCTCGACTTTGGTTACGTGAGCACTCGTGATCACCTTCAGGTTTCCGGTTTCCAGGGCCTTTGGAATCGTGGTGACGTGGGTTGCGCTCTTTGCATCAACGTGGCAGCCACCCCTGCTACAATGTCCGTGGTAGACGCAGCCCGAGCGGCCTTCATAGAGCTCAGTGTTGATCGCGGCGGGACCTGGAAAGGGGGTCCAACCCAGCAAGCGGGCCCTATC
>CAZJIM010000019.1:30506-32180 GCA_964546115.1 uncultured Gemmatimonadaceae bacterium | reverse complement strand
CGCTCGAGGAAGGCAGTCCAACGTAGCGGCGGCATGGGGTATTCCCGCTCCCGCGGCCCCTCGAACGGGTTTCCGCGTGGGTCGATGTCACCCCGGATGTTCCCGGCCTGTCCCGACACGCCCACCTCTCGCTCTACGACATCGTAGTAGGGCTCCAGTTCATCGTAACCGAAGGGCCAATCTGCCACGGTCGAGCCAGAGGGGATCCTGGACGCACCGTAACGCCGCTTGGTCTCACTCACGACCCGGAAGTCCCATGGGTTCAAACGCCAACTCTGGGCCCAGTAGTGGATCGACGTGCCCCCCACAGCGTTCATCATCGGATGTGAGCCCACCTGGGTCGCTGTCTGCGACTCGTTGTTACGCACGGTGGGACGCTCCTGCTGCGTCTTCTTTACCAGGAAAGGCCAAAGCCGGACATTGTTCCGGATCTCGTCAGGCACGAAGTCCCGGCGGTCAAGCCACGTGCCCGCCTCCAGACCCACGACCTTGAGGCCCGCCCGGGCCAGTGGCAGAGCGGCGACACCTCCCGCGGCTCCCAGACCCACAACTACGACGTCGGCCTCTTTAAGTTTTCTTGGCATCGTTTCCCCTTTTCAAGCGACCTACCTTTCTGGAGCTCATCAGTCATAGCCTCCAACGAGCTTACTCGTATACAGACCTCCGAAGAGACTGGAGCGCTCCCGATTCCAGCAACTTCTGGTCCTCCACGCTCACAGCCATTCTGGGTCCCGGATAGTCGATGAGATCCCAGCCGATAAAGTCGCGGTTCCCTCCGTAGTAGGGATCCCCGAAGGTAGCCTGCCACGTGTGTGCTCTCACCAGGTTGAAGAAGGCCGCGGAGCTGCCCAGGAACCCAGCCCCCGAGCCTGTAGCTCCTCCCGTCTGCACATCGAATAACACCGAGTCCTGATCGGTGTGATCGAGATCAATGAATCGGGCACCTCGGGAGTACTGGGCGTATCGATCGAGGGCCAGAAGTCCCGCCCGGTAGATCTCGCGGGAGGCGGCAAGCGCACCGCCGAGCTCGCGGTCGATATACCCGAAAGCCCCAGCCTCTTGGGCGCCCGGTCCGTACTCATCGTCCGGTATTAGCCTTCCGATCATCGCGTCGAGAATTTTGGCCTCTTCGACGGTCAGATTCGTTGTGAGTCCACTTCTTACCGCCCCACTAGCCGCAGGAGTCGGAGTCTCATCTGGGAGGACCTCCCCTTCTCCCTCTGCGAGTCCGTGAAGCGAGCCGGGGAGGATCGCGGCTGCCCCAGCCAAACCGGCACTTCGGAGCAGATCTCTTCGAGAGATTCTTCGTGGAGACTGATCATCGGTCATGTCTGAACTCCTGTTGATTTCGGCAGGCAAGCCGGAATCCCTCTAAACCGGCATTCCTCCGGAAGGAGGGTCCTAGAGGAATTCGTTGTCCCCTATGCGGGGCCGACCGCTAGGCTCGGGCATCTGGATGCGCTCGTAGAGGGGCACGAGGTCGCCCTGTCCGATGACGTGCCCCTCAATGGCTTCAAGGAGCTCTTCCCGATCCAGGTCGGGAGGAAGATTGAGCTCCTCATCAAGAGCATACACCACAAAGTGATAGTGGTGGAGGTTGCCCGCAGGAGGCGCCGGGCCTCGGTACATGGACAGGCCCCACCCGTTGTTTCCCTGGACGGCCCCTGTGACCTG
>CAZJIM010000019.1:22389-30496 GCA_964546115.1 uncultured Gemmatimonadaceae bacterium | reverse complement strand
CGGGGGCATCGGCACCCCGGCATCGAAGGGGATTCCTTCGGGCAGTCCTCTCGCAGTGCCTGGAATGTTGTAGATGATCCAGTGGACCCAAGGGGGCGGATTCCCCGCGCCATGATCCTGGCAGATCACAGCGATCTGCCGGGTGCCCTCCGGTAAATTGTCCCAGGTGATCGGGGGGGAGAGGTTCCTCCCATCCGGAGCATAGTCCCGGGGCATCATCTGCCCGGTCTGCATGGTCGGGCTTTGCACAATGATCGGCTCTGGGGATTGAGGCTGCACCCCAGGCGCGACTGCCCCCGCAAAGAGGATCGCTGCCAACAGGCTAGCACCTACAAGCCTCATCATCGAAACTTTCCTTGCGACTGGTACAATCACGTGCTCCCCCCTCGACTCGTTCGAACATATTGGCCGGGGTTTCTTGGGGTCAAGCAAGCACGATGCTTACCCCAGGCATTCCGAAGACGAAGCTGAACCACTACCATGGAGAAAGCCTCTCTATGGGGACGCTCCTCGCATATGGAACATACGGACCTCACAACCCCGCCCGCCATGTCTACTACCGTGCGCCATACCACTGACATTCCTATCGAGCCCGTCGCGGCTGGAACAGCGACTTCTCGCAGAGTGCTCACCGAGCCCGGGGACGGGTCAGGATTCCACATGCGCCAGTTCGCGATCCGACCGGGGGGGGGAATGCCTCGGCATCGGAATCTCGTAGAGCATCAACAATTTGTACTGAGTGGGGATGCGACAGTCGGCATCGGGGACCAGATCCACCACGTTCAAGCTGGAGACGTCGTTCACATCCCTGGAGGGACTCCCCACTGGTATCGGACAGAGGGTGATGAACCCTTCGAGTTCCTATGCGTCGTACCGGATTCGGAGGACAGCATCGAGTTCTTGCCCGATGACGAGTGAGGGTCGAGGTAGGTTAAACGGTCTTGCCTCACCGAGGCACCGATTCTACCCTGCCCTTTCATGCTCTTCAGCGTCGGCCCACGCCGACAACCCCAGCGTCCTCGCCGGCTGACCCGCCGATCGGAATCGATGCTAGTGATCACGCTTTCGGATGGACACATGGATCAAGAAGCCACCGAATCACAGGGAGAGGCCCTCGGACTAGTCGTCGAGACCGAGAGCGGCCCGGGAGTTCTTCACCAGCTCACTGGAGTGATCGCGAGCATGGGGGGGGACATCACGTGGGTCGTGATTCTCGGAACCAAGCAACCGACCGATAGTGTGTTCTTCGAGATCCAGGGGCTTGAAACCTTAGAGCCGTTGATCGAAGAACTGGAGTCTCTTGAGGTCGTTCTGGACATTTCCGAAGAAAAGACCTTCGGAAGGGTTTTCGGGAAAAGGGTCATCATCATGGGCGGAGGGGCACAGGTTGGTCAGGTTGCCGTCGGTGCAGTAGCCGAAGCGGACCGGCACAACCTACGTGGTGAGCGCATCTCTGTGGACACAATCCCCCTCGTAGGTGAAGAGGCACTAGCCGAGGCAGTTCTCTCCGCATCGAGGCTTCCTCGGGCCCGGGCGCTGGTTCTGGCTGGTGCGCTCATGGGTGGAGAGATCGAGAGCGCGGTGCGGACCGTCCGTGAGCGGGGCCTAATCGTAGTGTCACTGAACATGGCCGGTTCTGTGCCAGAGGCAGCCAACCTCGTAGTCACCGATCCGATACAGGCGGGTGTCATGGCGGTGATGGCAATCTCGGACACAGCCCATTTTCAAGTCGATAAGCTCAAGAAGAAGCTCTATTGAGAAGAAGGGGTAGGCTGATCGCGCCTGGTCTTCCAGATTGATCCCACCCAGTCAAAGGCACAATGAACGTTTTCGTGTTGTGCACCGGTCGAAGTGGCTCGACCACCTTCCACCGGGCGTGCCAGCACATCACCAACTACACGTGCACGCATGAGCTCAACACCTCAGAGGTGGGGGGCGCCCGCTTTGCGTATCCGGAGAATCACATCGAGGTCGACAATCGCCTAAGCTGGCTTCTCGGCCGATTGGATGAGGCCTTCGGCAACCGAGCCTTCTACGTCCATCTCATGCGTGACGAGGAGATGACTGCGAAGAGTTTTCACAAGCGCTGGGCCGGACGCCACTCCATCATCAGAGCATACGGTGAGGGCGTACTCGTACGCCCAGACCAGACGGAGGCACTCTGCCTGGACTACTGCAGAACCGTGAACGCGAACATCTCCTACTTCCTCAGGGATAAGATGCGGACCATGACGTTTCACCTGGAGGAGGCCCCTGAGAGATTCCCCATCTTTTGGAAAGAGATCGGAGCGGCAGGTAACCTCAGGAAGGCATTGAAGGAATTCGAGGTCAGGCATAACCCCTCGTCGGGACGAGCGGCCCGAGCGTACCGTCGGTTCCTCCGGCGTATGCAGAGGGGATTCCGTTGAGCAAATACGCCGAGATCAGGTCACAGCGTCACCGCACCGCACGAGCAACGCGGCCAGAAAATTCCTGATCTTCTACCTAACTCTCTCATAGAAGGTGTACACCAGTGTCAAGGACAGCAGCGGCGTCCTCACCCTCTGGTTCATATCCCTGTCCTGTACGCCAGCATCGGGGCCTGGCGGAGGAGATCTAGGAGACAGTCCTTGAGCGCTTCGCACGTGAGGTAGACACAGATTTCACTTACTCCAGTTCGCAATTTTATGCAAACCAACTGGAGGGAAAGCAGAGTGCTTGGACCGCCGCGCCAGGAACGTTTCGACGGAGGATGGATGTGAGACCACCCGGCCCGAGAGGGTAAGCGGTCAGCCTTTCAAAAAGTCGTCACTCGGACTAGACACAAGGTCCGACACCGGTCTAAGCTCTTCACCTGGATTTACGTAGGTGTTAGAGGCGATTCCGTGCTGCCGCTCGTACAACCTTCTGTAGAGCCCGTCCTGCTCCATCAGCTCCACATGGGTTCCCCTCTCCACAATTCGGCCATCTTCCAGAACCAGAATCTGGTCTGCGCTCCGGATGGTCGAGAGTCGATGGGCAATTACAAAGGTAGTGCGGCCACGCCGGAGGCGACGGAGTCCCTCCTGAATCAGAGCCTCACTCTCCGAGTCAAGGCTGCTCGTGGCCTCATCCAGAATGAGGATCCGAGGGTCCGCCAGAATCGCCCTCGCGATCGCCACCCGCTGACGCTGACCACCTGACAGCTTCACGCCGCGTTCCCCGACAATGGTATCGTAACCCACTTCGAACCGATCAATGAACTCATGGCAGTTCGCAATCCGTGCGGCTTCCTTGATGTCCGTCTCTGTCGCCCCAGGTAAAGCAAATCCGATGTTGTCCCGAATCGTTCCATCAAAGAGGAAGTTGTCCTGTAGGACCACGCCCAGATGGCGTCGAAACTCCGATAATTTGAGCTGGGTCAAATCCCGCCCGTCGACGATGATCCGCCCCTCCTTTGGGTGGTGAAACGCCATCACAAGACCCATCAGTGTGCTCTTCCCCGCGCCGCTGGGTCCGACCAGTGCCGTTGTAGTGCCAGCTAGGGCATGGAGATCGATATCCCTCAAGACCGGGACATGCTCTTCGTAGCCGAAGGTCACTCCCTGGAACTTCACTTCCCCCTCAATCACATCCACTCGCTCCCGGCCGGCATCGCCTTCATCCTCCCCCGGCAGATCAAGAATCTCCCTGATCCTATCCAGACCCGCGAAGGCCTCAGTGATCTGAGTCCCAATGTTAGCCATCTGCACCAACGGAGCTGCCATGAGACCAACGAAGAATATGTACATGACGAGGTCGCCCAACGTCATCGACCCATTCAGGATCGCACCTCCGCCGACCGAAATGATTACAACTCCCACCGACCCCACACAGAGTGTCGAGAATGCAGTCACCGCGGAGGTCCCGGTGATCGTCGTCGCGATGTTGCGGAGTAACCGATGGACACCCTTCGTGAAGATTCTTTCCTCGCGGCGCTCGGAGACATATGTCTTCACGACGCGGATCCCTCCCAAACCCTCACCGAGCCGGCCGGTAACCTGCGCCCTCAACTCACCTCGCTCTCTGAACACCGGCCGAAGTCGGCTGAACGAAAACGACATCGTCGCTGCAAAGGTTCCCAAAATCAGGATGGCGGCCAGTGTCAGCAACGCATTCAGGTAGAAGAGGACCCCGAGGGCGATCACCGCCGTAAAGAGCCCACCGGTCAACTGAACGAGTCCCGTACCTACGAGGTTCCTGATTCCTTCGGCGTCAGTCATGATCCGAGAGATCAGGACTCCTGACTTCGTTCGGTCGAAGTAGGAGACAGGAAGCCGCAACACGTGGGCCTGTACCCGACGTCGCATGTTAGCGATCGCCCGTTGGGCTGCCACACTCACGACCTGTGAGAGCCCGAACGAAGTACCAGCCTGCAGGAGCGTCGCTAGTCCAACCGCAACCGCGAGCGATATCAGGAGATCCGCTCGTCCATTGCCAACAACCTCATCGATGAGAAAACCGGACGATGCCGGCAAAACAAGTGCTGCCAGTCGGTTCACGACCATCAGGGTCATACCAACAGTGAGAGACCGGCGATGAGACCAGATGAGGGCACGGGACTCCCTCCAAACCCTGGACCGATCCACCGACTTCTTTTCTGAATCCTGACTCACGATCAACTCCTGTAGATATCTCTTCGGTCCGATAAGATAACCCGGCCTCTCCGTCCGCTAGCCTCTGGGCTCTGCCTGTTGGTTGCCGGTCCGGAGGCGACAACCCCTCCGGTACACTCCTAGTCGTGGGGTTCCACCTCAATGAATGGAAGAAAGGAGGGCGACGGGAATGTAGTCCCTAGCGTACCCCTTCGACCGGCCAGCGTGAGGATCATGGTAAGGAGGATCAAGTACTTCACAGTGTCTCCGAGGAAGACGGGAATGACTCTGGGCATCTTGCTCGCGATCCATAACGGCCCAAGGCATTCGCGTCCAGGCGGAATCGAGATCCTCACGGAAGCCGGACCAGCACCGGCAGCAGTTCGTTGAGCTTTGCCCACTCCGCCAACTCCGCCAAGACGAAGACCAGCGGGATCGCCATGGACTCGACCACTGTTCTGACGAAGCCTACGATATCAAGGTCCAAGACACCGCCCGCGTGAGGCCTCCGGAGTACGGGAATGAAGCGAGGTACCCGGCTGCAATACCTACGATATGCCTGGCCGAACAGTCCCTCCAGGATCCTCTCTTCGGTACGGATTGTCGGCCAATGGGCCACAAAGAAGGTTGCCCCGAAGACCGCCGCAAGTGTGAGCGACTCAAACGAGAGGCCCGCTCCCACGAACCCTAGGAAACTGAAGACGTACAGAGGGTTGCGAACGAGCCAGAAGGGCCCGTCGGTGACTAGAGTACGGTTCTTTCTTCCCGTGACATAGGCGCCGGCCCAGATTCTTCCCCCCGCAGCGATGACCAGGAGTATGAGGCCACCTGCTCCGAGGAGGGTGTCCGTGACGGAGTCCTCCGAATACACATGATGCGTGAATAATCCCAGGAGAGCCACAAGCAGAACTAGTGCCCGCGTCACACGCAGTCGGAGCTTCATCGCTGGCTTCCACCGCCAATCAGGAAAGGGCGGCACCATACGGCAGTCAGGTGTATCGGGCAAGAGCCCGAGAGGCTTCTCCGCGCTCACTCGCGCGGCTCCCTATTCGATTATAGCAACGGACTTCACCCTCGCATATACGGAGCATCCGACCTCGATCTCCAACCTCTCTCGGGAGAACGCCGTGATTCTAGCCAGTAGAGTGGCAGTGCCCCCAACCTGTGACAGCTCGATGAGCACCTCTCCCTCTGCACTATCGATGACCCGAGATACCCTCATCTCGAATTCATTCAGGATACTGCTCCGGGCCTCCGAGTCGAGGCTCAGACTCACGTCACGAGCGCGAATCTGAACCCGCACATCCTTTCCCCCACCACCGCGATAACGCCGACAGTAGATCGGTCCCCATGGGCCTGCCAGGCGGGTGAGGTAGTGTGCATCATCGTGTCCTGAAACCGTGGCCGAGATTACAACGGATGCCTCGTCGCCCTGCCATTTCGAGAAGCCCTCATCCCTAATGACTTCCTCCGGAAGCCCTGTCCGTTTTACCCTCCCTGTCACTAACCACACCATGTGATCTGCTACCCGCAGCACCTCCTGTAGAGAGTGACTGACATAAACGATAGGGATCGAAAGCCACTCCGGAAGCGCTAGAATATAGGGGAGGATTTCCTGACGGCTTATTTCGTCCAGGGATGAGAGTGGCTCATCCATGAGTAGGAGCCGCGGGCTCGAGAGTAGGGCCCGCGCAATGGCCACCCTCTGCCGCTCACCCCCGGAGAGATCCCTAGTTCCTCGATCAAGAAGGTGGGCAAGCCCCAGCCACTCCACGGCATCAGCGAGAGAAATCCGACGATCTATGGCCCTCCGGGAAGCGTACTCGAGGTTCCCCCGCACCCCGAGGTGCGGAAAGAGGTTCGCGTCCTGAAAGACAAAGCCCACGCGGCGCTGATGTGGGGGCACAAATGCCTGTGTTTCTTCGTCCTGCCAAAAGTCATCTCCAAGACGAACCACACCCTGAGCGGCCGGCTCCAGACCGGCGAGGCAGCGGAGAAAGGTGGTCTTTCCGGACCCCGATGGGCCGAACACCGCGCTCACGCCTCGCCCAGGGAGGTCAAGATCAAGGCTCATCTCGAACTGATCGCGCTTTAGCTGAAGCCGAGCCTCGAGATTCATCAGAGCCGGGGTGCCTCGAATCGGCGATTGAAGGTGTAGATCGTTCCGAGCACCAGAAACGAGAAGACGAGCATCCCAAGAGAGAGGGCATGGGCAGATCCGTATTCCATTGCCTCCACATGGTCGAAGATCGCAATCGAGACGACCTGCGTCCGACCGGGGATGTTCCCCCCCACCATCAGGACGACCCCGAACTCACCCACGGTGTGGGCAAAACTCAGTGTCGCCGCAGTCAGAAATCCGGGTCGGGCCAGCGGAACCGCAACGGTGAGGAACCGGTCGATAGACGAAGCTCCTAGAGTAGCCGCCACTTCAAGCGGCCGGTCGCCGATCCCGCGGAAGGCGTTATGCAATGGCTGAATGGCAAACGGAAGTGAAAAGAGGACAGAGCCGATTACAAGCCCCGGAAAGGAAAATACGAGGCGATCACCACCGACTCTCTCCCACCAGGAACCGATCGGACCGGCAGGTCCGAGGAGGATCAGAAGATAGAACCCGAGCACCGTAGGCGGCAGAACGAGTGGAAGAGAAGTAACCGTCTCGACAACGCCCCGGAAGGCGGACCGGGTGCGGGCCAGCCACCACGCGAGAGGGGTCCCAAATACTAGCAGTAAGGCGGTCGTCACAGCCGCCAGGCGAAGGGTTAGGACGATGGCCACCCAATCAGCCGGGGAGAAAGGATTCACGGATCGGAGCGCAGCCCGATCTCGTACCCGAAGGACTCGATTACACGCTTGGCCTCATCACTTCTCAGGAACGCCAAGTAGTCCCGTGCAACCGGGTTCTCCTCCCCAGCTTGGAGGAGGAGGGCGTCCTGCAATAGTGGAGCATGGTACTCGGAAGGCACAAGCCAATACGAGTACTCGGGTTCACCGACGACCTGAGAGAGGGCGACAAACCCTAACTCAGCGGCGCCCGAACGCACGAACTGCAGGGTTTGGCCAACGTTTGCGCCCCGAACAATCCGGGAGCGAACCGTGGGATTCAAGCCCACACGACCCAACACCGCCTCAGCCGCTACTCCGTAAGGAGCGGTCCGGGGGTTCGCGATCGCCAGATTGGTAACACCCACTGAGCTTAGATCGGTGCCACCCGAGCGCACTGAGTCCAATCCGGGTCCATAGAGCGCCAGGCGACCGGTTGCGTAGGTGAAGCGCGTCCCCGGGACCCCAAGCCCTTCTTCCTCCAGAAGCCGCGGGCGCATGGCATCCGCTGCTAGGAAAATGTCGAAGGGAGCTCCGTTTCGAATCTGGGCGTAGAGCCCACCGGTTGCCCCTTTGCTGGAAACCACTCGTGCTCCCGTGGCCAGTTCGAATCGCAGCACAAGTTCTCCGTGGGCCTCAGCGAAGTTCGCGGCAACGGCGACCGACAGCGTTGGCAAGTCCAAGCTATATGG
>CAZJIM010000019.1:0-22379 GCA_964546115.1 uncultured Gemmatimonadaceae bacterium | reverse complement strand
ACCAAAGGGACGCGGACCCAACCACCACCGGGAGCCAGAGCGGCAGGGTGCGAGGCCGTCGTGCGGGGAGCTGAGCACCGGAACTCACGGGGGAAGCCCCATACCCTCGGCGTCGTATCCGCCGAGCGCCTCGACCTGAGCTTGGAGCGATGGCGTACGTAGGACCACCAGAAGCGCCTGCACCGCAGGATGTTCGAGGAAGTGATCGGGAATCACGAGATCGTACATTTCTTCGGCGAGCGGAAGGGTGTCCAGTCCGAACGCGAGTGCGGCGGCCCGGATGCCAACCCCGACGTCAGCGAGACCACCCGCTACGGCCTCCGCCACCGCGATGTGTCCCGAGACCATCGTCTCCCGGTATCCGGGGATCAAATCCCCCGAAAGCCCTTCGGCCTCAAGGCACATGTCGATTAGAGCACGGCTTCCCGACCCTAATTCGCGATTCACAAAGCGCAGTCCCCCCCGGGACAGATCCCCTACGCCCTCTACCCCGTGGGGATTCCCCGGCCTGAGGATCAGGCATTGCTCCCACCGGACGAAACGAATGCGGGTGCACGGAAAGTGAACGTGCTGCCGAATCCAGCTCTCGTTGTACTCCCCAGTCTCAGGATCCACGAGGTGAATCCCGGCAACATGCGCATGGCCCTTTGCCAGACCTGCAAGTGCGGCATGACTTCCGCAGCGAACCCAGCTCGCCTCAAGCCCGGATCGTTGCCGAAGATCACGAGCGACAAACTGGAATGCGGGATCACACCCAAGAGCAACCAGATTGCAGATCGGCGGACGCTCCGTGAACAGACGAACGCGCATCCGACCGTCTGGCAGCTCAGAGCCAATCCCATCTGCAGACTCGACCGCTACGCCAGTGGTTTGCTGAAGTGATACTCCTAGATCTCTGCCTCCGATTCGAACCAACCGGACAGGGCCGTGACAAGGCCTACCGGACCCGATCACCTCCACGTCGAGTGTTTCACGGGGACCCTCCGGCAGCCGGAACAAGTCCTCCACTCCCAAACCGAGCTCTCGCGCCAAACGAAGCGCTACCTCAGTAGAGGGGACCGATGTACCTGACTCGATTGCCCCGTAGCTCTGACGCGTGATGCCCGCAAGTGCGGCCATCCTCTTCTGGGACATCCCTCGCGTGGCGCGTTCTCCGCGAAGGGAAGATAAAATGCGCAGGCTCATAGAATGATATGTAATGTTAACCTGCGTTTATGACAAGTATACTTGTCATATCTGCTGACCGAAATCCGGCAGCGGGCACCCTGCGCAACGAACGTACAACCCCTTACCTCCGGTTCACGCGCTGAGCAGTCTGCTTCACGACGGGAGAGGTGAGATACACACCAAAGAGGTTTCGTCGTCTGAGGAGATACCCAGTGAACCAGACATCTCCAGATCCTAACGTCATCGCCGGATCTGCTTCCGTGTCAGGACCTGACGAGACCACTCCTGTCGGTACCAAGGGAGGAACGGCAGTGGTAGATATTCGCTCATCTGCCGGCCCTCACCGGAGAATGGGTCTTGTCGTAGGCTGGCGATTTGGGGGTCTTCATCGGCCCACTTGCCATTCTGACTACTTACGTGCGAGGAGATGCCCTTTATGGATGATCAGGGCAAGGAGGCGCTGAACTTCAAGACATCACCTTCGCCGGCATCGCCCTTGGGCTGATCTTGCTCAGAGTGCTGACGCTGGAAACTGGGTTTGTCCTCACTTTGCCGTTATTCGCGGTCGCTGGTGTCCTGTGCTTGGTCCTTACAGTCGTGGCGGGGATCTGAACGAATGAGGGCAAGACCTGCCGATACCCGGTTGCCATTCGAATCATCAAGTAGGTTATTGTCCCGTCATCCTGCGCCTGTGATCCATAGAACTGTCGCCACGGCGAGAGGGATCACTAGGTTGTCGTCTAACCTCCACGGGGCAACCTCGAGGAGGGCCGCCGTCAGAGTAGCCAAGATAGCCGAGAGGGGGGGTACGAAGGGCAGTAGAACAACCCCCGATACTAAGACAAATACTCCCGTTCCCTCGATACTACCTGTTCCGAAGGGATGTCTCCCCCATCGCTGTCCGAGATAACTGGCAGAGGGATCGGCGAGCGCCAGAACTAAGACAGAGGGTGCAACTAACTCGATTGGGAACAGGATGGCGCATACTGCAGTTCCGATTGTGTACCAGGTGGACGAGGCAACGCCCTTTGCCTCTCGTGGCGATGCCAGCGCTTTGAACCATCGAAAGAAGAACAAGTTGAGGCGAGGGACCGAGAGGCGAACTACATCAAGGATCAGTAGTGTTGCCGCAAGAGTAACCAGCGAAGTGGCCGCTACGGGTCGGGTCGGCCGTATCCCCAGGAGAAGCCCCGCCAAGACCACACCCGTAGCAGCGTGGAAAAACCGGCGCCATGGCTGCGGTCCGCTGGTTGCCTCCACGATATCATTTAGGTTGGTCCCGGTCATGCCTTTTCCTTCTCTAGGGTCTGCGGACCGTTTTCCCTCCCGTGGACGCGGCGGCGGGTCAGTTCGTGGTAACGCGAATGTCGAAAGGTCCACCGGATCCGGATGAGAAGGCGCATGCGATCAACCGGTAGTTACCCCAGTCCCGAAACGTAACAGCGATCCGCGAGTTCCTATTCCTGGCTCCATTGTCATCCTCGAGCAGCGGGTCGAGCCCCGGACCGGGTACCCACCAGTGAGCCTGAAGAGGAAGACAGGGATGGGTTTCCACAATGCCCGAGTCCTACCTCAGCGCCGAAGAACGAGTGAATGCTGTGGACTTCGATACCGACAGCAATGGCAACTCTGTGAAGTAGGTCCCCGTCGGCATCAACTTTCGCCCTACTGAAGACACTATTCTAAGATTGGACTATTGTACGCAGGCGGAGCTTCGACCGCATGCAGCTTTCAGTTTCCACCTACTTCTAGACCCATAACTCCCGGTGGTACTTCCTCAGACTAGGTGCAGCGGTCTCGATCAACTCCATGACCCGAGCCCGTGCCGCGACTCCATCTCGCGTCTCTTCGAGATCGACGAGGGGAAGGTACAGAGGTGAGTTGAAGAACGCCCCTAACGGAATCGGGTTCTTACGAAGAAACGCAGCTTCGATCAATGGAAGAACTGAATTCTGAAGTTCTGCTGCGCGGCCAAAGTCATGCCTCTGCCATGCCTCGAAGATATCTAGAAAGCCCCGCGCTACCTCCGGGATGTTACCCGCTGCTGAAACGATACCCACTCCCCCCAATTCAAGGAGATCTACGAGACCATCATCCTCACCGCTCAGCACCGCGAACTCGTCCGGTGACGATTGTTCGATAACCTGAACGGTATCGTCCCTATGTCGGCCGGGGGAGCGGAAGTCCACGGCCTGCTTCAAACCGATGATGTTGGGGTTGTGTCCCAGGTGCACGAGCGTATCCGGCTCAAGGTAACTACTCGTTCTCCCAGGAATGTTGTAGATGAGGAGTTTTGCTCCGGTTTCCCTGGCCAATGTTTCGTAGTGCCGCACCAAACCCTCTTGGGGCGGATTGTTGTAGTACCCAGTGACACAGAGACAGGCAAGGTCACCACAGGCCAGTTGGATCGCCGCGATCATCTCCACCGACTCGCGCGTGCAGTTCGACCCCGCGCCAGCGATCACAGGCACTCTTCCGTCCACGTAGTCCACCACGAACTGAATGAACTCCAGGTGCTGGGTGTGACTCACTGTCGGGCTCTGTCCCGTCGTTCCGACCGGGACTATTCCGCTCACTCCGCATGCGATCAGGTCGTCAATCATCTGCCTGGACTTCTCATGATCGATCGAGTTCCGAAGTCGCGCTGGATCGTCGTCGAGGAGCGGGGTGAAGAGCGCAGGGAAGACCCCGTGCAGGTCCCTGGCCTCCGTCACGCTCTTCATCTCTTCCTCCTTCCGGATGGGTTTATAGCAGGTGGTATATGGTTCCGTCACCCCAAAGTGGCCCCGCCGTTCCTACCGAGCGCTCCAAAACAAGCCGGAATCTTTTCCCTACGCCCCCCGGGAAGGCAACCGGATCATATACGGCTTGAGTCCCTCCAAATTGTGTTCGATTTCGGCGACCCGCGTCGGAGAGAAATGGAAGTCACGACCACGCTGCACCGTGGTCTTGAAGATTCCCCGTCGCTGGAGCAAATAGCGGCCCGCACCGGGGATCGCCTGCTCCGAAGCAAGCATGACGAGCAGCTTCCCATGGATGTCCCGAACTTCATCCCAATTTTCAGCGACGTGCGCCACCCACATCCGCACGAAGACGTCCGCGTACATCGACATGCCGCTCACCAGTCCATCTACCCCCAAGCGCAGATCGTAGGCGAAATAGCGGCCGCGCATCGCTGAAAACACGCGCTGAATCTGCGGCCTACCAACGAGACCAGAAATGCGATCGAAAACGGGTTGAGCCTCCTCCTTTACATAACCTAGATGCGGATACCGACTGGCTAACTCAAGGATGAAGTCCATCTCGAACTCGACCCCGGGCAGGTTGGGCTGCGTCTGGATCATGACGGGCCGGGAGGTGACCCCTGCCAACGCAGTATAGTACTCCCAGTAGTCGTCCAGAGATCTCCCTACCTTGGGGGGCATCGCAATCATCATATCCGGCGCGAGCATCTCGGCGAAGGTGGCCAACTCCACCATGTCAGAGGTCGCATCCTGCTGGACGCCAAGCACAAGCGTCATTGACCGTCCCCGGTTGGCTCGGGCGAGCACCTCCATCCCCCGCTTGATCTCCTCCGTCGTCAAACGCGGATAGTCGCTCGAGTTCTGCGGCCAAACGAGACCATGTGCTCCCGCCTCCTCTAGCCACTCCACCTGTGCTGCCAGGTCGTCGTAGTCGACCTCCCCCGACACCGTATATGGCGTCGCGAGGATGACGAAAATCCCCCGAATATCCTCGTCACGGATGGCGGGACGGTCGACGAGTGGAGCTGCAAGCGCCTGTCCGCTTCCAAGCGCCTGTGACCCTATTACGGCCGACCCCATGAGCTTTAGACTGTCACGGCGGCTATACCTTTTCGTCATTGGACCATTCCTCGTGGAGGTGGTGCATTGTGACTCAAGACCCATTCGTAACCTGTGACTCAATCTTCTTGAGCCGCCGGCATTCCGCCAGGCGGCAAATCGCCACCAAATTGGCTCCTTCCTCCTTGTACAACCTCGACAGGTTATAGTGCGCCGAGGACAAACCTGGATCAAAGGTGATCTCCTACTGGTGGGCTTCGACCGCCCCCCACTTCTGCCCTTGGTCCTCTAGGACGACGCCGAGATTGTACCGTGCCACCGCAACGTATCGGAGATGCGGCAAGAGCCTGCTGATAGTATCTCGCCTCCTCGGAGAGCGTTCCTTCCTCATGGAGCAGGCGCACAAGATTCAGATGCACCTCGGCGTAGCCTTGCACTTCATTCAAGAAGAACAGCCGAAAGTTATCGGCCGGCCCGTGGCCGATTGGAGGCGACGCATCGGGAAAAACTGAGGAGTGGGGCGCCTCCAGCCATGTGGGACAGTGACAACCTCTCGTCTCCCTTGCTAGACCCCGGTCCCCATCTCCGGCCCAACGATTGCAGCGATGATCCGGCCGGGACCGTGGACTCCGGTAACAATCATTTGACCTATGTCAGCGGACTTACTCGGGCCTGAGTGAAGGGCGAGGATGGCGGGGAGATTCTCACGCCTACCTTCTAGAGCATCCCCCAGTGTCCCATGCACATCTTGGGTTCGGAGCCAAACGAGGTGGACGGGAGGAAGGAGTTGCGACTGGTGGCCTTCCCTAGAGGAAAGAAGAAGGGACCCGGTCTGAGCCGCGGCTCCCATTGCCACTGAGACCCCTAGTGCCGCATCCGATGGCGGGGCCGCGGGCAGATGTGGCTGCAAGTCATCGGGCACACCAATACAGATGGCCACGCTCTCGAACTCGCTCGCAAACTCTTTCAACCATTTTTGCGCCGAGCCCTCCTCAAAAAGCCGTACGACCTCACCTCCAGCGGCCCGAAAACGATCCTCAAAGGCACTCACTGGGTCAATCCGGCCTGCCTCGCCAAAGGGCACCGGCGGCTCAACAGCCTCTGGAAGCGGCCCAGGGTGGGCTACGGTTTCGCGGTCCCGGTTCGCATCTCTGACACGGCTCAGAATACGCTTCCTGGCTTCTTGGCTCACTCGATCCCCTCCTCCCAAAGCTCCCGGAAGGTTCGACCCTCTACAACAGGCAACTCTCGGCCGGAGCTCCAATCACGGAGCATCGGGAGGTGCCGCGAGATCCATTCCGGGAGAATTGCCATCAGCTTCTCCCCCCACCCGAAGAGTCGAGGATGCGTCGCGGCTGAAGCCCAGAGGTCCAATATCGAACGCTCGGCACCATTGGTCAGTCCACGCTCGACCGCCCGCTGGCGCCAGATGTGAAGGAGGTCCGGTATCGGGATGCGAACTGGGCATACTTCCTCGCATGCGCCGCAAAGCGAGGATGCGAAGGGCAGTGGAACAGTTTCCCCCAATCCGACCAGCCCCGGGCCAATGATCGCGCCAATCGGCCCGGAGTAAACGTAGCCGTACGCGTGCCCACCCGTTTGCCGATACACGGGGCAAACGTTCAGACACGCTCCGCAACGCACGCATCGGAGGGCCTCCCACGCCTCAGAATCTGCCAACAGGCGCGTGCGTCCGTTATCGACCAAAATGACGTGGAGCTCCTCCGGCCCATCCGGCTCCTGGCCAACCAAACATCCAGGGCCCTGGATGATCGAGACGAAAGTCCCCACTGGCTGACCAGTCGCCGACTTGGAAGTGACCTGGAGGAAGGTCGGGAGATCAGCCCAACGGGGGAGCACTTTCTCGATCCCGACCAGGGCGACGTGGATCCGCGGAAGGGAGGTCGACATCCGAATATTGCCCTCGTTTTCAATGAGGGCGATCGATCCGGTCTCTGCAACCAGGAAATTGCCCCCGCTAATCCCGAGTTCGGCGGTGACAAACGCATCACGTAGAACCCGTCGAGCAGCTTTTGCAAGCTCCTCCGGTGACGCATCGAATGGGGTGCCGAGCCGGTCGTGGAAAAGTCCCTGGACATCCTTGAGGCTTCTGTGGATCGCAGGGCCAACAATGTGGCTCGGCGACTCACCCAAGAGCTGGATGATGTACTCCCCGAGATCGGTCTCAAACAGTTCCACGCCACAGGCCTCCAGGAAGGGGTTTAGCCCAACCTCTTCGCTGAGCATGCTCTTGGCCTTCACTGCTCGCCGCACACCGTGTTCAGCCACGATGTGTTGAAAGACCTGGTGAACATCGGAAGCCGTCTCAGCCCAGTGGACCTGAACCCCCCGCTCAAGGAGCCGAGCCTCTGCCTCTTGGAGGTACTCTTCGAGATGCGTGAGTGCGTGGCTCTTGACCCCCTCGGCCCACCGCCTCAGGGCATCACGATCGAGATCGTCGAAGGCGGTACGTCGATGGTCATCGAAGGTTTGAGTCGCGGCCGTTACGGCCTCCCGTACCTCAGGCGTCTCCTGGATGATGTGTCGAGCTCGCTGACGATAGTCACGGCTATGGATTTCCACAGCGAGCCTCCCACAGGAGTGAAGCCAGCGAGCGGAAGTGGATCCCCATCCCCCGGCGTCGCGCACGACCGTCCAGGTGGAGTAGGCACCCACCATCCGCCGATACGACCGTCTCTACCTTAGGAAGCGTATCGAGCTTGCGGTCGGCCATGGCAACGGAGACCTCAGGAGCCTTCACCGAAAAGAGCCCACCGAATCCGCAACACTCCTGATCCATCTCCCACGGTACGACCCTGGCACCCGCCGACGTCAGAAGCTGCATGGGCTGGCTTTGCACTCCGAGCTCTCTGAGCGCATGACAACCATGATGATAGGCCAGTCGGCGTCCCTCTAGGCCACCACCAAGAACGGTCACTCCGAGTACGTCTACAAGGAACTCAGCGAGCTCGTAGGATCGCCCTCCCAGTTCCGAAGACCCGAGCAAATGAGGGTAAGTGCAACGCAGCATCGCAGCACAACTCCCGGACGGGAGGACCACATGATCCGCGTCGGCAAAGACCTTTGCAGTGTAAGCGGCCATCCGACGGGCCTCAGGTACGTGACCGGCGTTCCACGCCGGCTGGCCACAGCAGGTCTGACCCGTGGGGAAGTCAACCTCGATGTCCAAGGAACGGAGTAGACGAACGGCATCAGCCGCTGCATCGGCGAAGAAGCGATCACCGAGACAGGTGACGAAAAGCGAGACTCTCATTGCCTAAGTGTAGGAGTCCTCCGGATGAATGTAACGCGTACGAAACGAGCGCCCCGTCGAGTCGCATCACTGCAGCAGACAAGCAGCATCACCAGTGTAGCTACCCGCGCTACTACCAGCGTACGGCTCTACGCATTCTCCTGGAGCTCAGTCATGTCCTGTCCTCCCATCTGCAAGTCTGAGCCGAAACTCAAGGAAGGCTGAGCGCCACCAGGGCACCTGGCACTGGCAGGATGATCCGTTGCCGTCCCTCATGCATATAGGACATCATCCCGTACATTCCGAGATCCGGTGTCTCCAGGCTTCCCAGACGCTCGCCCGTCACCTTGTCCACAGCGTAGAGGAATGGCGTAGTCCCGTCGTCACCAATAGCCGTGTGGAGGAGCAAGCTCGGCGTTACCATCATGGCAGAGTGGGTTAGATTTCCCGTAGCAGGAATGTCCATCCCCCGCAACGCTGGGTGCTCCTGAATAGACCTTGGTGTACCCCCGTTGGGAATCCACCACAGATGCTCGCCACTATTCAGGTCGATAGCGGTAATTCGGCTGTACGGGGGCTTCGTTAGTGGCAACCCCTGGGGACCTGGAATACCAGTTGCGGTGCCCGTCCAGAGGGCATAATCAGGGATGGTACTTCCCGTCGGTTGCCAGCTCGTCAGCTCACCGTCTACCTCTTCTCCCGGCCCGACAGTCCGTGTCGCACAGTTCGTCCGTGAGACGACGTAGATGACTCCCGTTTGAGGGTCCGCTGCTGGTGGACCGCTGATATTCGTACCACCCAACTCACCGGGGCACCAGATCGAGCCCACCAAGCCATCGGGATTGTCCCGGTAGGTGGGAGGATTGAAGAGCGGCCCTAACTGATAATCCGCGGCTATCTCCAGTGCCGCTCGCCGCAACTCGGGCGTGAAGTCGATGAGGTCGTCTACGGTGAGCCCCTGTAAATCGTACGGCGCCGGTTTGGTGGGGAAGGGTTGGGTGAGCGACAGCTGGTCTCCAGGAATCTCCGAAGGGGGCACGGGCCGCTCCTCGATAGGCCAAATGGGCTCGCCCGTCTCCCGGTTGAAGGCGTAGATCATTGACTGCTTGGTGGCCTGAAACACGCCCGGAATCCTCTGCCCGTCCACTGTCACATCCAGGAGAACCGGAGCCGTGGGAGTGTCGTAGTTCCAGATATCATGATGCACGAACTGAAAATGCCAAATGCGTTCACCCGTCTGCACGTCTAGAGCAATGACGCTGGTACCGAACAGGTTGTCCCCGGGACGCCAGCCAGCGGAGTAGTCTATCGTTCCGCCCTTTGTCGGGATGTACACAATCCCTCGTTCCGGATCAGCGGACATCGGCGCCCACGAGCCGATATTACCTGACCAGGCCCAAGCATCGCTCTCCCAGGTATCATGGCCGAATTCGCCCGGCCGAGGGATCACATGGAACTTCCAGAGGTGCTCACCGGTCAGAGCATCGTAGGCCACTATGTCACCGGGGATATTCTCGATCCGACTCTGGTTCTGACCGTTCTCGTGGGACGTCCCCACGATCACCACGCCATTGACCACAATCGGAGGAGAAGACGCGGTAGCATAACCGAGCTCAAGCGGGATCCCCTGGTACGGATTCCACGGCTGGTTGAGGCTCTCCCAAGGCCCCCAGCCCCGGGCCTGATCTTCCAGGGCGTCTACCACCCCGGTCTGGGGAAAACCTTCGATTACCACCGGCCTCCCCCAGTTCTCCAGAGGGCGGCCCGTCTTGGCGTCCAGAGCCCAGAGGAAGCGGGCCGGGCTGATGCTGAAGATCACGCCCCTGCCATCCACATCAGCGTAGGCAACCCCCTTTCCATTGTTGGCCCGCATGGAATGCTCCCACCGGAAAGTGTCCGGCTCCCTGAAGCTCCAGATAATGACGCCCGTGCCGGCATCGATTGCCACCACGCTCCGGCGATCACCAGCTATGGTGTAAAGAACCCCGTCCACGTAGAGGGGTGTGGGGCGGGCCAAGAGGACCCCGAAGCTATCCCCTCTCCAGATCCACTCGACTTCTAGATCTTCAAAATTCGACGCGTTGACCTGGTCCAGCGGCGAGGATCGGGTGTGCCCGGCGTTCCCACCGATATAGCGCCACTCTCCTTGATCGGTCCCCTGCGGGGCTTGGTAACTCTGGGCAGCACCGTGCCATGGCAGGGCCATGAGGATGCCCAGGGCCACAGCCATCCAGGGCCTGAGCAAGGAGAGTCCGAAACCGTGCTTCTCTCTTTTCATCATTACTCCTGCTCCTTCGTTGGCAAACCTAAGACCTGGCCAACATGTTGTTTGACCAAGGATGCAGCAAGGAAAAGACTGGTTCACGATGGACCTTCGAAGCAAAATCTTCTGACCACTCCTGTTTCAGGGGTGCGGTTTCTTTGTAGTGGTTCGAGAAATCGTCCCACAGCAGCGACTAGTTCCACGGTTCTTGCTGCACCCCTTTTCAAACGACATCATGGCTAGACCGCTCCTACAATCCTCTGAGGTGTCCTATGAGGCAGATCCGACTGGGAATAAGCCGCAGCGCGTGGATTCTCGCATGCGGACTACTGACAGCACCATCGGCATCCGACGCTCAGAATCGTACAAACAATGATGAGAATTGGACTTACATAGGTGCAGATGCTTCCAATACGAGGTATTCGCCCCTGGACCAGATCAACTCCGACAACTTCGATGGCCTTGAGGTCGCGTGGATTTGGCGGGGAGACAACTTCAGTTCCCGACCCGATCCCCTGATGCGGTCCATGCCCATCTATGCTGAAGGAAGGCTTTTTACCGTCGTCGGGTCTCGAAGGCAGGTGGTCGCTATCGATCCGGGCACCGGTGAAACGATTTGGTCGTTCCGCGAGCCACCGACGGAGCGGTGGGAACGCTCCATGCGTCAGAACTACGGAAAGGGCTTGGCCTACAGCCAGATCAACGGTCGCGGAGTAATCTACGTAGTCACGCCCGGCTTCTTCCTTCACGCACTCGATGCCGAAACCGGGCGCCCCCTCCAGGACTGGGGTACGGGCGTGCCCATCGATGGCTTTTCGGAAACGGGAACAGTTGATCTGCTGGCCGACCTCGGGCATCCCTACGACGTGGAGAGAGGGATCCCGCCCGAGATCGGCTACATCACGAATTCCTCGCCCCCCATCGTCGTCAACGGCGTGGTGGTGGTGGGAAACTCCCACGAGCAAGGCTACCGTCAGACACGGATAGAAAACGTCCCCGGCGACATTCTGGCCTATGATGCCCGAACCGGAGAGCACAAGTGGAAGTTCAACGTCATTCCGCAACCAGGTGAGTTCGGCCATGACACTTGGGAGAGTGACGCCTGGTCCTACACAGGCAACCTTTCCTCCTGGGCGCCCATGTCCGCCGATCCCGAGCGAGGCCTGGTCTTCATCCCCACGGATCCGCCGAGCAACGACTTCTGGGGAGGCTTCCATCCTGGCGACAACCTATTCGCAACCAGCATCCTCGCCCTGGACGTGGAGACTGGAGAACGGGTCTGGCACTATCAGACGGTCCACCATGACATCTGGAATTACGACAATCCCCACGGCCCGGTTCTACTGGACCTGATGGTGGATGGGGAGCCAGTTCCTGGCTTGATGGAGGCCTCGAAGAACGGGTTTCTCTATGCCTTGAACCGTGAAACGGGGGAGCCGATCTGGCCCATCGAGGAACGGCCGGCGCCCGGATCGCCGGTCCCAGGAGAGCAAACGTCTCTAACTCAACCGTTTCCAACCCGTCCCGCACCGTTCGAGATGCAAGGGATCACGGAAGACGACCTCATCGACTTTACGCCGGAACTTCGGCGGGAGGCCCTGGAGTACGTGAGCGACATGCAGCTCGGTCCCATCTTCACACCTATCATCCACTCCGAGAATCCGGACGGCATCGTCGCCACAGCCCAGTGTCCCCGGTACGCTGCACTAACGACTGCGCCTCCTGCAGCGGATCCGGAGAGCGGGATCTTGTACGTGTCTTCGCGGAAGGAGTGCCGCTTCCTCTTCCAGGTGCCCGGCGAAGAGGTGGACGATCCCAATGCCTCTTATACGACAGGGGAAACGGTGGCGAGCTGGGTCCACGGCGGTGATCTGGCGGCCCGCATCCAGGGCATTCCCATCACCAAGCCCCCCTACGGACGAATCACGGCCATCGACATGAACACGGGGGAGCACCTCTGGGGGATTCCCAATGGGGATACACCCCAATCCATCAAGGACCATCCCGCTCTTAGGGGAGTGGATCTCCCCAGGACCGGGAAGATCTCGCACTCGCCCCTCTTGGTCACCGAAACTCTCCTTCTCTATGGCGAAGGACGGGGGGGAGACCCTCTCCTGCACGCGGTCGACAAGGAGACAGGCGAAGAGCTGGCGACCCTCGAAGTTCCGGCGCCGATTCAGTACGGTCTTATGACGTATTTGCACGAGGGCCAGCAGCACATCGTGTTGCAGGTCGGGGGCGGCACGTTTCCCGGCTCACTAGTGGCGCTTCGGCTTCCATGAAGAAGTTGGACTAACACCGCGGGTGTTACCGCAGTTTGGGGCATGCCAATGACGCCGTTTTTCTTGTGGTTCTCTTCCTGCTCGTCAGTAGCCCCTAATTAGAGGCCTCGACTGTGGACACAAACTCACAGGATACCAGAATGAAGGGATACGGATTGCCTGACTGGTTAGAGGGGAAGAAGAGGAAGGTTCAGCAGTTGCACGTTGGCCAACTGGTCATGCTCGAAGCAGCATGCGTTGGGGGCTTATTGCTCAGTTTGACTCTCGCGGTAGCGGGGCTTGGTGTTTTCCCAATCTTTCTGGAGGGGGTTTCAACGCTCAGGCCTAGGGAGAAAAGTCCCTCGACCATACCCGGGACAGTTCTGACCGAACTAGAGCTAACTCAGAGGCTTAGAGCTACGAACTGGCTCAACGAACGAACCACCCTAGATTCTCTCGAACTGATACGTCTTTCCGCCATCCACACATACGATTTGAACTCAGAAGACCGAGAGAAGCGGGCACGACTGTTAGCTGAGCGGAGCCTGGAGATCCGGGAAGTCGCCGAGATAAGCCTTCTGATTGCCACACCACCTTCCCAGCTAATCCCAGAAGAGCAAGAGCGACAAACGAGGGTGCTCCGTGAGATCGGAGCCGTTGACCGGTTAACCCTTGAGGAACAAGAAGGTCGAGCGTTAGAGGAAGAGAAGCCTTCCGGGGGCTTAGGCCCGAGGTGGAGGTGGATATCTGGTTTCCACATGTCTGCAGCCGTGCTAATCGGTCTAATCGGCGTCGGGATCACGGGCTACGCAGGCATCGGTTCGCTCTGCACTTGGTTCGAGGCCAGAAGGCCGGAGCCGTCAGGGTAAAACTCGGCGACGTCAACCGGGATCCGCAACGTATCCCACGGCTTCGATGGCCGGCACTGCTGCGGCCTCGTCATTATCCGACGTGTCACCGGTAACGCCCACAGCACCGATGATGGCACCGCTTCCGTCCTTGACTAGAACTCCACCGGGCACTGGGACAAGCCTACCGTCAAAAGCACCGTTAGCCGCAAGAACGAAATAGGCCTGGCTCTCAGCTCGGTTCATGAGCGCTCGCGAGCCCAGACCCATGCCGATCGCCCCGAATGCTTTTCCATGGGCAATCTGGAAACGGAGGTTGGACGCACCATCCTCGCGCTCGAACGCCTTTAGGTGACCACCCGCATCCAGCACACACACCGAGAGAGGCTTGAGATCCAGCTCCCGGGCACGGGCAAATGTCTTGGAAATGATCGAGCGGGCCTCGCTCAGAGTGATTGAAGCCATTGATGATTCTCCTGGATCTTCCAGTTGGATGAGAGGGAAGAACGGACACGGATCGACGCGTGACTCGTCCCTCGGTGCGGTGGCAAATACAACCAGAAAGCCGACTACAAGCAACCCGAAGCCCGTGATTTCGAACACCAACCAACCGCAGACCACATAGATCCCAGCATCTGCTTGGGGCTAGAACATCCGGGCTTGCCCTCGCCAGGAGACCTCACTATCGCGCTCCTTGTTGGGAATCCCCAGGACAAATCAGGCCCCGTCAAATCTAAAACGGAGGAGTGGCGTTCTGGGGCGGCTGGGACGGGTCGATGACCGTTGAACCATCTCCGGGATCGACAGCCACCATTGACCAGACGCCCTGAAGCGGGTTCTAGGCTGAGGTACCGCCGCTTTCCGGGACACAAATTGGACACACCTGGATGTCAGGATGTAGGATCCAATCCCTATGTGATTGCGTGCCGCTGACTCAGCCTGCACGTTAGGATATATCCCAGCAACTCAGACGTGGGGTGGGGCTCGAAATTCAAATACACATGCACTACGCTGGAGGTCTCTATGAAACACTTGTTCTTGGTTGCTCCAAGTCTCTTACTGCTCAGCCTTGTGAGCTCTTGCAGCGCCGGATGGACAACTTTATTCGACGGTTCTAGTCTTGATGGCTGGAGGGAGGTCGGTAACGCTAATTGGGAGTTGACCGACGGCACCGTTTCCGCTGACAGTGGTAGTGGATTCCTCGTAACAGAGGACTCGTATGGGGATTTCGAAATGACGGTGGAGTTCTGGGTCGATGAGCCTGCCAATAGCGGTGTTTTCATACGTTGCGCGGATCCCGATAATATTACCGCTGGCAACTCTTATGAAGTCAATATTTTCGATACGCGACCCGACCCAACGTACGCAACCGGGGGAATCGTCAACGTGGCAGCACCGAGCAGTGTCATCAACACTGCGAATCAATGGAACACTTATGAAATCAGGGCTCAGGGCTCACGTCTTGTCCTTACACTGAATGGCACTCAGACTGTCGATGTCACAGATGATCAATTTTCCCAAGGACCTATTGCACTTCAATACGGCGCGGGCACGGTAAGATTTCGGAACGTTCAGATTCGATCGCTCGAGTAGATATTGATGAAGTCGGTGACCCGAGGTCCGTGATCAAGACTATAAGTCGCGGGCGCTCCCGGGGTCAGTCCTCCTCACCATCGAGCCCCATGAGGGGTGGAGGATGACGGTCTTTTTCGCTGACGCCCACTCCCCTAAGGATTGGTCAAGCCGCTGATTGAAAGCGACTCCAGCTGAGCTCATTAGACCCACACCGACTTCTCAGAGCGGTACACCGAAGGAAAATCCTAACATGCCGGCATGTTAGGATTTCCTATCAGCAGCGGAGCAGGTGGACTACGAAACCTCTGCACAAGAGACTCCTGCGCGAAGCCCACCAGGTTTGCGTAGGGATTTCCTAGGCCACGCGACCATGACACTTCTTGTACTTCTTCCCGCTACCGCACGGACACGGGTCGTTTCGCCCCGGTTCATCCCTCGCCGTGATGGGCGCTCTCGACCGTTCCTCGCCACGGTTGGTCTGAGGGCGGCCTAGCTCAGGACCCCGCGCTCTTGCCGTCGCGGATACACCCACGGGATCCAGACGAACACCAGCTCTCTGAGGCTCACTACGTACCACTGGTGGGGCCCCGACTCCAACCCCTGAGATTTCCTGTGGGCCACTGTACTGAAGACGCTGAGGCTGGCGAGTTCGCTGAGCCTGCGGCTGCCCCAACTGAGCACGGTAGAACAAACTCGTCACGTTACGACGGATGTCCTTAATGAGGTCTACGAACATGTCATAGGCCTCTTTCTTGTACTCGACCAACGGGTCTTTTTGGCCCCAACCGCGAAAACTAATCGAGGCTTTGAGGGAGTCTAGATCATACAAGTGGTCCTTCCACTTGTCGTCGATGACTGAGAGGAGAAGCCAGCTTTCGAACTTCTCTGCATGTTCGCCGAAGCTTTCCGCCTTCCGCTCAAACTGCTCGCGGGCGGCGGGCAAGACCACCTCCAGGACCTCCTCATGATCGACGAAATCGCGCTCGTTCTCTTCGGTTTCGGGCAGGTTGTCGACGTGGACAAAGAAGTCCATGAGAAGCCGACGACGAAGCACATGGAGTTCCCAACTCTCGTGGTGGCCTTCAGCGGCAGTATATTCTTCGACGAGGTCGGTGACAGCCATCTCGACCATTTCCCAGATTTCCCCCTTAAGATCTTCGCCTCCCTCAAGTGCGAAGAGCCTAAGGTCGTAGATAACTTCCCGCTGCTGGTTCATCACATCGTCGTAGTCAAGGAGCCTCTTTCGTGCCTCGAAGTTATTCCCCTCGACCCTTTTCTGGGCGCGCTCGATGGACTTGGTAACCAAGCCGTGAGTGATGACCTCCCCTTCTTCCGCGCCCCACTTCTCCATTGCACTGGCTATGCGGTCCGAGCCGAAGAGCCTCATTAGATCATCTTCCAGAGAGAGGAAGAATTGGGTCGCTCCCGGGTCTCCCTGACGACCCGCCCTTCCCCGAAGCTGTCGGTCGATCCTGCGAGATTCATGTCGCTCTGAACCCAGGATGTGGAGCCCACCCACTTCGATCAAGTGGCCATCCGACTTCTCCGAAAGATCCTCCCATCGGTTGGGATCTACAGAAGCAAGCTCGCCGAGATCTAGCCCCCTGGCCCGCGCCCAACCAACGGTTCGGGGCTCAGTGACACCCGCACCGAGCTTAATGTCGGTACCACGCCCTGCCATATTCGTTGCGATCGTAACCGCCCCTGGCTGACCTGCCTCAGCCACGATGTCCGCTTCGCGGCGATGCTGTTTAGCGTTTAGGACGTTGTGAGGAGTCCCTCTCCGTTTGAGCATGCGGGAAAGCGTCTCCGAGACATCCACATTCGTAGTTCCTACCAGGACCGGCAGCCCCATCTTCTGACAGCGTTCAATTTCGTCTATGAGGGCATTGTACTTCTCTCTCTTCGTCTTGAAGATGAGGTCATTCCAGTCTTCCCGGACCACCTGACGGTTCGTTGGGATCACGAGAACGTCTAGATTATAGATCTGGTGGAACTCGTTTTCCTCGGTCTCCGCTGTACCGGTCATCCCGGATAGCTTGTCGTACATCCGGAAGTAGTTCTGGATCGTGATCGTGGCGAGTGTCTGTGTCTCACCTCTGACCTCGACTCCCTCCTTAGCCTCAACCGCCTGATGGAGTCCGTCGCTCCACCGGCGACCGGCCATCTGACGCCCAGTAAATTCGTCAACGATCACGACTTGGCCGTCCTCACCGATGATGTACTGCTCATCCTTCTGGAAGAGTGCATAGGCCTTCAGGAGCTGGTGGATCACGTGCATTCGCTCGCTCTTCCCCGCATATTCCCTCTCCAGCTCCTGGATCCGCTCACTCTTGGCCTCTTCCCCGAGGTCGTCATCCTCCTCGATCTCGCCAATGACCTCTGAAAGATCCGGGATGAGAAATGCGTCCGGATCACGCGGGCTCAACTTGTCGATCCCGCGGTCTGACAGGTGCACGTTGTGCCCCTTTTCGTCCATTGCGAAGAGAAGGCTTTCGTCTAGTTCATGGAGGCGCTTCTCTCGCATGAGGTCCGCTTCCGCCTTCTGGACCATCTTCTGGATCGACGGGTCGTCGGCGAACATCTTCATAAGCCGCTTGTGCTTCGGTGTGCCTCTCTTTACGGCAAGAAGGTTCTGAGCCGCAGTCCACTCGTCGCCCTCTTCCAGGCCCTTCTCCGCCTCAGAGATCAGCTTGGAAGCGATGTTCATCTGCTCACGATAGAGCTTGTCGACAAGCGGACGACACTCCTTATAACTGCTCTGGGTGTCTCGACTCACGGGGCCGGAAATGATGAGAGGGGTGCGGGCCTCATCGATGAGGATGGAATCCACCTCGTCGATAATCGCGTAGTAGTGTCCCCTCTGAACCCGTCGCTCCAGCGAGTGCACCATGTTGTCACGTAGGTAGTCGAACCCGAACTCATTATTGGTTCCGTAGGTGATGTCGGCCTGGTACGCCTGCCGGCGTTCCTCGGTGCCTGGCTGATGGAGATCGATCACCCCCACCTCCATCCCGAGAAAACTGTAGATCGCACCCATCCATGCCGCATCCCGCTGGGCGAGGTAAGAGTTCACGGTGATGAGGTGGACACCACGCCCTGCCAGTGCGTTCAGATAGATCGGCATAGTCGCCGCGAGTGTCTTCCCCTCCCCGGTCGCCATCTCGTCTGCGGTGCCCCCGTGCAGCGAAATCGCCCCTACGATTTGCACATCGTAGGGGATCATGTCCCAGGTGAGCTTCTGCCCGGTTACGATGAGTTCTGTGCCCACGAGCCGGCGGCACGTCTCCTTGACGACCGCGAATGCCTCTGGAAGAAGGTCGTCGAGAGCCTCATCCAGCTGTTCGGACAGTTCCACGTCGAGGTCTTGGAGTCTCACGGAAAGGGCTTCTCGTTCCACGACCGAGGTGGAGCAGGCCTTTTCGGCACGCAACTCTCGGATCTGATCCTCCGTCGATCCAACCTGCTCAGAAATGTACTCCCGAAACTCTGTAGTCTTGGCCTTAAACTCCTCATCGGATAGTTCTGCGAGCTCTTCGCACAGCCCGTTTATCTCATCTACTAGGGGCTGGAGCTTACGAACCTCCCTCTCATGCTGGGAGCCGATAACCTTCTTGATAGCACCTTTGATATCCATGGCTTTTATGATTCAGCCCGGTTGAGCGGAGCCTCCCCGCGGGATCGTCCTCAAACTCCGTTAAGGTACAGATTGTTGGCTTCGATGATCCGTCTGACAGACTCAGGAACGAGGTACCGGACCGAGAGCCCCTCACTGACTCGACTCCGGATAAGGGTGGCCGAAAGATCAATGCGGGTCACTGAGACCACCGTAGTTGGGGGTGGGGGCCCATCGGTAAATCCTGAATCCAAATCCGGAGGGTAATCCCCGGTTCTAGTGATGAGGGCTAGTTTCGCGATCGAAGCGATCTCCCTGGGCTCATACCACTGGCCGAACTCAGCCCACTGGTCTGCCCCGAGGATCAACGCGAGTTGGGTTCCGGGTCGCTGTACGGCAATCGCCCGCAGCGTTTCAACCGTATACGACGGACCCGTGCGCCGGATCTCAAGATCACTAACCTCGAAGCGCGCATCACCTTCAATGGCGCTCCTAACCATCTGCAGGCGAAGGGTCGCAGAAGCGGTAGGTTCATGGGCCTTGTGCGGAGAGCGAAGCGCCGGAACGAAGAGCACTCGATCCAACGAGAGAACCTCGATCACCTCCTGCGCCACCATGAGGTGTCCCGTGTGCAGCGGGTCGAATGTGCCTCCGAATACACCGAGCCTCATTGCGCCCGCAACTGACACCATCGCTACCTATCAACTCCGGCTTCACGGGTAAATTCATTTCCCTCACCCATCTCAGCCCTGAGCTGTCTCGCGGGTTCCGACTCCGGGTATCCGGAAAGCAACCGCGCCGAAGCCTCTTCCGCCTCGGGAACCCACTCCAGGGAAACATAAGAACGGTAAATGCCTAACAAGCTCCGAGGGGCCCAGTTGGTCTCAGGGTACCTGGAGACCACATTCTCGAAAATCATTATTGCTGAGTTGTACATGTCGAAGTTCCGATAGAACTGCCCCTCCTCATATTCGCTCTCAGCCAGCAGGTTCACCATCTCGACACGGATGGAGTCCGCTGTTTCAGACACGGTCACCCCTGGGAACTCTAGCCAAGTCTGGCCGCATGCCTCCTCTGCCCTCTGGGTATAGGTCTGGTCCCGCTGAGGGTGCGGTGCCAACACCGCATACGCCTGACACACACCCAGAGAAGCCTCCGGTGCGAGGTCGTCATTTCGGTGGAGCTGAAGGAACGTCTCGAACTCAGAGGCAGCGGTGATGTACTGTTCACTTGCCACAAATGCGCGTGCAATGTTCATCTGAGCCTCCGGGGCCTGGGGATGGCCTGGATTCTGAGAAACAAGTTGCTCCAGCATCTGGATCGCATCTTCCCAGTTCTCCTCACTGTACGCCTGGACCCCCGCCTCCCAGAGTTCGTCCGCGCTCATCCCGAAATAGGCAGGAACAGATGCGCACGCCCAGGCAAACGCCACGAGCGAGGCTCCCACCAGAAGCCTCCTTCCCTCTCGGAAAACGGAGCTGCTAACCATCATCGACACCCCGTCATTCGTAGAACTCCCAGATTGACTTACTCACTTCACTTTGCTGTTCCTCACCAAGCTCAGCGAAAATGGGCAACGAGAGAACTTCCTCGGAAGCTCGCTCGGCCTCTGGAAACTGACCCCGCCGCCCCCCCAGCTCGGAGAAACAATCCTGGAGATGGAGCGGCACCGGATAGTACACTCCGGTTCCAATTTGTCGCCCTAGGAGCTGCGCCCTGAGTTCATCCCTTCGCTCAGCCCGGATGGTGTAATGGTTGTAGACGTGAACGTTCCCTTCGCTAGTCGCTGGAAGCACGATCTCCTCGAGGCCAGCGAGCATTCCATGATAGCGGCAAGCATTCTCTCTACGGGCCTCCATCCATGCGTTCAAGTGTGGCAACTTCGTTCGGAGCACGGCAGCCTGAATCGCGTCGAGACGAGAGTTAGTGCCTACCAACTCATGGTGGTACGACTGCCATCCACCGTGAACCCTGAGTTTCCGAACCCTACTGGCCAACTCGGCATCTGACGTTGAGATGAGACCGCCGTCCCCAAATCCCCCCAGGTTCTTAGTAGGAAAGAACGAAAAGGCTCCAGCCTCTCCAGCGGCTCCGGCCATCACCCATTGGGAATCGTAATCCAACCCCTCGCGCTGGCAAGCTCCAATGGCTTGGGCAGCATCTTCTAATACCATCGCCCCTCGCTCATGGGCGAAGGCCGTCAGTTCCGCCATTGGCGCCATCTGACCGAAAAGGTGAACCGGTATTACGGCCCTCGTCCGTTCGGACCACACCTCCTGCACTGTCTCCCCGGTCACATTGAAAGTCACGGGGTCGATGTCACAGAAGATCGGTCGAAACCCTGCGTTCCAGACCGCCCCTGCAGTCGCGAAAAAGGTAAAAGCGGGGAGGACGACCTCATCGCCGTTCTCCGGACTAAGGGCCTTTAGCGTGAGAAGGAGCGCATCGGTCCCCGACGCGCACCCAATCGCGTGCGGAACCCCTAGAAACCGAGCGATTTCCTCCTCAAACGCCTCTACCTCTGGCCCTAGGATGAAACCTTGGGACTCCACCACGCGGGACACCGCAACGTCCAGTTCACTCTTGATCGCCTCGTACTGGGGTTTGAGATCAAGAAGCGGAATGCTCACGCTAGAAGATGTCCGGTGTCGTCGCTGAGCAAGGCTATAGTCAGCAGGAGACCCCGGAACACCGGACTGTGGAGACGTGGGCTCAGCAGGGACCCTCTCCCCCACGACGGAAGCGGATCTCGTCCAGGCGGGCGCGCGAGCGATCAACCATAAAGCCACCGGAAAGGTCTTGCTGGGGCACCTGATCGAAAGCAAACACGGCTGCACTGCACTCGCCTCGCAATACTAGAATCTCCCCGATCTCAAACCAGGCCTGTGCAAGTCGGTTCCTCGGCTCCCCGAGTTCTATCGTTGCCTGATAGAGGCGGAGCGCCTCATCGAGATCGTCCTCTGCCCTCGCCTCATCGGCTAAGTTTCCTGAGCAGTTCCCGATGTTCCAATCGACCTCGGAACGCTGTGCGGGAGTCACATTATTTCGGATCTGTTCAAAGAAGATCAGAGCCCTCCGACAATCACCTAGCTCCTCGTGGGCGAGCGCCATTTCGAAGACGACGTTGGCGTCTGAATCCGTCTCTCTCAGCGCCTTCTGGAAGAACGGAAGCGCTCGACCGTATCGACCATTACGCGCAAGATGACGCGCAAGCGGGAGAGATATCCCGGTAAGACTAACACCCGGTTTCAAGTCCATCGCAGCCTCTACTGCGGCGGCAGCAGCAATGCCATCCTGTCGACCGATAGCTGCTCTCGCTACCCGAAGCAGATCGGCAGCGGCTAGATCTGCCAGGTCGGGGTCAAGTTCAACTGCCCTTCCGTAATACTCACGTGCCTCATCGACTCGCCCACTCTGCGCATAGGCATGCGCGGCTCGCAGAAGCGCGTCCACATCGTCACCGCCCTGAGCGAGTGCAAGTCGGTATTCCGCAAGAGCTTCAGTCAAATCTCCCCGCGCGAAGGCCTCGTCGCCGCGGCGCAGGGCCTCTCCCTCCGACCCCGCCGCGGTACACGCTGCAAACGACAAAACTG
>CAZJIM010000018.1:2132-37871 GCA_964546115.1 uncultured Gemmatimonadaceae bacterium | reverse complement strand
AGCAGCGCCTGGGTGGTTGAGAAGCAGAGCGTGACGTTCACCCGGATGTCGTGCGAGCGAAGGTGTCGACACGCGCGTAGCCCATTTTCCGTGAGGGGGACCTTCACGACGATGTTCTGGTGCAGTGCCGCCAGCTTGCGCCCTTCAGAAATCATACCCCCTGTATCGAGCGCTACAACCTCGGCTGACACGGGACCATCCACCGCGCGGCAGATGTCAAGGAAGACTTCCTCCGGTTTTCGATCGCCTCCCACCTTGGCTAAAAGCGAGGGGTTCGTTGTAATCCCATCGATCAGGTCGGCTTCGGCCGCCCGCTCGATTTCGGCCAGGTCCGCAGTGTCCAGGAATATCTTCATTCGTTTGAACTGCCCGTGGGTGGAGGGTCTCGGTCGGGGTGGTCGCCTAAGCGCTCAGGAGGGTACTCCACCCGTGACAGGAAGAGCCCCTCAGGTGGGGCTGGTCTAGAGGTGATAAGCTCGGTCTGTGGGTAGGTAAGGAGTTCAGTCATCTCCTCGAGGGGCCGCTTTCCACGAGCGATGTCAACCATCGTTCCTACAAGGTAGCGAACCATGTGGTGAAGGTACCGGTTGGCGGTGATTTCGAACCGGTACCCGATGTCGTTCCAGAGCGTCCATTGAGCTCCAGTAACATGGCACAGATCCCCGCGCTTCGGCTGTCCGGCCTTCGCAAACTTTCTGAAAGAGCGCTTGCCTGAAACCAACTTGGCCGAAGCCCTGAGCTTCTCCGGGTCGAGCGACATGCCAGAGAGGTCCCAGCACCATCGGCAATGGAAAGGAGATCCTGCTAAGCATTCCACTCCCAAGTGGTACTCGTAGGTTCTAGCCAGGGGATGGAATCGGGGATGAAAGTCTGAAGGGACCCTCCTGACCTCTTTCAGCCAGATCTCAGTGGGCAAGAGAGCGTTCAAGGACCTGCGGAGCTCGACCGCTGACCACTTTGACGGTACATCGACTGCCGCGACCTGTCCGAGTGCATGCACTCCGCGATCCGTGCGACCGGACCCCACTACGGGGCGGCGTTTCTTGGTAATCTTTTCAAGCATTCGTTCCAACTCACCCTGAACGGTCGGTCCAGAGTCTTGCAACTGCCACCCGTGGAACGGGGAGCCGTCATATTGGACGACCAAGCAGTACCGTTGGAACTCCTGGGAGATCACGGGGGCAAAGGTAGAAGGGAGGCCGCTGATGTCAAGCCTGATAAGATTTGGGGTGGCAGAGCGCCGAGTTGACCGCTGCTGGTCTCTCGCATAGGCTCAGGTTTCCGGAAGCCCAGCGGGTTCCGAAGTGACCTACGACTGCTGCGACAGCCCCCTAATTTAGATGAGTGCGACAGATATGGAATTGGTTGCCCTGATCGCTCGAGCCACCGAGGGCCAAGACCTGCTCGCCGAGGAGGCTGAGGCGGCCTTCAACGAGATCATGTCCGGTAGGGCCTCATCGGTCCAGACTGCTGCGCTTCTAGTCGCACTCCGGACGAAGGGCCACGCCCCGTCCGAGGTTGCGGGTGGAGTCAGGGCTCTCCGTCGAGAGATGGTTCCCGTTCATCCGCCCCACGAGAGAGTCCTCGTGGATACATGCGGCACCGGAGGGGGGACGGTCACAACGTTCAATATCTCCACCGCTGCGGCTCTCGTGGCGGCGGCGGGGGGAGTGGCCGTGGCGAAACACGGTAGTCGGTCCTTTACCTCAAGAAGTGGGAGTGCGGATGTCCTGGAGGCGCTCGGCGTCGAGATTCAGCTCTCTCCGGAAGGGATGGCTCGCGTTTTGGAACGTGCTGGCATCGTGTTCATGTTCGCACCACTGCTCCATCCGGCCATGCGTCATGTGGGGCCGGTTCGGAAGGAACTTCGGATCCCCACGATCATGAACCTTCTGGGTCCGCTCTCGAACCCTGCGGGCGTTAGGCACCAGGTCATAGGTGTTGCCGATCCAGAGCTCCTGCCTCTAATGGTACGTGCCCTCCAGGCCCTGGAGCATGAGCATGCGCTTGTCGTCCACGGTTCGCCGGGGATGGATGAAGTCAGCCCCTCAGGATTGACCAGGGTGGCAGAACTCCACGGCGGTGAGATTGAGGAGTACGAGGTGAGCCCGGAGGACTTGGGTGTCACGTCCTGCCGGCCTGATGATCTCGCAGGGGGTAGTCCTTCGGAGAACGCCCAACTCATAGAAGATATCCTGTCAGGACGGGAGAAGGGTGGGGCGCGAAGTGCAGTGCTAGTGAACGCGGCGGCCGCACTCTACGTCGGGGGAGTCTCTGAAGATCTGTGCCAGGGTGTGGCCCAGGCAGCTGAACTCCTCAGCTCGGGTGCTGCCCAACGAACCCTCGAGTCACTCAGGCAGGAGTCTGCCGAAGTTGCCTCGGGGGAATAGGGGGTCCGGATGATAGCAGTGAGAGTCCAGGGGCCGGGGAAGGGAGGTGCGGCTCGCCCAGGCACGAGGAGAACCTTTGAAATCTTTCCTCTGAGGGATCCAACCGCAAACGGGATGCGCATGACTCTGTCGGAGTTTAAAGTGGATCAGTAGCGTCTGATGACGCCGACGACGACCCCTTGCACAGTGACGTCAGCGGCCGGGAAGTACATAGGGTCTAACAAGTCGTTCGCGGGCTGTAAGCGGATGCGCCCGCTACCCTCTCTGTAAAGCTTCTTCACCGTTGCCGACTCACCCTTGATGAGTGCCACGACCATCTCCCCGTCGGCGGCGGTGTTCCTGCTGTTGACGATGATGTAGTCACCGTCTCTGATCTGTTCATCAATCATCGAGTTTCCCGTGACCCTCAGGACGTAGTTCTTTCCCCCTTTTCGGAGAAGGTCTGGGGGCACAAGAATCGTCTCCCGCTCAGGGATTGCTTCGATTGGGTGACCGGCAGCCACCTCGCCTAACAGATGGAGTTCCACTCCTGCCGGAGTTGCTACCCCCCGAACCAGCTCGATCGATCGGCTCTGATTGTACGCCTTCCTTATGTAGCCCTTCCGCTCCAGATTACTTACATGTTCGTGTACTGTGGCGAGTGAGGTGTACCCGAATGACTCGGCAATTTCCTCGAAGCTCGGAGCGTATCCGTTCTGCTCGATGTAATCGCTGATGTAATCGAGGATCTCTTTCTGTCGTTTGGTTAGGGCCATGGTCGTCTCCGGTGTAGCTTCCAGCGGCGGCAACCCGAACAGGTACCGAAACAAGGATACCCGAAAGTTGCCCGAAACGCAAGCTGAGTTCGGTCGTGGGTCCTCTACTGAGCAGCCCGGTAGGGACATCCTTTCCCGAATTGTGGAGACAAAGAGCGGTGAGATTTCGCGGCTACTTAGCCGAGCGGATGAACTTCGATCTCGTGCGGCTGATGCGTCAGAGACGCGGGATTTTCGCAGTGCGCTTGCTGAGCCAGGAGTGGTCTCGCTGATCGCCGAGGTCAAGCGGAGGTCTCCGGGAGCGGGCCCAATCCGTCCCAATCTGGATCCGGCAGGATTGGCCGAAGAGTACTTGGTTGCTGGGGCTTCAGCCCTCTCGGTTCTGACTGACCGCGAATACTTCGGCGGGTCCCTCGCTGATCTCTTAGCTGTGCGCTCCGCGGTATCGATCCCTGTGCTCCGAAAGGACTTCCTCCTCTCGAATGTCCAGATTCTGGAAGCTAGATCGTCTGGAGCGGATGCCGTCCTCCTCATAGTTGGAATCCTGGGTGACAGTCCCTTGACAGAGCTTCGACTGCAGGCGGAGGAGTTGGGGATGACGGCCCTGGTCGAGGTTCACGACGCGAATGAGATGGCTCGGGCGCTCGACTCCGGTGCTTCGGTGATCGGAATCAACAACCGGGATCTTCGAGGCTTCACGGTCAGCCTAGAGACTACGATCGGCCTTCGGGACTCGGTTCCGGATTCTGTGATTCTAGTCTCGGAGAGTGGCATACGGACCCGATCCGATGTGGAGGTTCTAGCTCGGGCGGGAGTGGACGCGGTTCTCGTAGGGGAGGCTCTGCTTCGAGCTCCGGTGCCTGGGAAAATGGTCAGCGAACTGTCAGGGGTTCCCTCATCCACCCGTTCCCCGGCGTCAGTCCGGCGGTAGCCCGAGGGAGGAGCAACTGAGGGTCAAGATCTGCGGGCTCACCCGTGCGATAGATGCTCAAGTTGCGGAACAGTCCGGCGCATCGTACGCGGGGGTGATTCTTGTTCCTGGCTCTCCCCGGAGAGTATCTCTGTCGCAAGCTTGCACCTTGGCCAGAGCGGTCGATATCCCGCTTGTGGTAGTGATCTCCGATCTCAGCCTTGACGAAGCGGTGGCGGCGGCGGAGAGAGCACGGGCGGGGGGGATACAGCTGCATGGTGATGAGTCCCCCGAAATGGTGAGGGAGTTGAGGAGAAGAGGGCCATGGGAACTCTGGAAGGTTGTCCGGGTCCGGTCGCGGGATGACATCCTCCGCGCACTAGACCAGTTCGGGGCTCTAGTGGACCTACTTCTTCTCGATGCCTGGCAAGTGGGCCAGCTCGGCGGAACGGGAACGACCTTCTCCTGGGAGGCCCTGGACTCAGTTCGAGAGGCGATACCATCAAGCGTGCGGGTCGGCGTGGCCGGCGGGCTCTCCCCTGAGAACGTAGAAGAAGCGGTGATTCAGCTGGAGCCAGACCTCGTGGACGTGAGCTCAGGAGTGGAATCGAGTCCGGGCACCAAGGATCACGAACGTGTACGGGAATTCGTGCGGCGCGCGTTGGCGGCCGGGTGAATCGCGAACCAGGGCTGAATTGGTCCCTCCTCCGGAGCTGGTGGGACCCCTTGGGACGAGTCAAACGAGGTGGCCGATCATGAGTACCACAGTGGGAACAGAGCACTTGTCCGCCGACTCTGCCGAATTGGAGCGGCGTTTTGGGCCATTCGGCGGTAGATACGTTCCTGAGACGCTAATCCGAGCGCTGGATGAGTTGGAGGCCCAGTACACTGAGGCAATCCAAGATTCCGAGTTTAAGATAGAGCTACGGGCACTTCTGAAAGACTTCGTCGGACGTCCATCGCCCCTTTATCGAGCACAGCGTCTGGAGGAAGCGGCGGGATGGGGGCCGATCTACCTGAAACGTGAAGACCTCAACCATACGGGTGCCCACAAGATCAACAATACGATCGGACAAGTCCTTCTGGCTCGCCGTATGGGGAAGAACCGCATCATCGCCGAGACGGGGGCCGGGCAGCACGGGGTAGCCACCGCAACAGCCTGTGCGCTATTCGACATGACCTGCGTGGTCTACATGGGGGTAGAGGATGTGGAGCGCCAAGCCCTGAACGTGTTTCGTATGGAGCTTCTGGGCGCTGACGTACGACCCGTGGACTCGGGAACGAAGACGCTAAAGGATGCGACTAACGAAGCAATCCGGGACTGGGTCACAAATGTGGAGACGACACACTACATCATCGGATCCGTTGTTGGCCCTGCACCTTTCCCCAGGATCGTCAGGGATTTTCAGTCCGTGATCGGACGGGAGGCCCGCGAGCAGATGCTCGCGGTCGAGGGGAGACTGCCCACTGCCCTGATTGCCTGCGTTGGTGGCGGCTCGAATGCGATGGGGATCTTTCATCCCTTCCTCAACGACGAAGGAGTGGCCCTAATCGGCATTGAAGCGGCCGGTGAAGGGCTTCAATCTGGGCGTCACTCAGCCTCACTTTCGGAAGGGATTCCGGGGATTCTCCATGGGTCCCTTTCCTACTTGCTCCAGGACGAGGATGGCCAAGTGGCGCCTGCTCATTCCGTGTCGGCCGGGCTGGACTACCCAGGAGTGGGTCCAGAGCACTCTTTCCTCAAGGAGACTGGTCGGGCGCACTATGTGTCGGTAGATGATCGCGCAGCCCTTGACGCGTTCCACCTTCTCTCAGAATTGGAAGGTATCATCCCTGCGTTAGAGACAGCGCACGCTGTAGCATACCTCTTGGACGAAGGGCGCCAAGATGTGGGTGATGGCCCAGCGATTCTTTGTCTGAGTGGGAGGGGCGACAAGGACGTAGCCCACGTAGCTCGGATTGAGGGAAAGGGGTCGTTGCTCTGAACCCGGGCGGGCGTGAACCCAGATGATCCATCTAGGAGCGGGGTGGCATCCAGGCTATCTTTCCCTTCCCCTATATAGTCCTCCAACCTTTTTAGGGCCGCTGTGACGGAGACGCCTGAGCGATCACCGCAGGGAGAGCCGATTGCGGCTCTCTACAAGACCACAGCCCCCGCTTGCTACAATATCCGGGTTGCGGACCGCGTGACGACCTGACGGAGGAGGTGTGGACCCTTCCCTCGAAAGCTTAATGCGTGGGTCGACAGTCAGTTCAAGCCTGTCCATAAGCGACGCATTCAGAGCGAGAGCAGAACGCGGATTGGCCGCGCTCGTTCCGTATGTCTGCGCGGGCTATCCGTCTCGGGATGAGAGTCTCGAGCTTCTCTTTGCGGCTGCAGACGCCGGGGCAGACATATTGGAGTTGGGTATCCCCTTCTCCGATCCGTTGGCTGACGGTCCGACGATCCAGCGGGCGACCTTCGAGGCGCTTGAGAATGGGATGACTGTGTCCGGTGCTCTGGATATTCTCAGGGAGTTCAGGGCCAGCAAAAGGACGCCTGTAGTCCTGTTCACCTACCTGAATCCGGTGCATCGGTTTGGGGTTGATGCGTTCGTCTCGGCCGCGCGCGAAGTAGGCGCACAGGGCCTCCTCTTGACTGACTTGCCTGCGGGCGCTGATCCCGCCCTGGAATCGCGTCTCCGAAACGAGGAGATGGAACTAATCCAACTGCTTGCGCCGACTACAACTCCATCGAGAGCTTCCGAAATTGCGAGCGGCGCATCGGGTTTTCTATACTACATTTCCCGCACTGGAGTGACCGGTGCGAGGGAGGCCCTCAGGGATGAGTTGTCCCGGGAGATAAAGGCCCTGCGTGGCCTACTTGACCTGCCTATCGCTGTGGGATTCGGGATCTCGACCCCAGCTCAAGCGGCTTTCGTAGCCGGGATCGCAGATGGGGTTGTGGTGGGAAGCGCCCTTCTGGAAACCGTTGCCCGTGATGGAGTGGCAGGGGGGGCGCGCTTCCTCGCTTCGCTTCGAGCGCAAATGGACGGCGATCAAGGCTAACGTCAGAATCTACGGCTCCGACTTAGCTGCCATCTGCTAACCGCTTGATGAGGGCAGGATCAGGGGCAACGAACACCGTTTCCACTCGCTCGGGGATCACCGTGCCAGGCGACGCCCCACGAGGCTTGCGAACGTACTTCCGCCTCGTCCACGCGACTGGGATGCTGCCGGAGTACCGTGCCGGTGAGTGCAGCGCAGCAAGGGTTGCGGCTTCTGCCAATTCCTGGCGAGGTGGGCTCCCTTCTCCCTTCCAGCAGAGGATCACGTGAGCGCCGGGTGCCTGACGAACATGCAGCCAAATGTCAGTCGGCGCTGAGTGGTGGAATGTGAGGGCGTCATTCTGCCGCGCTCCTTTACCTACACGGATCTCAAGCCCTCCGGAGCTGACGAACCTCCGATATGGAAGAGCCTTCATCTTTCCACCCGAAGTCCCGCTCGGTAGCATGCGTGCCGGACCGAGTATGCTCGAGAGAGCTCCTGGGTCAATCTCGCCCTTCAGCGCACCCTGGAGGATGCCAGCCCACTTCTCCACCGCGTCCTCGGCTTCGTGAGTCAAGCGTGGGAGCGCTTCTCGCGCTCGCTGGAGTCTAGCGGCTTCTGTGTAGTAGTGGTTTGCGTTCGCACTCAGTGACAGGGCGGGATCCAACTCGATTTCCACCTCCTTTCCTTCGAAGTCTGACACTGTGGTTTGCTCTACGCCGCGCGGGATCTTCGAGAACCGGGCTAGAATCAAGTCCCCGAGTGCCCGCAGCACTTTGGGGTCCCGGGTCTGGTCCCGCTCTCTCTTCAAACCCCTCACCTTCCCCCGGGCTTCCTTCAGCCGCCATTCCACCTCAGAGAGTAGGCCAGGAGGCATGAATAGAGCCGGAACTGGCTCAGCCATTGGGTCAAGCTTGCGCCCGGCTTGGAAGGCCTCGATCAGATTGGGGAAGGCCTGGGCTACTTCCCGAACTGGTTCAGCCTTGGGTAATACAAGGTCTTCGGACTCTGTCTCGGGCAGAGTCGGCTTCAATGCTGCCGGGTAGGGCTGAGGGCCTCGGGCAGTGTGAATGAGGAAGGCGCGCCAGCCTTCAGGGTCGATCAACCGTTCCCACTGCTGCCACCCATCCTGGCCCAGTAGGGTGGTTACGTTGAGGGACGACGTCCAGGCGATTTTCCGAAGGATTTCAGCTCGGTGGGTGCTCGTAGACTCTCCGACTGATCCCACCGTCTCCTGCCACTGTCCCTGGTCCAGCGGAAAGTGCCGTCCCAGGCGTTCGGTTGAGGTCGGTAGCTGATAAGTTGATCCTACAGTAAGCGATCGCACCCGATCCTCTCGCGGAACGAGAACGTGGCGGATGGTTCGACTCCTCTGGCCTACGATCAAGGCGTTCCAACGGTTTCCAATCATCTCCAGAACGATTTCGAGTGGCTCGGTCTTACCACGGACTGGGTGTAGCGAGACCACCATTGCGCTTTCATCCGGGGGTGCGCTCACGCCGCGGATGGTATAGGGGTAGGGCCTGGCTCCGGAGAGCGGTTCTCGAGGGGGAAGTAGGGAGAGCCAGCCTCGAAGAGGGTGGAGCTCTAGGACGAGAGTGTGCTCACGAAGGAAGAGAAAGAGCCGACGAGCATCGGTATCCATCATGAGAGCGCGGACACGGGATCCACCCAGGCTTAAGTTCAGCTCACGAGCGGTTGCCGCGGCTAGCAACGGATCCCAACGCATCGACATGGGGGGAAGGTAACCGCAAAGAGCTGGGCCTGGCTTCGGTTGTACCACTCCTCAGTGAGGATATTGGGGAACGGTCAGTGCTCAAGAGGGTCTCACACCCCATCTTCGCCGGTCGTATCCTCCGGCGACTCTTGATCTCTTTCGCTATCGGTCCCCAATCCGCACCCGTCATCGTGTCCGCTAAACGTCCTCCCCCAAGAAGAGCGATGACCATTAGGGATTTCCTTGAGATGAAATCCCGCAAAGAGCCAATTGCCGTCCTCACATGCTATGACTTCCTTTTCGCGAGAATTCTCGAAACTGAGGGAGTCGACATGATTCTGGTCGGCGATTCTCTAGGCCAGGTGGTGATGGGGTATGACTCCACACTTCCGGTGACCGTGGACGACATGGTCTACCACACCCGCGCCGTCCGTCGAGGAGCGCCCAACACCTTTACGGTGGTCGACCTTCCCTTCCTGAGCTATCAGGCTTCGAGCGAGGAGGCCCTTCACAGCGCCGGGCGCATCATGAAGGAGACGGGGGCGCATGCGGTCAAGTTGGAGGGAGGGGATGAGGAGGCTTGCCTCACGATTCGGCGGTTGGTCCGGGCTGGAATCCCGGTGATGGGCCACCTAGGCTTTGTCCCGCAGTCTATACACACGTTGGGAGGGACTCGGGTGCAGGGGCGAGACCCTGAGGGAGTAAACAGACTCCATTATCAGGCGAGGGCACTCGAGGAAGCCGGATGTTTTTCGGTTGTCCTCGAATTGGTGTCTGGAGTCCCCGCAAGTGAAGTCTCACAGAATCTGACCATCCCTACTATCGGGATAGGGGCGGGTTCCGGATGCGATGGTCAGGTCCTCGTCTTGCCCGACGCGCTGGGATTGAATCCGGCCTTCACACCCCGTTTCCTCAAGCGCTTCGCAGAATTGGCCGACCTGTCTGGTCACGGAGTACGCTCGTACATCGCGGAGGTGAAGGGGAGGAAATACCCTGGGCCTGAGCATACTTTTGGGGATGAGGGGTGAGAGCTACCTCTCCCTTGGTAGTTGCTCGAACCCGTGAAGAGCTGCGATCAGAATTGCGGATACTCCGGGAAGTTTCCCGAACGGTGAGCCTGGTCCCCACGATGGGTTCTCTCCATGCGGGCCATATCTCGCTGATCAAGAGGGCCCAAGAGCTATCCGATGTAACTATCGTCTCAGTCTTTGTGAATCGTCTACAGTTCGGTCAGGGCGAAGACTTCAGCGCCTACCCTCAAGACCTGGGACAGGACCTTGAGGTCTCCACGGCTCACGGTGTCCCACTCGTCTTCGCTCCTACTGAGGACGTCATCTATCCTCATGGCGAACCTCGGATTCAAGTCGACCCCGGAGAGATGGGGGAACGACTTTGTGGGACCTTTCGACCCGGGCACTTCCGCGGTGTCCTCACCGTTGTAGCAAAACTGCTTGGTCTGATTGGTCCCGACTGGGCCGTCTTCGGCCGTAAGGACTTCCAGCAGGCGATTCTCGTTCGACAGATGGTTGAGGACCTTGAGCTCAGCGTCCGTATTGAGGTGGCTCCTCTGGTGCGAGATTGGGACGGCTTGGCACTGAGCTCCAGAAGCGTCTATCTGACCGGGGAGCAGCGCCGGGATGCATCGGGAATATGGCAGGCGCTCTGTGGGGCGGAAGAGCTTTTTCGAGCTGGGGAGACCCGCTCGACTCGGCTGCTTGAGAAGGTGCGCTCAGTGGTGTCGACGCATCGTAGCATCCGACTGCAATATGCCGAGGCTGTGAACCCTGAGACGCTGCAGCCAGTTGAGCTAGCCCAAGCAGGGACTGTGATCGCGATGGCGGCGTTCTTAGGAGAGACGCGCCTCATCGACAACGTCGTCCTAGGCCAGAGAGCACCGGATCCTCGTGTTGAGCGGGAAGTTCGGAGGGAGGCGAGCGGTTGACCTTTCGCCCGGTCGTGAGTTCCTTGCGGAGTGGCGTGCGGCGCTCAGGATTCGGATGCTTGAGCACCCCAGTTCGGTGACTCGAGAAGTTGCTAGGGTCAGAATCCGTCATCTTCTGAACGAAATTGTTCCCATTCGAGCCGAGATCTGCGAGTTCTGAAACGTTTTGACCCGTGAGCTTGATGGCTAGGCGTCTTAGCAAAAAGTCCCTCTGGCCTATAGTAGTCGTGGTGGCGGTTGTCTTGGTTGGGCTGTACTTAGGGAACGTCATGACAGACTCTGGTGGTCGCGCTGAGGCATTGCCAGGTCAGGATCCTGAGGGCCAGACCATGTTGGAGGGCCGAGTTCCGACGCTGGAGGACAGAATCCGAGTCGAAGTGCTGAACGGGAGCGGTGTGCCTGGTGTTGCTGGACACGCGACTGAGCTTCTCCGTGACCAGGGTTTCGACGTGGTCTACTTCGGTAATGAATCTTCGTTCGGGAGAGATTCGTCGGTGGTTCTGGACAGAACTCAGAAAGATGGGGCGCTGGAGATGGTGAGGCAGTCACTCGGGATAGCCGCTGCACGGACTGACCTGAACGCATCGCTCCTAGTTGATGTCACTGTCCTCTTGGGTGGGGATTGGGAGTCGGTCGGGAACGGGCAGGAAGGCTTGACCAGTGCTGTCCAGGGTGGTGAAGTGGACGGTGCCGACCGACCGTGGTGGGACTTCAGGAGATTTCTGGAAGGAGGAAGGTGACGGTGGCGAAGGGAATGCGGGACCGACCTGGTATAAACCGCCGCGGACGAGCGAGGCGCAGTGGGCAGAAGTCAGGATCAGGCGGGAATCGGAGCAGACTCTGGGGTGAGCTTCGGGAATGGGGAAAGACCATCGTCATGACGGTCTTTTTTTTGATTGTCATTCGGACCTTCTTGGTACAGACTTTTGTCATCACTTCCGGATCCATGGAAGAGACTCTTCTGGTCGGGGACTTCTTGATGGTGAACCGAACCGGACTCGGGACGCGACTTCCAGGTACACGATGGCTTACTCCTGGCTACTCAAGGCCGCACCGTGGAGACGTGCTCGTCTTCGATCCCTCCCATGAAGAAGGGATCAAGCTAGTAAAACGACTCATCGGGATGCCGGGCGACACCCTCCAGATGCGGGAGAAGAACCTCTTCATTAACGGTGAACGACAGGATGAGCCCTATGCGAGATGGGGGGACCCCACCAATGACGACCCCGAAAGGGCTCCCTGGATGGGTTGGCAGAGGGAGCACCTCGTTTCAGGTGTCGATCCGGAGGAGTACCACCCGACCAGGGACAATTGGGGCCCCTTGGTCATCCCCGAAGGTCGCTATTTCATGCTTGGGGACAACCGGGATTTCTCACTGGACTCGAGGTATTGGGGTCTGATTGAGCGGTGGCGGATTGAGGGGAAGGCGATGTTCTTCTATTTTTCGTATGACCGCGATTCGAGAACCCCTTTTGCTTTCCTGAGAGAGGTTCGTTGGGATCGGATCACGGACCGGGTGCGCTAGTTTCCACACTTGCTCTGAGCTGTCCGCACGCGGCATCGATGTCTCGTCCCCTGGGTTCCCTGATCGCGGCGGACACACCCGCTCTATCGAGCGTGGCCCGGAAGAACTCGATTCTCGACCGGTCCGAGGGAAGCCAGTCCTGGTAGGGGATCGGGTTGAAGGGTATCAGATTCACGAAGGCATGGACGCTCCGGGCCAGATGAGCAAGTTTGGGTGCGAGGGCCTCCGAGTCGTTTATTCCCCGAATCATCGTGTACTCGAAGGTGACCCTTCGGCCCTTCCTCGCGCGGAATTCACTCACGGCCGCCATCAACTCGGGAAGGGGGTGGCGTCTCTCCAGCGGGATCAACGTCTGGCGCAGCTCTGAGATGGGTGCGTGGAGAGAGAGGGCTAACCCGAATTGTTCGGGCCTTGCGGCAAGCTCCAGAATGCCAGGGGTCAGCCCGACAGTGGATACGGTAATCTTGCGGGCGCCAACCTTAAAGCCCTGGTTCAGAATCGTCAGCGACGCATGTACGGCCTTGAGGTTCGCCAGCGGTTCTCCCATTCCCATGTACACGATATTTGTGATGGGACCGTATCCGTTTTCGAGAGCCCACCTCAGGGAGGCTCTGTACTGAGCTACGATCTCCCCTGCGTCTAGCTGACGCGAGAACCCGGCCCACCCGGTGGCGCAGAAGGTACATCCCATCGCGCATCCGGCCTGTGACGATAGGCAGAGCGTTAGCCTGCCGTGGTCCGGGATGAGGACCGATTCCACCAGCCCGCCGTCGGCCAGTCGCCAGAGGTGCTTAGCGGTTCCGTCCGACGATTGGGAGACCGTGGCAATGTCTGGCTCAGCCAGGAAGAAGGCCTTCGCCAGGCTGAGGCGTATTCCAGTTGGGAGATTAGTCATCTCGTCGAACGACCGGACCAGAGAGTCGTAAATCCACTTTCGTACCTGTTCAGCTCTGTAATCAGGTTGATTGTGGGTAGCGAAGTGGTCGGCCAGATGCGAATCCAGTTCTCCAGGAGTGAGGCACAGGAGATCGAACCGTGCTCCCTGAAGTGTGGGTGCCTGCCTGGAGGTCGCCGCGTGATCGTTCATAGATTAGGACAGAGGGGCTTGAATCGGAGATGGAGACGGTGAGGGAAGGGCTGTGAACCGCAAAGCTCCACCTTGCTTGAGCCCCGAAGATGCCGCCATTAACTTAGCGAGCATTGCCCTACAGGCTAGGTTACAGCTGCTCCTGGTTATTCCGGACAAGCTTGTTCACTTCGCCCTTTATTTTAGGTTGGGCGGGATCTTGGCCCGGGCTAGATGGGTCAGTGGGACCGATGTGTGGCACGTGGTGCTGTTGGCAGTCGGGTGCACATATGGTGCACTGGACGAATGGCACCAGAGCCTCGTGCCCGGTCGGACTCCGGAGATTGCTGATTGGCTGGCGGATGTGGTCAGTGTATTCGTTGGATACCTCATTGTCGCACTCGTGAGAGCATGGAGCTCTCGCAACACAGACTACCTGGACTGACATTGATGGAAATACAAGACCAGGAAGCGATCGAGTCGACTGGTTTTCGCAGTCGCATGGTAGGAGGATTGCGAATCGGTGATGTTGGATCCAGTACTAGGCTCGTCGGATGGGTGCATCGGCGGCGGGACCTGGGTGGCCTCCTCTTCGTCGATCTTCGGGATCGGAGTGGGTTGGTTCAGGTCTGCTTCGGGCCAGATTGGACGGGAGCGGAGAGCCTAGAGCAGGTCCGAAAGCTAGGCAGCGAAGATGTGATTGGGGTGGAGGGAGAGGTCACGCTCCGCCCGGAAGCCGCCCGTAACGCCCAGCTTGCTACCGGGGAGATTGAGGTCAGGGCGCATCGCTTCCAGTTGCTCAATGAGGCGACGACGCCCGTGATTCCAGTCTATCAAGCCTTGGACGAGGAGCTTCCCGCTGAGGAGTTGAGGCTCAGGTACCGGCACCTCGATCTTCGACGTGCCCGGCTTCAGCAAAATCTGGAACTTCGGCACCGACTCATTCTCGCAACCCGGAACTACTTGGACGGATTGGGATTCCTTGAGGTCGAGACACCGATTCTGACAAAACCCACCCCTGAGGGAGCGCGTGACTACCTCGTGCCCAGCCGGGTTCATCCGGGCGAATTCTACGCACTCCCACAGAGCCCACAAATCTACAAGCAGATTCTGATGACCGCGGGATACGACCGGTACTTTCAGATTGCCCGATGCTTCAGAGACGAGGACTTGAGGGCGGATCGTCAGCCTGAGTTCACCCAGATCGACCTTGAAGCATCGTTCGTCGAGTCCGACGACATTATCGGGTGGATTGAGGGGCTGATGCGCATGCTTGGGGAGGTCGCTGGCATCCCGGCTGTGCCCCCCTTTCAGCGCTTGACCCATGCGGAAGCGATGGAGGGATTCGGATCAGACCATCCAGATTTGAGGTGGAGGTTGGAGATTTCGGACTGGACTAAGGTGCTCAGAGCGGTCGACTCGGAGATCCTGCGGACTACCGTCCAGTCCGGCGGCAGGATTCGCGGCTTTCGGGTTCCCGAGGGCGCGCGACTGTCCCGGAGGGAGATCGAAGGTCTTGAGGCTGTGGCCAAGAAAGCAGGAGCTCCGGGACTGTTGTGGGCAAAGCGAACGGAGGATGGGGGGAGCGGCCCGCTTTCCCGTTGGATGCGGGAAGCGCAGTGGGCGGAAGTGGGGGCAGATATCAAAGATCTTCTGCTCGTGGCCGCCGGCCCGGACCAAATCACATCACCCGCATTGTCTGCGCTTCGTAAGTCGGTGATTGAGGCCATGGAACTCCCACCTGATCAGCAGCACGCTTGGCTCTGGGTGCTAGACTTTCCCCTCTTTGAGCAGGCCAAGGGAGTCCTCCACCCTGGACATCACCCATTCGTCCTTCCCCACCCCGACGACTTGGAGAGGTTAGAAACGGACCCGGCATCCGTACGGGGCCTCGCGTACGATTTGGTGTACAACGGGTCGGAGCTTGGATCCGGAAGCATCCGTATCCACGATTCTGGCATACAGCGCAAGGCATTGGGAGTACTCGGTATGTCTGCCGATGAAATCGACCGCAAATTTGGATTCCTCCTGGAAGCGCTTGAATCCGGAGCGCCGCCGCATGGGGGTATTGGTTTGGGATTGGATCGGATCGTAAAAGACTTTCTCGGAGCGGGGAGCCTCAGGGACGTGATCGCATTCCCCAAGACCACTGCTGCTCGCGCCATGTTCGAAGGGGCGCCGGCGCCAGTTTCCACCGACGAACTGAGGGATCTCCGCCTGAGCGTCCGGGAACCCAAACCTGCCGCGGATTCCGGCGCCGGCTGAGGGAGAGGGACTACATGGAGAGCACGGTCGTCGAACATCGGCTGGATACGGAGGGTGCCGACCTCCTCCTGCTCTCGGGGGTGAGCGATTCCAATATCCAGGAGCTTGCCCGACGCTTTCGGATCAGGGTTGTGCTTCGCGGGGATCAGGTGATCCTCTCAGGGGAGTTGGATGCGATCGAGAGAGCAGTCCCGTTGATTCAACACCTGATCGAACTCGCGCGTCTCAGGGATCCGTTCGATATGAGGGACGTCTCACGTCTGGCGGAGGAGTTCGAAAGCCGAGGCTGGCCGGCTGTGTTGCCAATGGAGCAGGGCGTTCGCATCGCGCTTCCGGGGAGCAGGAAAGTCATCACCCCGAAGTCTGGTGGGCAAGCGTCCTACCTCGAGCTGATCCGGGATCGGGACATCGTGATCTCGATCGGACCTGCGGGTACCGGAAAGACGTACCTGGCGGTTGCAGCTGCCGTGGATGCGCTCTACCGGAAGCGGGTGAAACGCATCATCCTTGCTCGGCCGGCGGTAGAGGCCGGAGAGAACCTGGGATTCCTTCCCGGCGATCTTCAGGAGAAAGTGGATCCGTACCTCCGGCCCCTCTACGACGCGCTCGAAGACATGATGCCGACCGATCGGGTCCAGCGTGCCATTGAGGACCGTACGATTGAAATCGCGCCACTGGCGTACATGCGTGGGCGTACCCTCGCGGATGCGTTCGTAATCCTCGATGAGGCTCAGAACTCCACGACGGCGCAAATGAAGATGTTCCTGACCCGCTTGGGCTTGAACTCCAAGGTGGTCATTACGGGCGACAAGACACAGATTGACCTCCCAAAGATGGATGATTCAGGCCTGTTGCAGGTCGAAAGGATCCTGAAGAGTGTCGACGGGATCTCCTTCGTATACCTTGACGCCCGAGACGTCATCCGGCACCACTTGGTGAAGGACATCATCCTGGCATATGCCCAGGCTGACAAAGCAGAGGCTTCCTCGTGACTCGAGCGTCTTCGTCCGGGAAGACCACGGGGGCGGAATCTCCGCTCACCCGACTCTCTCGGCCTCCTGGAAACCGCTGGCCCGAGGGAGCGATACACCACGGGAGTCGACTACTGCTTTTCGTGGTTCTCTCGCTCGCGGTAACACTCTTCTTCCCACCCTCGAGTGACCTTCGGGTGTCGGGATACGAAGCCGGTATGGTATCGGACGAGGAGGTCATTGCTTCACTGTCGTTTGGTGTTCGGAAGACCATAGAGGAACTGCAGCTAGAGCGCTCATCCGCTGCGGCTGCAGTCCCAGCCACCTTCGAATTGCATCTGGAGGCCATGGACTCCATGGAGTCCGCTCTCGCCCGGTTCTTCGGACAGGTCATTGCAGTCGAGGGGGAAGAAGATCCGGGGGAGGCTCTTGACCAGGTTCTCTCCGGCCTGGGTCTCATCGTCTCTGAGGCTCAAAGGGAAATGTTGCTCGATGTAGAGATCCGAACGCTTCTTGAAGATACCGCGTACCGTTCGATTCGGGAGCTGATGCCGGAAGGCGTTCTGGGTGAGGCTGCTCGACTGGATCCCTCATCGACCGGACGTATTTTGGTGGTAAGTCCCGGTGGGGGGGAACGCTACATCGCCCAGGATTCGGTGCTGAACTCGAGCGGTTTCTACGAGAGTGCCTCACAGCTCCTCCCCGCAGAAGTGGGCTCCGAGGTCAACGAACTTTTCCGCCTCTCGTTGATCCGCTTCATGGACCCGACGCTGCGCTACGACGCGACCGCTACGGAACAAGACCGGAATGCGGCGAGGCGTGCGGTCGCCACAGTGAAGGCGAACATCCTGCAGGGGGAAGCGATCGTACGGGCGAATCAGCAGCTAGGAGACGCAGAGATCGAACGCCTTAGGGCCTATGAGGAGGCTCTGAGGGCACAGGGACAGTTGGAGGATCAGGGACTGGGACTGCAGATTGCCGGTCTCGCAGGGGCCATGACGCTGAACCTTCTCATCCTGAGTGTGTTCGGATTTCTACTCTTCTTCTTCCGCCCGGACATCTATGGGAACTACCGGTGGCTGCTTCTTCTGGGGGCTCTCATCCTCGCGTTCACCGGCACGAGTGGAGTCATAGCTCGGAACCAGCTCCCCGTGGAGTTGCTCCCGATCGCATTCGTCTCACTGGTGGTTGCCGTTCTCTGGGATGGCCGCCTCGCTCTCGTGCTAGCGGTGACCATGGCAGCGGTTGTCGGTGCCCAGGGTCCGTTCCAGAGCGTTCACGCCTGGCTCCCGGTGTTTGTAGCGGGCGCCGCAGCTGCCCTGTCGGTACGGGCAGTCCGGCGAAGGGCGCAGACCTGGATCTTCATCGCGATCATTGTCACTGCGTACCTGTTAGTTCTTGTAGCATTGGGCGTAGTTGCGGGACGTGATGTCCAGCGTATTGCGACCTCTCTGGCTTTGGCGGGGGGAAACTCCGTCCTGAGTGCGATCCTAGCCATGGGATTTCTCCCCGTGTTCGAGTGGTTCACCCGGATCACAACCGACCAGACGCTCCTCGAATGGGCGGATCCGAACCGACCCTTGCTGAAACGTCTCTCAATGGAGGCACCAGGTACATACGCCCACTCGATCAATGTGGCGAACTTGGCCGAGGCTGCTGCCAACGCAATCGGAGCGAATGGGCTGCTGTGTCGGGTAGGCGTGTATTATCACGACGTGGGGAAGATTGTGAAGCCCCAATACTTCATTGAGAACCAGCCCTCGGACAGGAACCCTCACGACAAGCTCAAGCCAGCCACGTCAGCCGCCATCGTAAGAGGGCACGTGACCGAAGGGATCCGGCTTGCTGAGGAGGCCAAGCTCCCGGATGTGCTGATCGACTTCATACCCGGTCATCACGGGACACAGGAGATCTCCTTCTTCTATGAGAAGGCGAAGCAGGAATCGGAAGACGAGGAAGAGGAGCTCGATTCGGGGGCGTTCAGGTACCCCGGCCCACGGCCTCGTAGCAAAGAGACCGCGATTGCGATGTTGGCCGATTCGGTCGAATCGGCAACCAAGACGCTGAAAGATCCTACGACGGAGCGGGTCCGCGATCTTATCGACTCGATTGTGGACTCGAAGATCCAGCAGGAACAGCTCGACGAGGCCCCGGTTACGCTCCAGGAGATCGGGATCATGAAGCTCCAATTCCACAAGGTGTTGGGAGGTGTGTATCATCACCGAATTGACTACCCTGCGACCCGGCATCTGACGGAATTGGAGCCGTCCATGGAAGAGGTTAGCTCCGAGCCAGGGAGAGCAGGAGCGGATCCGACCGCTGTCGGGGTCACATCGTCGGATTCGGAGGCCTCATCAGACGTGGGAAAACCAGCTGCGATCGACGATGATGCTTGATTTCCCTTTGCGATGTCTGCGCACGTCTACCTAAGTGTGCCCCATGGGCATGAGCTTCCTGAACCGTTGCTGGAGCGGGCCGCGGTTGCCGTGCTTGAGTCCGAGGGGATAAGTGAAGGGGAGCTGTCTCTGACCTTCCTACCTGATGAGCCGATCAGAGACCTCAACCGCCGGTGGCGTGGGCACGATCGAATACCGGACGTCCTCTCGTTTTGCCTCCACGATCCTGGGAATCCTCCCGTGGGTGATATCTATATCGGCGTGGACCAGGCGGTACGGCAGGCGAGGGACCAGGGAGTGTCCGATCAGGAAGAGCTCGTTCGGCTCGTGATTCACGGAACACTGCATGTGCTTGGATACGATCATCCGGAGGCCTGGCTGGATCGGGGTGAGAGCGAACTCTACAGGAAGCAGGAGCTGATGGTGCGGAGAATCCTTACCGAAAACCCAGAGGAGTGGTCTGAGATTGAGGTCACTGGAAGAAGGAGATGAGGAGGGCCCTTCATGGATCTCAGGTCTTTCTCAGTCTGATTACTTGAGTCCGATTATGGATCGTGGTCGCAAGGCCGGTCGATATCCCTGGCTGGCATGGAAGGTTCGCTTTTTTGTGCTTGGTGCCGCTATGGCCTTAGCCGGGATGGCGATGGCAATCCAGTGGCTCGTGGCCATAGCGAGCGTGATCCTGTTCGGGGGCTTCCTAATCCGCTTTCTTCCGGGAGGGAGGGGGGAGGAAGTCGAGCAACCGGGTCCCAACCCTAATATGACGGAATAAACCGGCGGCCACCCGACACGAATCAGCGCGAGTTAACGGGGATCTCTTGCCAAGCCTTTCCCTCTAAGATCTCGTCCGAGTTCTCTCCGATCCCAGTGCTTCTCCTGTTTTGCCCGCGACAGTTAAGCGCTTCTAGATTTATATTTCGGCAGCAGTTCTATGTTATGATGTAGTTTATAATATAAAGAATACTAATAACTTGTTGTTAATGAATTTAACATATATACAGTATCGGTGGTATTTTTGCTATGAAGACGTTTGCTTTAACTGGTGCCTCGTCCGAAATGTCTAGCCTTCCTTACCCCTTGGTCCCCAAAATACGCTTGGATCCTCGATCTCCTCGGGTCACATACGTGTCCCATGCGGTTGTTAATCTCATCGAGTAATCATCGGTTCTCGAAGTGCGAAGGATACGTTCACAATCGATTCAGGCCTTCCGCGAGCTACTCTCGAGACTTTGGACCACACATCGCGCGTGGAAACCCACGTGAGTTGAGGGGTCGACACCCGCCCCACTGTTTTGGTAGAGGTATGACGCTATGCGAACCGTCCGTCGCGCATCGTACTGATCGAGGGAAACTGCTCCACGACCTTGGGGTCATGGCTTACCAGGACAACGGTCTTTCCGTAGTCGGTTGATAAAGACCGTAGAAGTTTTGTGATGGTAAGGGCATTCTCGGTATCTAAATTTCCCGTCGGTTCATCGGCGAGGATCAATGCGGGATCATTGGCCAGAGCGAGGGCGATGGAAACGCGTTGCTGTTCTCCTCCACTTAACTCTTCTGGACGTTTCTGACCCTTTCCCGCGATGCTCATCATGGCGAGCAACGCCCTAACCCTGGCGTGTCGTTCGACCCTTGGCATGCCGAGAACCATCATGGGCATCTCCAGATTTTCGAACGCCGTCATGCTCGGGATCAGGTTGAAGAGCTGAAAAACGAAACCCACTGTCCGTAACCTGTAGGTCTCAAGCACCCGCTCCGTCGCCAAATTCAAGTCCTGGCCGTCGACGACGACTTGTCCGCTCGAAGGACGGTCCACTCCACCGAGAAGGTTGAGCAAGGTTGTCTTTCCGCAGCCGCTCGGCCCCATGATGGCCACGGCTTGTCCTGCGTCCACCTGCCAGTCGACGTCACGCAGCGCGTGGATTTTCTCTGCCTTGGTATGATAGTGTTTACTCAGTCCTGACGTCCTCGCACCAACACCTGGCTGGCTGAAAAACCCATCTGACTTCATTGAGTCCATCATGCCTCTAAAAGGCTCTCGCGAGCGGTGCGGCGGAAAGTCCATTGGCCGAAGAAGAAGGCGACTCCGGCGAGGACCACTAGAATCAGGACCGAAACGCCGACTGTGAAAGCTGAGATGACGAGGTGGGTTGGTAGTAGCTGGACGACTGACTCGATCTCCCGCAGGGTCCATATATAGTTCGCCAAGCCATAGCCCGCCAGCACTGCGACCCCTCCCCCCACGGCGACGCCAACCAACGCTGGAGAGAGGGTGAGGGCGATGACAAAGCGCCTGATGTGGTCTGGTGAGGCGCCTCTAATGCGCAACAAGCCGAGTGTGCGTCGATCTTCTGAGTAATTGACCAGAGCAATCGTCAGTATCGATACCAGCGCTAGCAGGAGGCCGCCCAGTAGGTACAGATTCATGTTGGCTCGCGCCAGATACACGAACATGTCACTTCCGACCTTCTGTACCTCTTCGTCCAAGTTATGGACTTCAAGGGGCGTCACTGGCAACGCTCTCAGCATCTCGTCCCGGAAACTTGAGGAATGGCTCGAAGCTGTCACCAGAACGGTAACTCGTGGAATCAACGCCTCCATATCGGCCAGAGTTGCGTTCTCGGCAGACGCGACCAGATACCCGTTCTCTGTGAAGAGAGAGTTCAAGTAATCGACTCGTGCCCGGACGTAGCCCTCGCGATCCGTAACGGATCGCATCGGCATTCCCGAAAGGAACGCGACAGTGCCGGACACCGATGCTCCTATGGTCTCAAATTGAGAATTCACGCCCAGGGGAATCTCTGAACCTCGTGAAAGTTCCCAGAATTCAGCGACGGGTGGAGAGACCGCGACATCACCTGCGTTCAGCCGAGTAAGAATCTCCCGAAAGGGCTCCCCAATTCCCAGCGCAGGCTCCGAATACACGTTGTCAAGATACCCATCCGGCTCGCTGATGAGATACAGAGGAACTCCCCGCAGGCCGTATCCAGGGAGAAAAAAATCTTGAAGTACGACCTCCGGCATGGCCGTTACCGCCGTGACATCTGGGACGCTCTCAAGAGCCGTCGAGACACGCTCAATACCGGCACGCAATGCCGACAGCTGCACGCTCAGTTCCATGTTCGATTCTTGCACGGGAGCCAAGTCCGGCGCGTTGAATGTCAACTGCCAATCGGCTCCCGTACCTACCTTTGCACCTCGCACTGCCTTGTCCTCAAACGAAGGAGCCGTCACGGTGGGATAGAGAGAGACACTCACCATCAGAGCTACCGTCAACAAGAACAGCACCGTGCGATGCGGCCTGAGCGCGATATGCGTGAGCGCGAGTGGTCCAAGTCGACCACCCAGCGGAACAACAATTGGCTCAAGCAGCTTTTGGATTAAGCTCTTCCGTGAGACCAACAGGCAGGCGATTCCGTAGACGAAGAGCGGGAGACCGATGAAGTCGAGTGCTACATCTAGAATCCAGATTGGTCCACCTGACCACCGCGAGGACAACGAGAGACCGAATATCCAGCTTCCCAGAGTGTAGGCACCGAGGACAACCGAGACTAACTCGAGTGGTCCGAACCGCACTTCGGTGCGGCTCACTTCTGAAGTGGCGATGCGCTTGGACGCCTCAAGCGGGGATATCGTTGTCGCATATCGTACTAATCGTCGGCCTACCAGAAGAGCCATCGCCAACGTCACGACCAAGAATAGAAGCGACAGGTAGAGTTGGCTTTGCTGTGTCAAGACGTTGGGAGGCAACCGCCCGCGCCCATAAACCAGCAACGGTACGACCGACCCCACAAGCAATCCGAGGATTCCACCGATGAATCCGCCGGAGGAAATGGCGAACAGAAACGCACGTCCCAGGAACCGGCCGGGTACGCCACGAAGACGCAGGAGCCCCAGCTTGCGTCGCTCGTTCAGCATCAAGAGGCCAGCCAGATTCGCCTGAAAAATCCACGCCATCCAGAGGAGAGGAAGCGCGATCAGAAGCGTCAGCAGCCCAATGAGCCTAGCGACCCCGTCCATCCGCTCCAGAAGAACCAGCACTGTGCTGTCTACTACGGCGGCAACGTCGACGCCGCGAACTGCGCTAAGAGCCTGGTCACGAATGCTGGCAAAGCGCCCGAGAGATCCCCCAATGTCCCAGCCTGAGATCAGGTGCTCCCGTTCGAGCTTTGCCAGGTACGCGATCTCGGGTAGATACTCCCCCGGAAGGAACTCAGGATTCCCGAGCGTGCGGTCCTCCATGGCAAGCTGGCCCCTCGCGGCCAGATCAAATGCGGTGAGCACATCCTCCCGGAACGGCATCAGAAGAATGGCTGCGACGGCTGGCGTCATGGTAATCGAGCCGGTCTGCTCCATGAACCATTGGTTCAACGCGTCGGCCTCGAGGCGAATGACCCCGCGCATTGCAGAAGAGAAGAGAATTCTTTCCGTACCGTCTACATTCGCCTGAAGCCTGAACTCACGTGCGCCTTGCAGCGAGACGAACGCATCGCCCATCGCGCTCTCCGGACCGACCAAAGCCAGAATGGCTCCCGCCGCTTGAGGTTCAGTCCCCGGTGTCACGGCGGCGCCCTGCGTCAGGGCGCTGCGCAGCTCGGGGGGTAAGAGAGTGGGTTCGGATGCGGAGAGCACAGACAGCCATGGCGTGGCCAAGGGCTGTCCGTCAACCATGGCGGTGACGTCCGACGAAAACGCTGCGCGCAGGAATACCAATTCTTCTACCTGTTGCACGTTTTCCAGGGACCTCAGGCGAGCCGCGAGGGTGGGATTGGACCCTCCGGATTGATCGTAGACCACGAGGTCCCACGGGGTCCGGGAGAGCTGATCTTCAACGTACAGACTAAGCGCGTAACGCGAGGTGATGTTCACTGCCGACAGGAGGCCAGCAACTAGAAACGTCACTGCGCCGAAACCCAGAAACGCTCTCCTGCCGATAACGGGAAGCAATTGTCGGGTCATTCCCTTCACGATCAACGCCTCTCGTTAACGGGAAGCAATTGCCAGGTCATCCCCTTCACGATTGAGGCCTCCTGTTGCCAGCGTGACCGTGGCACTAAACTCAGTGCTCGGTTCAGTTTACGTACCCGCATGGGCGAAGGGGTCCTGACAATTACGCGACGTGGCGATTCATGGGGAGGCATGTGCTCCCCTGCGTCGCTCACCACTCTGCTACCAGCGGGTAAATTCAGTTGGGCGGGTAGAAGTGCTCGTAGCTACCATCCAGGATCTTGTCGTTCACGTCCTTGTGATACGGGTACGGATCACGCGCGTACTCTTCGAAGCTGCCTGGTGCGTTGATCCCAGCAATCTCCGCTATCCAGTCTTCCGCCAAAATCTCGTCGGGGTCACCATAACGTGAGGCCAGCGCCCGCACCTCCGGGTCATCCAGGCTCGTCATCCGACCGTTCCTGATGATGTCTACCGATCTGTTGCTGTTCCTGATGTTGACGGTATACGTCGGGAAGTAAAGGTGCAGGTGAAGACCGTGATAGAATGGCAGATTTTGCTCCTCGGTAAAGCTTTGCCAGGCTGCAGACCTCCTCGCCGCTCCGGGCTCGTGTTCGAGGCTTGCACCCACGCCGATATGCAGATAGCCGGACTTGAGACGTTCGTTGACCGTTGTAATTGACATGTCGGCATCCGGAGGCCTAAACCACTTGGGGTTGGTGCCCAAGGCAATCTCGTGGAGATAGAAGAAGCCAGGTTTACCAGTGTAATACGGGTATTGTGCGGTGTTGATGTTCGGGTAACAGCACAGATGCGTTCGTGCCAGTTCACCATATGTCCCACCGCCTTCGACCTCCGTCAGGTAGCCGTCCTCGTAGTACATTTTGATGAGAGGATGGAACCCAACGTGATTCGTCGTCCCGGCTATCACGCCGGTCGGGGTGGAAATCGGCGACCGCGGGATCCACTCGCCGGACATGGCCGGGTAACTCACCATCGTGCGTGCGAAACGCCCGGTCGCCATGTTGGGCCCCAGCATGTTATGACCGCGTTCGTAAACACCACTCGCCCAACGTCGGGCCAGGTCGGGCGAAATGTCGTCCGACAGATCTGTGCCTTCCGGGTCTGTGAGGTGGAATCCAGAGGCGAAGGCGATCGCTTCGATGTTCTTTTCTTCCGTGAGCGTCCAGACATCCGCGGGATAGGATGGCACATTGCTCATGATCGTGAACCGGTCCCACCTCGTCGTGCCACGCCACTTGCCGGAGAACTGTCTGAGGCTGCCCGCCTCCTGATACCATGTCCCGGCTGAATAGACGCCGTCTACTTCTGGGTGCTCCTCCAGGTAGGCTATTACCACGTCATTCCTGTCACCGCTGAAGCCTACATTCTGCTGCTCATTCGCTGGATCCGGTTCGAGTTCCAGGGACATTTCCGGATAAAGCGTCTGGAAAAGGTCGGGTCGCTCCGATCTCAGCCAGTTACGCGTTTTCCTTGGAAACGGGACATTGCCTGGCTGGCCACCTTCGGTAAAGCCCGCCTCGGTGACTGTCATGCCTGGAATGCGGGATTCTCTCGTGCATCCTTCAGCCGAGTAAGAACGGCGGGCGGTCTCGTAGTCAAAGATGATGGTGCTACTCGGGCCTCGTATAAGGACTACGGGCGTGATCTCTCGTTCGACGAGCGCGCGACGCATCGCTTCAACGATGTGAGGATCGTGACACCCCCCGACTACGAGAGCGATGGTCTCACCTGGCGTTGAAAGACCGAGTCCTCCACCGAAAGCTGCCGCCCGGTTTTGCGCTGCCTGCCGGGCGTAGGGCATCACCTCCTCCACAGAGGTGGGAGGGTCCAAACCTAGCGATGGGAAGCGAGGTGTAGGGTACTCAAACTGCTGCACGGAGTTGTGAACCAGCCCTGCGGTCAAGGCCACAAGGAGAAAACAGACCGCCAGCTTGCCAGCGGATATCCAACTCATTCGCGTCATCTCACTACCTCCCCAGTGCCTGCAGAACGTTGTAAAGGCTCTGTCATGTACCAATTCTCAAGAGCTGTGGGCCTATGTATACTGCCCACCAAAAGTATACCTGCTACCAGTGCTTTACCGGTCATAATGGGATACCCGATCAAGTAGATGCAAGGATAGAAAATTGCCCGGAAAGCCGGACTATGTATCTGGCAAGTATCTGCGGTACGGGTTGTACCTGCCTTGATGAAGTTGAACATGGCCATCTTTGCCTCGTCCGGGGCCCCACGGTGCGTGCGATCGCTGTGCAGGGTGGAGAGGCCCATTGGAACGCACACATCGGAGATAGGTACTCCCCCAAGACAAGGATTGTGCCTGGACACCGCCAAGAACACTCGGTGTCTGGGATCAGTAAGACACCTCTCTACGCCATGCTGCTGACGGGAGGGTTTGGGTAATCAAGGTTCTGGGGTGGGCTTTCTCCACGCCGCTGAGTCGGTCACCTCCGTGGGCCCCGACGTCCTGTCGGGCCACGGATGGGATGTCTCAGGTGGGGTGTAGGGACCCGTGATCCGAGCCCCTTGGATATCCGGGGAGCCGAGAGTACTTGAAAAGAGAGATTCTGATCAGCGCGACACCGAAGGAGTCGTGGGTCGCGTTGTTAGAAGATGATCGGTTGGTCGAGCTTATGCTGGATCGTCCCGATCAAGGGCGTCTTGTAGGTGACATTTACCTAGGGAGAGTGGAAGCCGTTCTCCCTGGGATCCAAGCTGCTTTCGTTGACATCGGCACTGAGAAAGCCGGTTTCCTTCATGTGTCGGACCTCGTGTCGGAGGATGACGACGACGATGAGGACGATTCTGAGAACGCCGGTTCCCGAGACTCATCCAGGAATGGCGGTAGGGGACGAAGCCGGAAGTGTCCCCCAATTCAGGATCAGATCAAGAAGGGCGACACAGCCGTAGTGCAGGTGACTAAGGAGCCCATGGGCACCAAGGGCCCGCGTGTAACCGCTCAGGTCTCGCTTCCAGGAAGATTTCTAGTCTACATGCCGTTCTCGACTCATATCGGGGTGAGTCGGAAGATCGATCAGCGTGAGGAACGGGTGCGGCTCCGACAGCTCGCCCGGGAGATCCGGCCTGAGGGCACGGGGGGACTGATCATCCGCACGGTTGGTGAAGAGCTGAACCGTGACCGATTCGCGGGTGAGTTCAGCCGGCTCCGGTCTCTCTGGCAGAAGATCGAACGGAGAGCCCAGTCATCGAAGGCTCCAACACTCATCCACGGAGAAGCGAAGCTCATCTCCGGCGTGATTCGAGACCTGTTTTCGGACAAGCTGGACGCCCTCATCGTAGATAGCAAACAGGCCCACCACGAAATCGTCCAGTATGTGAAGAGTGTCGATCCGGACCTCATGAGCCGAATTCAACTCTATGACGACTCGGTCCCCCTGTTCGACCGTTACGATATCGAAGAGGAGATGGGGGAGGTGTTTCAGCGGAAGGTCATGCTTCCGTCAGGGGGCTACATCATCGTGGATCCAACCGAGGCGCTGGTCTCTATCGACGTCAATACCGGGCGGTTCACGGGGAAGGGGAAGAAGGATCCCGAAGAGACGATCCTGAGAACTAATCTCGATGCGGCTAGGGAGGTAGCCCGCCAGCTGCGCCTCAGAGATATCGGAGGGATCATCGTCGTGGACTTCATTGACATGGAGTCCCAGGGGAACCGGGACAAGGTCCTCCGGGAGATACGTAGTCAGCTCGGTCGGGATCGGGCGAGGACCAAGGCGTTCCCCATGTCGGACCTTGGCCTCGTGGAAATGACAAGGCAGCGCGTGCGGCCATCCCTTTTCCAGATGCTGACCCGCGTCTGCGAACACTGCGGAGGAGCCGCGCGTGTCTTTACTCCGCCCACCGTGATTCGCCGGGTCGAGCGGAGCCTGAAACGTGCGGCGGCCTCGGGGAACGTGAGGTCGATCTTGGTACGTGTACATCCCCAGGTCGCTCTCCATGTCCTAGAGGATGAGCCCGACTTCTTGAAGCGCCTGCGAGGCCGAACGCGTCTTGACCTTGATTTGCGAGATGATCCGCTGCTCCGGGAGGACGAGTTCCGACTCCTATCGGGGCCGGCGGAGGAGGACGTCACTACGAAGTACGTTGCGCGGCAGGCGGGTTGACCACACTGCCTCCTCCTATGAAACTTCTTGGCTAACGATTGAGGGACTAGATAGAAGTTCGGCAACCGGATCGAGGCAGGCGATGTACGTGGTCTTTCGGACGGGTGGTAAGCAGTTTCGGGCGCGGTCCGGTCAGCGCCTCAAGGTCCCGTCTCTGGCGGTTGACACAGGTGCGACTGTTACCTTCGATGACGTCCTTCTTTTTTCGAATGGAGACGATGTGAAGGTAGGTCACCCAACCGTAGAAGGAGTCACAGTGAAGGCAGAGGTATTAGCCCACGGTCGCGGAAAGAAGGTGATCGTATTCAAGAGGAAGAGAAGGAAGGGATATCGCAGGAAGCAGGGACACCGACAGAATTATACTGAGATCCAGGTAGGCGAAATACTTGGGTGAGCACACGGTGCTAGAGGCGACAGATAAGCGAGAATTCCCATGGCACATAAGAAAGCCGGTGGTTCAAGTCGAAACGGACGTGATAGCAAGCCGAAGCACCTCGGCGTAAAACACTATGGGGGAGAGTCCGTCCGTGCAGGCAGGATTTTGGTGCGTCAACGCGGGACTAAGTTCCACCCCGGGCGCAACGTTCGTAGAGGGGGTGACGACACACTTTTTGCTGAGGTCGATGGGGTCGTGAAGTTCGAAGGTATTCGCGGCCGCTCCGCTATCTCGGTCTACCCGGTGGACTGAACTATGCGCAAAGTGACTCTCTGGTCCTTTTTTCTCGTGAACGGACCTTGTCGTCAACTTCGCACGTAATACACCGTGCTTCCTGGACTCCCACTCGCGCGTCCCCGTCGGCTCTAAGTGTCCCCGTATAGCGTCGTAGATAGATCAGTGGAGGAGACCTCATGAATTCCCGCCACCAAAGTGACCGGCTCCAAAGTACGGAGCGGTTTCCGACCCCAGTTTGCTGGGCGTTTATTGTTATGCTTGGGATGCTCAACACTGCCCTCATCCTCATCATTTTCGGTTCCGGTGGAAGGCTGTCGGATATCCCTGAGGGACCACTTCCTGTTCCTGCTGTTTCGCAGGCGACCGCAGACTTGATCGCCTCCCGACTTCCATTGGGGGTGAACGAGCGGGTTGATCGATGGATCCGTCGTTTCGTGGGACAGGACCGTGAAGTCTTTGAGGGGTACTTAGTTCGGGAAGGCCTCTACGGAGGGATGATCCGAGACCGTCTCCGCTCCAGGGGGATGCCGGAGGAGCTGATCTACCTCGCGATGATCGAGTCCGGTTTCTCCGCCACGGCTACATCTTCGGTGAGCGCGTCCGGTGTCTGGCAGTTCATGGGCCCCACCGCTCGGGAGTATGGCCTGACGGTTGATTACTGGGTAGATGAACGGCGGGATCCGGTGCGTGCTACCGATGCCGCGTTGGACTACCTGGAGGAGTTACACGCAGAATTCGGATCCTGGTATTTGGCTGCCGCCGCCTACAACTCGGGGCCAGGAAGAGTCGCTCGAGTCATCCAGCGGTATGGTCCAACCAACGTCAACGACGACGAGCTCTACTGGATGATCAGCGGACACCTTCCTTTGGAGACGCGTGAGTACGTACCCAAGATGCTTGCTGCGACCCTTCTGGCCGAAGAGAGGGAGCACTTCGGATTTGAGGTGGAGAAGTCGCTCCCTTACCTGTTCGATCAGGTCTTGGTGCCAGGTGGCACCCCGCTCCAAGAGGTTGCCGCGGCATTGGATGTGCCCCGCTCGCTCATCCGAGAATTGAATCCCCACCTGATTCGCGAATCCACTCCTCCGGGTCGTACTTTTCTGGTTCGCGTTCCCCGGGGTGAGTCTCACCGGCTGGTGGCTGAACTAGACGGATTCTCTCCAAGAGGGGCACGGTAGGAGAATTAGACGAGCCGGAACTGGAGCGGTCTTCTAGTCCTCCGGGGACTTATCGGAAACGGGAGTACGCTGCTCCGGCCACCCGGCCGGGTGTTCCTCCTGCGTGGCCCTGGCAGCCGCGATGATCCGCCAGATCACGTCACGAGTCATCTCTTCGTCGACACCTGATTCGCGTGCGCGACCGGCAGCCTTCCGAACGACCTTCGCTTCCTGAGCCGGATCCATGACGGGGAGATTCAGTATCTCCTTGAGCCTACCTACCGCGAGGACCAAGTCCCTACGCTCACCAATGATGCGGATAAGCCGGTCGTCCACCTCGGAGATCCGTTCGCGTAGGCCCTCCAACTCCTCAAGTGTGGCTTCCGCCCCGGACTTCTTGCTGAGCGGTGAGGGTTTGGGTTCAGGGGCCATGTCGACTCTCTTCTTCTTCGTCACCGGAGTCGTCGGCCGGGAGGGCGTCACGGATTGCTTCTAACGCGGCGACGACTTCATCTACGAGTGATCGGGTTGCTGAGGGGGTGAGCCCATCTGAACCTGCCTGGGATCGTAGAATGCGGAGGCGAGTGATCGCCCCGCGAAGGCGAGATTGAGGTCTGATTCCTGCCCACGTATCTCCAAACGGTGAGCCAGACCTCTCATTTGGATCGTCGGTATCGCCGAACAGACGTGAAAGCGCCTGCTTGGGGTCGTGAGGGTTCTCGTCCATGGACGACCAAAGCTACCGGCGCCTTCCGTCGATGGTCAAGAGAGTCGTAGGTGGGGTTCTCCGCAGGACCTCTCGGTTACGAGGTGGGGTAGCTACCACTGGGTAGGTCTGAAGGATTCCCGAGCGGGATGCTTACCCTAACCAGAGTCGGCACAGGAGCCGAGGATTGCTCCTGGGGTCCCTCGTACTGAGACTGAGGTGATTCAAGCCATGATCTTGCGAGCCGGATGTCATTTCAAAGCCGGACCTGCTGGATCCCCCCTACCCAGATTGTGTGGGTTGTTCACCATATTGGCGGGCTCGGCCTGGTTTTTGGTTATGCCACTGGTGGCCCAGCAAGGAGTGGGCCTGGCTTCTACATCGGTCTTCAGAGTGCCCATTACGGGAGTAATCGAGTTGGGGCTTGCTCCGTTTGTTGAGCGGAGCATTGAAGAGGCACGGGTAGCGGGTGCCGACGCCATCGTGCTCGATATCGACACTCCGGGCGGACGGGTCGACGCAGCCGAGCGCATGGCTGACGCCATCAGCGATTCCGAAGTGCCAGTCTACGCATTCGTCAACCGTAGGGCGTTGTCTGCGGGAGCACTGATCTCGCTCGCTGCCCACGGGATCTATATGCGTCCAGGCTCGGTCATCGGCGCGGCGACGCCGATTACCGGCGAGGGTCAGCGGGCCCCGGAGAAGATCGTTTCGGCTATGCGGAGCTCGATGCGAGCACTCGCCGAGGCTCGATCGCTCGACCCGTCTGTTGCCGAGGCCATGGTCGATGAACAGATAGAGGTTGCCGGTGTCAGCGAGGCCGGTCAGCTTCTCACGCTCACGACCGAGGAGGCGGTTGAGCTTGGGTACGCGTACGAGGTCGAAGATTGGGATGGGCTGATGCGTGCGCTGGACACAACGTCCAGCCAGGTGGTGGAACAGGAGGTGAACTGGGCGGAACGCACGGTTCGTTTCCTCTCCAATCCGATGGTCTCTCCTTTCCTGCTGTCGATCGGGTTCCTAGGCCTCCTCGTAGAGATACGAACGCCTACTTTTGGGCTAGCTGGCGTGACCGGGGCCCTTTCCCTCGCGCTCTTCTTCGGGTCTCATCTTATCGTCGGGTTAGCGGGCCTCGAGGGCCTGATCATCTTCAGCGCAGGGGTTGTGTTGATCTTGGTAGAAGTCTTCTTTTTTCCGGGAGTGGGAGTCTTCGGGATTCTGGGGGCCATCGGGGCCCTGGCCGGTGTGTACATGTCGATGCTCGGAGGCCTTCCGACCTCAGCAGACTTCACCCGCGCGGGGGGGGTTCTGACGACGTCTCTCGTGATTGCCATGGTCTGCTCGTGGTTTCTGGTCAAACTCCTTCCCTCGAGTCGCCGGCTTACGAACCTAGGGATCTTCCTCGGGCAGGATACGAGTGCGGAGATTGGATACACGTCGGCAGCTCCGAGATCTGACCTGGTGGGAGTGGAAGGCGTCGCTATCACCGATCTTCGTCCAGCCGGCACCGGACAGTTCGGAGACGAGCGCGTTGATGTGGTGACTGAATCAGAGTGGATCGAGCACGGGAGCCGAATCAGGATCGTGGCCTCGGAAGGGTATCGACGCATCGTGCGTCTGATTTCGAAGTCAGAAGAGCGAACAGTAGAGGTAGAGACTAAGGCGAAAGTGGAGGAGTAACGGCGAATGCTAAACAGGAGATAGACAGGCATGGCTGAAGATCTCGTTTTTGGGGTAACGACACTTGGGCTCCTCGTGGTCGTGGCCCTCATTATTCTCGTACTTTGGGCGATTCCGGTACGCCTCTGGATCGAAGCGATCTCGGCAGGCACCCCTGTGGGCATCGGGTACCTGGTCGGGATGCGTCTACGGAAGGTGAGCCCTCCCCAGGTTGTGCGTCCGCTTATCGCGGCGACGAAGGCGGGACTGGATCTGACCGTGGGCGACCTCGAGGCTCACTATCTCGCCGGGGGTATAGTGGAGCGAGTGGTGAGAGCGCTGATCTCCGCGGACAAGGCTAATATCGAGCTCGGATTCCAGCAGGCCGCGGCGATCGACCTTGCGGGTCGGGATGTGTTCGAGGCCGTCCAGGTCTCCGTCAATCCTAAAGTCGTCACCACGCCTCGCGTGGCCGCGATGGCTAAGGATGGTATTCAGCTCGTCGCAATGGCTCGGGTGACCGTTCGCGCGAACATCGACCGTCTGGTTGGTGGAGCCGGAGAGGAGACGATTCTGGCGCGGGTGGGGGAGGGAATTGTCTCCTCGATCGGTTCGGCGAACACCCATAAGGACGTGTTGGAGAACCCCGACTCTATTTCGAAAACCGTGCTGGTACGTGGTCTAGACTCGGGGACGGCGTTCGAGATTCTTTCGATTGACATCGCGGATGTCGATGTCGGGAAGAACATCGGAGCCGAGCTGCAGACTGACCAGGCTGAGGCCGATAAGCGTGTCGCCCAGGCGCGTGCCGAGGAGAGAAGGGCCATGGCCGTCGCTCTAGAGCAGGAAATGCACGCGAAGGTGGAGGAGATGCGTGCCAAGGTGGTCGAGGCCGAGGCCGAGGTTCCAAGAGCCATGGCGGAGGCGTTCAGAGAGGGCAACCTGGGAATCATGGACTACATGCGTTATAGGAACATCGAGTCGGACACCTCCATGAGGTCCTCGATTGCGGGAGGGGATGACGACGAGCGATCCGACCTGCCGCCGGTCCAGTCGTAATTGTGACCGACCTGAGGATCCTGGACTCCCAAGCGGTTCAGAAGATCGACGCAAAGCCGTTGTCGGAGGCTAATCCTGATGGATGACGGGTTCTTTCAGCTTCTCTTTTTCGGCGTACTGATTCTTGCTACGGTCTTCGACGCGATGACGCGCGGCCGCAGGAGGCGGAGGCGGATGGAGGAAATGGAGCGAGAGGAGGACGAGGCGGGGGAGGCTAGCGCCGGCACAGAGACAGAGACGACCGGGGAGCGTGAAACTGCTGACTCGATGGTTCCGGACGATCTCTGGGCAGTCCTTACTGGCGAGCAGCCGCCACAGGAGAGGGAGAAGTTGCCAACGGCCTACCAGGAACAGGCGCCCACTCCTCTGCCCGATCTGACCCCTGAGGGCAGACCGCCTCCTGAACCCGAACTGCCCCTGAAAACTCGTGTCTCCGTTCCCGTGTTGAGCGATCGCTATCGAGTCTCTGAGCCTGGAGATCGAATGCCGATTGCTAGGAGGGGCCTTGGGAGGCCTATGGGGGAACTCGCTCGCAAACGGATCGGGTCAGGTTATGCTGAGCTTCTGCGGTCAGGTGGTGCCGATTCCCTCCGCAGGGCGATCGTGCTGAAAGAGGTTCTTGGATCCCCTGCTGCGTTTCGGGCACCCGGTTGGGGTTGGGAGGAGCAATAGGTTACATCTCCTGCTTAGCCATTTTCCGTAGGACCGTGTGTAGGATTCCTCCGTTCCGGTAGTACTCCACGTCCACCCTGGAATCCAGGCGCACGTCTACCTCGAACTCGACACTGGATTTGTCCGACTTTATGGCGACGACTGAGACCGTCGAGTTCGGTTCTAGGCCGCCTTCGATCCCCCTGATGCTGATCACCTCCGTGCCATCCAGGCCGAGTGACTGTGCGGACTCTCCCGTCCGGAACTGAAGGGGGAGTACCCCCATGCCGACTAGGTTCGAGCGGTGGATCCGCTCATAGCTGACCGCGATCACTGCACGTACCCCCAGAAGGCTCGTACCCTTCGCGGCCCAGTCCCGCGATGAACCCGCCCCATATTCGGACCCGGCTAACACTACGAGGGGGGTGCCTTCCTCTCGGTACTTCATGGATGCGTCGTAGATTGGCATGACCCCACCATCTGGGAAGTGCATCGTGTATCCGCCTTCTTTCCCCTCAAGAAGCAGGTTCTTGATGCGGACATTTCCGAAGGTGCCCCGCATCATCACTTCATGATTTCCGCGACGGGCCCCGAAGGTATTGAATTCCCACGGCTTTACCCCTCGATCCTGCAGGTATCGTCCGGCCGGCTCGTCCTTGGGAATCGCTCCGGCCGGTGAAATGTGGTCCGTCGTCACCATGTCACCGAGAAGAGCCAAAACCCGTGCCCCTTCGACGTTGCGAAGCGGTGGTTCGTCGAGGCTCATGTCCTGGAAGAAAGGAGGGTCTCGGAGGTAGGTGGAGTCCTCTGTCCACTCGTATAGAGAGAGACTGCCCTCCGGAAGGGGTAGATTCCTCCAGAGCTCGTCTCCCTCGAAGACCTCAGCGTAGCGTTGCCGGTACATCTCGGGCTTGAGGGAACGGCGAATGGTGTCCCGGATCTCCTTCTGGGAGGGCCAGATATCTCTGAGGTAGACAGGGTTTCCCTCCCGATCCATTCCCAGCGGATCCTCATGGATGTTCATGTCGATTCGTCCGGTAAGCGCGAAGGCCACGACTAGCATTGGAGACGCTAGGTAGTTCGCGCGGACGAGGGGGTGGATTCGGGCCTCGAAGTTCCGGTTCCCGGAAAGAATCGAGGACACGACCAGACCCCTCTCCTTCACCGCCCTGGCGATCGGCTCGGGTAGCGGACCCGAATTCCCTATACAGGTTGTGCAGCCGTATCCCACCACGTCGAAGTGCAGCGCCTCGAGGTACTGGAGGAGATCGGCTGCTTCGAGGTAGTCAGTGACCACCTTGGAGCCTGGAGCCATCGACGTCTTCACCCATGGTTTCACATGAAGGCCCTTCTCGAGGGCGTTCTTGGCGAGGATGCCCGCACCCACCATCACCGAGGGATTCGAGGTATTGGTGCAGGAGGTGATCGCAGCGATCACGATGCTCCCGTCGGTGATCCTCATCTCGGTACCGTACATCTCGCATTCTGCAGCTCTCGCATTCTGCTCTTTCACGACTACGGAGACCCCTCCTCCCGACAACTCCTCCCGGACCGAACCCTCATCGTTCCAGGTCGCTAGACTGGGGGACCTTGGGCCATCGGGTAAGCTGAATCCGTGAGGAAGGAGTGTCGGGAGATCGTTTTCAAACCGCTCTTTCAGGTCCATCAGGGGGATGCGGTCTTGGGGACGCCGCGGTCCCGCCACAGACGGCACCACCGTACCCAGGTCGAGCTCGAGCTTTGAGGTATACCGAGGCTCGAGACGAAGCTCGTTTCGAGCA
>CAZJIM010000018.1:293-2122 GCA_964546115.1 uncultured Gemmatimonadaceae bacterium | reverse complement strand
TCAGGCGTATCGTCGGTACGAAAGAGGCCCATTTCCTGAGAGATGCGGTCTACACGCTGGACTACCTCCGTGCTTCTTCCGCTGCCTTCGAGATAGCGTAGCACCTCGTCATCCACAGGGAAGAAACCAATCGTAGCACCGTATTCGGGGGACATGTTTGCGATCGTCGCACGATCGGGGAGGGTGAGCGCCGACAGCCCACGGCCATAGAACTCAACGAACTGACCCACGACCCCGTGCTCTCTGAGCATCTCAGTCACCCGGAGCACGAGGTCAGTCGCAGTTGCTCCTTCGGGCAGCGAGCCAGTTATCTTCACCCCAACCACCTCAGGGAGAAGCATGTAATAGGGTTGGCCCAGCAATACCGCTTCGGCTTCGATTCCCCCGACCCCCCAACCGACGACCCCGAGGCCGTTGATCATCGTCGTGTGGGAGTCAGTTCCGACCAGGGTGTCGGGGAAGGCCATCGGAACGCCTTCTTCATCCCGACGATGTATGACCGAAGCCAGGTACTCGAGATTCACCTGATGTACGATACCGGTACCGGGCGGTACCACCTGGAAGTTCTCGAATGCCGTCTGGCCCCACCGCAGGAGCGAGTACCGCTCTCCGTTCCGCTCGTACTCCTTCTCCACGTTCTTTTGGTAGGCCTCATGACTTCCGAAGAAGTCCACCTGTACCGAGTGATCGATCACCAGGTCGGCCGGCACCCGAGGATTAATGCGATCAGGTTTCCCTCCCATCCGTGCCAGGCCCGCTCGCATCGAGGCGAGGTCCACTACCGCCGGGACTCCAGTGAAATCTTGGAGTACGACACGTGAGGGCATGAAGGGGATGTTCGCCCCAGAGTTCGTGGGGCTCCACTGGGCGACCGTCCGCACGTCATTCTCAGTGACGTATCCCTTCCCAGCGTATCGGAGGACATTCTCGAGGAGAATCCGGATCGAGAACGGAAGTCGGTCAACCGAAGTGACACCTTCGTCCTCGAGTCTGCCGATGCGGTAGAATGAAGTTGGGCCTTCGGGGAGGTCTACGGAGGTAAACGAGCCGAAGGGGTCCTTGAATTGGGCTCCCACGATCGCTCCTTATCTGCGTGACAGGCTCGGAATTCGGTAGAGTAGGGTAAGGGAGAAGATAGCCCTGAGGGGAGGGAAAGTTTCATACTACGGGGTGGAAACAAGTAGGGCTAATCGCAGTTTTTAGGGTTTCACGGGATTCATATGCTGAGGTCTGTCAGACCAGGCTAAGAGGCGAAGATGAGTACGATTCTGTGTTCTTGGGGGGGAAGTCAGTTTCCCGCTTCATAGATGAAGTAAAGGTGAATCAGAGACTGTTACCAGAACTTGGCCGAACGGGCCCCACTCGACGAAACCACCACCGGACGCATCAGCCGGTCGGGTGAGCCTTGGCGCTTGTTGGTCCCGGCCGATGACTGGTGTGGTAACATACTGGACAGCCTGACCGTGATCTCGCCTCTAGCATATGCATACGAAAACGTCGTGGTCCCCATCGTCTCTCACGACGATTGCTAGGAAATCCATGACAGATATATCACGAGGGGGAGTCGTTCGGTTCCTGTCGTGAAACTGCTAGATGCGGATGGGGCCTTGCAAGGCTCCCCGGGGCCCTAGATCGACCTTGCTCCGGGCGTTGTTCGAGGGTGGGCTTCCCGTGAGATCACGGAGTTGTTCGAGCGCGGTGCCAAGGAGGTGGGGTCCGTGACTGTGAAAGTCTGAGTCGCGGACCCCACCCACCAAGAGCGATGCTGTGCTGTCTTCTGTCCCTCTCCCGGAGAGAGGCTACCGTCCGGGCCAGGGCGGGCCCTGATG
>CAZJIM010000018.1:0-283 GCA_964546115.1 uncultured Gemmatimonadaceae bacterium | reverse complement strand
TCCCTCGTAGGTTTCGGTGACGTAGAGATTCCCATCTGAATCTTGGGCGATGCTGTGTGCACCGAAGAACTCACCCGGGTAACGTCCGCCCTGCCCGAAGTCATACAATTCCTCCATGGTCTCGCGGAGGGCCACATGAATCCTCTGGTTTACACCATCGGCGATATAGATGTACGTCTGCTCTGGGTCCGATGAAAACGCGATATCCCAACTAGACCCTGATCCAGTTGTCCCCGGAGCGTAGAAGCCTTGATGCTGGTATTCGCCTTCAGGCGTGAATACC
>CAZJIM010000017.1:18795-37994 GCA_964546115.1 uncultured Gemmatimonadaceae bacterium | reverse complement strand
CCGTTTGGAAGCCAGAGATGTCGTTCACGGTCAGTCCTCCGGATGTGTGAAATACCATTCACTCACCGTCCGACCCCCAATCATCCTGGTGCGGAGAAGGACATCACGGGAGCCGGAGCGCCACGAGCGAGTTCGGTAGGTCCGCACTATTCACCTGGACCACAATATGCTGCTGTCCCTCGTGCATGTAAGTAATTAGGCCGTACGAACCAGGTGCCGGAAGCTCAAGCCTGCCCAAGCGCTCTCCCGTCTGCTTGTCTAGGGCGTAGAGATATGGCTCACCAGTGTGGAAGAGCAGCGTACTCGTGACCAGGGTTGGAGCCGCACTTCCCGCTCCTGTGTTAGGCAGGTCAACTCCCTGTAGTGCGGGGTGGTTCCGGATGCGATCAGGCGTATCCCCGTTAGGTACCCACCACGCATGTTCACCGGTATTCATGTCTATGGCCACGATTCTGCTGTAGGGTGGCCTCCAAAGTGGGAGCCCCTGGGGACCACCACAGCCCGCGTTTCCAAGGCCACCCACCCAGTCCAGGGTCGTTTCACCTGTAATGAAGGCCGGAGTCTGGTTCGTGCCAGAAAAGATTGGATTTACGGCATCATCCAAATCAGACCCCGCTGGGATCTGGGGGCACCGGCAGTTCCTTACCATGGAAATGAAAACCAACCCCGTCTCCGGGTCTGCGGAAGGCTCAGCTCCAGTGTTCGGGCTCCCAGAAGGGCAGTTGATTGTCGCAAGTTTCCCGAGATCGTTTCCTTCATGGATCAATGGTGTGTACGGTTCCTTGCCCCAGTCAAAGTTCTCTAGGATCTCTAGCGCCTGTTGCCGGAGCTCGGGCGTGTAGTCGATGAGTTCCTCTTCGGGAAGTCCGAGGAAACCGGGCGGCTCGGGCTTTGTAGGAAAGGGCTGGACCGGAGAAGCCTGCTCCCCGGGCACCTGTGAAGCGGGCACTGGTCGGTACTCAATAGGCCAGAGCGGCTCGCCAGTCACCCGGTTGAAGGAAAATGTGATTCCGTGCTTCCCATTGAGTACCACAGCAGGGACATCCTCCCCGTTCACCGTTACGTCGATCAGCAGGGGTGGAATGGAGGTGTCGTAATCCCAGATGTCATGCCTTACCATCTGAAAGTGCCACGCCCGTTCACCGGTCTGCACATCCAGTGCAATCACACTGTTTCCGAAAAGGCCGTCTCCCGGCCGGAACCCACCATAGAAGTCGTTCGTGGGAGGGTTCGTACCGATGTATACCATCCCCAGGTCCGGGTCCGCTGCCATGGGGGCCCAGGAAGAGACGTCACCCGTCCAAGCCCATGCGTCATTTTCCCACGTCTCATGGCCGAACTCGCCGGGGCGAGGGATGACATGGAACTTCCAAAGGTGCTCTCCGGTGCGTGCGTCATAGGCTACGATATCGCCAGGGATATTCTCCATCCGAAGCTGCTCGTTGCCCGACTCGGCGGAGTTTCCGACCACGATCACTCCGTTCACCACGATGGGGGGTGAGGAACTCGTGATGTGGCCGAGTTCCGCTGGTGCTCCCCAGTCCGGATCGTAGGTGCCTCCCGAAGCTACGTGGTCTTCCCACCGTCCCCAACCGTTCAGAACGTCGGCCAGGAGATCGACCACACCGGCCTCGGGAAAGCCGGGAAGCGGAACTCCCGTCCCCCAGTTCTCTAGATGCTGACCCGTTTTCGCGTCAAGTGCATGCAGGAAGAAGGCTGGAGTCGAGACGAAAATTACACCCTGACCGTCTACCTCGCCGTAGGCAACTCCCTTGCCGTGGCCCCTCCTCGTAGAGCGTGCCCATCGGGTTGTATGCGGTTCTCGGTAAGTCCAGAGGGTCTCACCCGTTCCTGCATCGATCGCGACCACCGTGCGGCGGTTCCCCACCACGCTGTAGAGGACCCCGTCCACATATATGGGTTTTCCACGTGCGGGGGAGGGGTCGAAGTTGTTTCCCCTCCAGACCCAAGCGGTCTCTAGGTCCTGAAAGTTGCCGGCGTGGATCTGGTCCAATGACGAGTATCGTTGGTGGTAGGCATCACCACCTACGTAATGCCACTCCCCCTGAAGCGTCGATCCGCCGGGCTGCTGCGCACTACCCGGCAGCGCTGTGGCGACCAGAAGGCCCAGCGTGGCGACCAGATACAAGGCCGATCTAGACCACCGGAATCCCAAGTAGAACTGAGCACCCATAACTGGCTGCATCGGAATCTCCTCCAAGAAAAAGTGCGTCTGTCAGTGAACTGAATTAACTCCAACCGTGTTACCATCTACATGTGTTAGTCCAACCCCATGGAGCCCAGTATGAGGTCCCTGGAGCAAGGCCAGGCTACGGAACTTTCGATCGGCCCCGATCGCCTCAGGGGCTGGGGGGCAGTAGCTCAAAGAGCTGTCGGTCCAGATGGTATTGTACTCCCGCCGCCACTGCTCGACCAGCACTTTGGCTTTCTTGAGCGAATAGAAGCTCTCACGCCCCGAGATCTCCTCCCTGAGCATCCCGTTGAAACTCTCTTTTTACCCGTTCACCCACGGCCTCCTGGCTCGATGAACAGGGTTATCCATACCAAGCCCTCCAAGCCGGTATCGACCCTGTCGGACCCTGAACTCAGGACCATTGTCCGAGCGGAGGTACGCTAGAGGACCGTGCCAGGCAAACAGCTTGACCAGCGTCTGTAGTAGGTTGTCCGCTCGAAGCTTACGAACGACCATGATCGTCAGGCACTCCCGGCTGTACTCGTCCAAGACCCTCAGTATCTTCAGCGGTCGACGGTCTCGGGTCCGATCCGCCGGAAGAGTGGGGGGGTGCTCGTCGGGGGCCTTCGAACTTGCGTGGCCTGCTCGAAAGCATACGCGAGCCTGATCAGGGTTGGCTCGCTCCACTCGGGGCCGAGCAGCTCGATACCGATCGGAACACCCACCGGGGCCGATGACCTTGGTGCCGAAAAGCCACCAGGAAAGGTGATCGCTGGGAAGCCGGTGCTGTTCGAGAGCACGCCATTGCGCTCCAGTTGGTCCTCGCCGATCGGGGCTACCAGGCGCCGTTGATGAGGGTACAGTACCGCATCCAGCTTGTTCGCCGCGATGACGGTCATCACCGCTTGCCGTAGTTCCTCGCGTCGGAGAAGTCGACTGCGATATTCAGGGTCTGTCAGTCCGTCGTGGACGCTCTCCTCCCCTTCGAGTGCGGGTCGGAGTGAGGGGTGGAACTCACCCCGTTCAATGAACTCCGCAAGACTACCAACCGGAGCACCGGGGCCCAGACTCGCCAGATACCGATTGAAGGCGATCCTGAACTCGAAGCCCGAGAGCGCGATGTCCCGGGTGAGGTCAGCGAAACCCGGTATGTGAAGGCGGACAATGGTGGCACCCGCCTGTATCATTGTCGTGATTGCATCCTCGATGACCTCGTTTACTTCCTCGTGGATGGCTTCTTCTCCAACGAGGTCCAGCACCAATCCAATCCGCGCACCATTGAGGCCATTAGGGTCCAGCGATTCCGTGTAGCTGGCAGGTATCTCTCCCGTGCTGAAGGCCGTAATCGGATCGGAGGGGTCATAACCAGCGATTACGTCGAGCATCCGGGCGGCGTCTTCGACCGTGCGGACGATCGGACCCACCTCGTCTTGGGTGAAGCTGACCGGAATAACGCCGTCTCGGCTTACCAAGCCACGAGTCGCACGTATTCCCACCAGGCTCTGAGCCGAGGCAGGCGATCGGATCGACTGCCCGGTGTCGCTTCCGGTCCCCAACACGCCGAAGTCGGCAGCGATAGCTGCTCCCGTTCCCCCACTAGATCCTCCGGGTGTACGGCTGAGGTCATAGGGATTCCGGGTCTGCCCGCCTAGCGAGCTGACTGTCGTCCCACCTCGCGCCAGTTCTGTGAGGTTAGACTTGGCGAGGATGAGTGCTCCCGCCTCCCGCAGTCGCCGAACGACGAAAGCGTCGTCTGGCGGGACGGACCGGGCCAGCGCAACCGATGCGCCCGTCGTAGGCATGTCGGCAGTGTCGTAGTTGTCCTTCACAATCACGGGAATACAGTGGAGCGGACGGTCATCCTCCGTGTCCACGGTAGAAATTCGATCCATCTCTCGGGCGTCGTCGAGCGCACGCGGATTTACGGTCAGAATCGCGTTCAGCGCAGGTCCCTGATCGTCGTACGCTTCGATCCGGCTTAGGTAGTGCTCCACCAACTGCACACAGTTGAGAGTGCCTGATGCGAAGGCATTGTGAATTGCTCGGATCGTAGTTTCGTCAAGGGGGTGGTTGCGGCTCCCGTCATCGTCCCCTCCAGCCGTCTGACCCTCGCACGAGACTAGGCCGGCCGCAAGAACAAGGAACAATGCTTTAATGGCTCGCCCAACCTGAAGACTGCTAGCCTTTCGAGGAGGGTCACGGCGAACTCCTCTTGCCTCAGAGCGCAGCAAGTCAGTCATCAGAGGAGAGATGCGAGAGGTGAACTTATGAGCCAAATACTCACACACATTCTCACTCACCTTCCTTCCTGTATGCGAAAGCGGTGCCACGTGAGGTCATGACACCGTTTCGCTTTACCGATGAGCGGGCGACCGGATTCGAACCGGCGACCCTCAGCTTGGGAAGCTGATGCTCTACCAACTGAGCTACGCCCGCACCTGCATGACTCGCTTAGATCAATTGAGGACTTCGTAGTTGTATCCGATCACCTCAGTGGTTGTCGGAAAGTCGACTTGGAACTCCACCGACTGTTCTACCTCGCCCAGCATGATTGACATATCCTGGGATCCGACCTCCAGGCCGCCCACGTCGTAGACCCGAAACCGAATCTCAGCGGTCGAACCAGCGTCGGAGTTTCGATTCGTCAATAGGCCGGCAATCACATAACCCCCATCGACGGCGTCTAACAGAAGCCCGGAAACCTCGAAGGGGAGCGCTTCCATTTCGTCCAGTGTTGGTGCCGCTTCCTGCATACGGTCCAACCCGACAAACGCTTGAACGAGGAATCTTCGAGCGTTTTGGTTGTGGGTATCAAGCTCAATGAGCCGGGGCGCCACCTCCAGAAGTTGATCCCACGCCTCTGCCAGGTAGAGAGACTGCACCTGATTGAAGATGAAGTCCCGGTTCTGGGGAAGTGCTTCAAATGCCCGCCCGAACGCTTGGGCAGCCTGCAAAAAGAGGTCGCCGTTGTAGGCTCCAACCGCGATTACGTTGTAATCCGTCACAGTAAGCCCTGGGCGTGCCAACAGGTCGGCATAGACAGTAGAGGCCCCGTCCGAGTCTCCCCCCGCAACCAGTGCGGCTCCGAGGTTCGAGTACGCCATCAGGTCGTCGGGGTCCTCATCGACAAGTGCCTGATACACCCCCGCGGCTTCCTGATAGCGCTCCATTCCAAACAGGAGCTGGGCTTGATTGAACCTCACTACCTGTAGGCTTTCCTGAAGCGCTGAAAGGACCAGAGGGTCCTCCTCTCGCTGACCAATCGGACCCTCGATTAAATCCTCCGCCTGGTTGAACATGTCCAGTGCGTCTTCGGACCGCCCATCCTCCAGGTACATCCCTCCCAGCTGCATCATCGCCTCCGGGCGACCCTGATAGATGACGTGGGCCAGTTCCAGAGCGGCAACACCCGCGGACCTATCGTCCCCCATGGCGACGACCGCCCCATTGAAGATCTGAATCCACTCCGTCTCCCTGAAAAAGTTTGTCTCCAAGAGAGAGCGAGGGTAGATCTCCTCCGCGCGGTCGAACATTTCATCTGCCCCCGCATGGTCCCCTAGCGCGATGTAAGCCTGCCCTGCCTGGACGTAAGACTGAGCATTCGTCGGATCAAACTGAATCCCGCCTTGCGCGGATTCGAGTGCCTGCTGGTAGAGACTTTCAACACTTTCGGGAATCTCCTGGCCCTCCGCCTGGAACATGAAGAGCGCTGCCTCGTTTGTATAATCGTTGTCGCGGGGAGGCTCACCCTCCGGCAAAGCTAGGACCCAAGCAGGCAGGTCTTCCTCAGCGAGAACTTGGGCCTGCGGCTGGATGCCAGGCGGCGCGCCACCGCTGGCACATCCTTCGATAACAATAGCCAGCCCAATCAGACACGCCGCTGTGATTCGGACATTCATCCAGCTCCTCCTGGTGGTCTTTAAAGTTGGTGTTCGATATCAACCCGTGGTTTCCCGCGGGAGGTCCGGCCGTGAAAGACGTTCATTCCCAGCACAGGAACGGTGGACAAAGATAAACTCGTAAGCTACTTCAGATTCTCGATCACCGCCAACCCCCGCACAGGTCAAAAGCGGCCCTCAATACTTCCTCCTGCCTCACTAAGCCTCAGAAGCACTCGTTGCTGCCCGAGCGCGGCCAGCACCTTCCCGAGATCGGGTCCGCTTCTCGCTCCACAAAGTGCGAGCCGAACTGGGTGAAAGAGGCTCGGTCCATTCACCTCAAGATCCTGCCCGGCCTCTCTCACAGCCCTCGCCGCATCCTCAGCGGTCCAGGGATCCACTGTCTCAAGACGATCCCGGACCGCGCGGAGCACGGGGAACGCCGCCTCCGGATCCTCCGCGAGTTCCCTCCGGGCGGTCTTGAGGGTATCAGTGTCGGGAAGGAGAATCCGCAGGGCGCCGTTGATCTCACCGAAGGTGTGCAGACGGGACCGCACCGCCTCGACCGCAGGCAGGAGATCGACACTCTCCTGCGGGAACTCTTCGCGGTCGATGTATGGCCCCACGGCTGAGGTCAGTTCCTCCGTGGTCATACACGCGATGTGCTGCGCCGAGATCCACCTCATCTTTTCGGGGTCGTACACGGTGTTGGATGGCCGCACCCTGTCCAGGTCCAATGCGCGAACGATCTCATTCCGGGACATGATTTCCCGATCGTCCCCAGGAGACCACCCGAGTAACGACAAGTAATTAACCACGGCATCGGGGTGAAACCCTTCCTCCCTAAGCCGATCGATCCCCGGCGAACCTGTCCGTTTCGAAAGCCTCGAGCCATCTGGTCCCAAGACGGTTGGAAGGTGCGCAAATACGGGTCGGGTCGAGCCCAACGCATCAAAAAGGAGTGCCTGTTTAGGGGTGTTGGAGAGATGGCCTGCCCCCCGGATCACATGTGTGATCTCCATGTCCACATCGTCTACAACCACTGCGAAGTTGTAGGTAGCCCGACCATCAGCACGGAGAATTATAAAGTCTCCCATATCTCTACTGTGAAAGGATATTAGTCCTCTTATATGATCGTTAACCTCAATATCACCATCCGGCACGGCAAAGCGGATAGCCGCGGCAGACGATTCATGTCGCTCGCGCTCCTTTGCATCATCGGGATCCAAAGCTCGACATCCACCGGGACACCGGGTAGCGTTCCCGCCCTCAGTCCGAACCGCCTCGATCTCGGCATTGGTGCAGAAACAACGATAGGCCAAGCCGCGCTCCTCCAGATCGAGCGCTTTCTCCATGTGCCGATCGTTACGCTGACTCTGAACGTAGGGGACGAACGGACCCCCGATGTCCGGACCCTCGTCCCATTCGATTCCCGCCCACCGCAAATCCTCCAACAACTGATCCAACGACCCCTTCAGATTCCTTGCCACATCCGTATCCTCTACCCTCAGGAGAAAGACCCCCCGATACTTGCGGGCGAAGAGGTAGTTGAAGATTGCGATCCGAAGGTTGCCAACGTGCATGTTTCCGGTTGGACTGGGCGCAAAGCGGGTTCTGACAGTACTTGTCATCGAGCCAGGATCGGTCAGGGAAACATCAGCCATCAGATTCAGTCGAGGGACCCTTCAAGGTAGGTTAGAACTCTCCTGGCTAGAACCTGGGAGAAACCTGGGACCCGCTCAATCTCCTCAACCCCAGCCTGTCGGACCGACTTGACGGAGCCGAAGCTCGTGAGGAGAGAGCGTTGGCGTTTCGGTCCGATCCCAGGTATCTCCGACAGCTCGCTCCAGATCGTACGGCGTCCACGCAGTTTCCGATTGTATTCGAGGGCGAACCGATGAGCTTCGTTCCTGATCCTCTGTAACAACTGAAGAGCTGGATCCCTACGGGAAAGACGGATCGGATCCTGACGACCAGGCAGAAACAATTCCTCGTTCCTCTTGGCCAAAGCGGCCAGGGCCACTTCCGAGGCACCGAGCTCATCGAGCACGGGACCTACAGCGCTCAGTTGACCCTTCCCGCCATCCAGAAGCAGGAGTTCGGGAAGCGGGTCGTCTCCTGCCAATCTCCGTCGGACGTAGCGTCCCACCGCCTCTGCCATGGAGCGGTAGTCATCGTTCGACCACTCCCCACGGATTTTCATATGCCTGTAAAGACCCCGCTTCGGCTCACCATTTTCGAAGGAAATCGCACTCGCCACGACTTCGCTTCCCTGTGTGTGCGAAACGTCAAAGCAAGCAATCAACCGGGGAACGACCTTGAGTTCGAGACGTTCCTGCAGCTCGTAGAGCACCATGTCCGCTCTGTCCGCGACAACCTCTAGGCTGGTGACCTCCTCTTCTAGAAGGTGTCTGGCATTCTCGGCCGAAAGTTCGATCATGCGGCGCTTGCTTCCCCTGGACGGGATGTGCAAGCGCACTCTCCGCCCCGCCCGGTCAGAAAGGATCTTCTCAAGGGCTGCCTTATCCGGAAATCCCAAAGGAAGAAGGATTTCTCGGGGAAGCTGCTCCCCTGCACTAGTTCCTCGCCCTAGATAGTAGAGCGTAACGAAAATCCCCAGCAACTCCGCCTCAGATTCATCCCCTAGCCCCACAAAGCGGTGACTTTCCCTTCCCAAGAGCTTACCCTGACGAACGCGAAGGAGCACCGCTATAGCCAACCTACGGTCGCGCGCAATCCCTAGAATATCCTGGCTGCCTCCCTCCGCGCGCTCCATGCGCTGCTCGCGCGCGATAGCTTCCAACCCTTGTAGGACATTTCGGTGTCGGGCTGCCTCCTCGAAACGCAACTCCCGCGCTGCCTCACCCATCTGCGCTTCGATCTCAGAGCTTAAATCGTCCGTCTGACCGTCCAGAACCCTAAGGATGTCTTCAATCATCGCACGGTACTCTTCCTTCGACTGCAGACCTACACAGGGGGCCGCACACTGGTCGATATGGTAGTCGAGACAAGGTCGAGGGGGCGCCTCTCGAGGCAGATCGTACCGGCAGGATCGGACCGAATAGAGGCGCTTCACGACGTCGAGTGCCTGGCGCATCGGCCTGACGTAGGTGAATGGACCGAAATATCGAGCGCCATCGTCTCGAAGTTGTCGGGTGACGAATACTCTGGGGAAAGCCTCTTGGACCGTCACCTTCACAAAGGGATACCGTTTGTCGTCCCTGAGCTGGATATTGAACCGGGGCTGGTGTTCCTTGATAAGGTTCGCCTCAAGAACGAGAGCCTCAGACTCCGATCCAACCAGAATCGTATCCACCTCGGTGGTGAGCCGCACCAGCTCTCGCACACGGATTCCCCGGCCGCGATCACTTCCGAAGTAGCTCCGCACCCGTGACCGCACTGACTTTGCCTTGCCGATGTAGAGGATCTCCCCTTCCCCATCCTTGAACAGATACACGCCGGGTGAGCTCGGGAGATGGTCCAACTTTCTACGGTCGAAGATCACGGGAGTATCAACTGAGACAGAGGGGCATCACGGGACAGTCGAGGACCCAGAACGGAAGTCCGATAGCGACTGTGACACACCAAGAAGCGCAGAAGTGAGAAGGTATACCCCTCCGAAGGGGATTAGCGTTCCGAGCGCCAGGACCCAAGGGTGCAGCGGCGGGAGGAGGAGGAGAGCCAACACTCCGGCTCCTGTCCCGAACCCTCCAGCAGCACACATACGTAGTAAGCGGCCCCCTGCGATTCCGTGCGCCCCGATCGAGTGACGCAGAGCCCGCCTCAGGAAGAACAGCTCGACCCACGCTGCCAGACTGGCGCCCAGCGCGAGACCGACTGCCCCCAACCGCAGTGGGCCCACCGCGAAGCGATCCAGAGGAAACATGAACGCGAATCCAGCTCCCAGAGAGAGGACCACCCGCAGATAGGCAATGCGGGCCGGCGTCCGCGTATCTCGCACTGCATAAAAGGCAGACGAAAGTAGACGGGACACCGCGGAGGCCGGCATGCCCACCGCGTACCCAGCCAGTACGGCCCACGTGACGCGCACCTCGGAGGCTCCGAATGCACCTGTCTGGTAGAGCGCGGACGTGATGACGTTCCCCAAGAACACATAGGCTAGTGCCGAGGGGATCAGGAAATATCCGATGCGTTCCATCGCAACGTTTACTTCCCTCTGGATAACTGCAGTTCCCCGCCCGCGGTCCCGCGACAGCTCTGGAAGTTCGGAGGCCGCAACTGACATTCCAAAAAGAGAGATTGGAAGAAGGTACAGAGTCTGAGCATACCCCAAGGATGCCACCGCTCCCGTTGCGAGATATGCAGCCAACGTGAAGTCCAACCATCCTCCCAGGTTTACCGCACCACGGGCAGCAACAACAGGAACGAAATTACGAATTGCTTCTTGAACTCCGTGTACCTGTAGCGACAGCGATGGACGGAACTCATCGAGCAGCCGAAGCGCAGAGGGCAACTGGACACCCACCTGGAGACCTCCACCGACCAGGGCACCCCATGCCACTATTCGAGCCAATGCCTCTCCCGAAAGTTCCCATCCGAGTGCGCCACCTGTCATAGCGGCGATGATTGATGCATTCCATGCGACTGGAGCAACGTAGGGGAGGAAGAAGCGCCTGTGAGAGTTCAGGATACCCAGAGCCCAAGCTGAGATGACCAGGATAGCGGTCATCGGGAAGAGGATCCGGACAAGATCTACGGTAAGTGCCTGCCGCCCCGGATCGAACCCATCGAAGAAGACAGCTACCAGGATTGGAGCCAGGACGATTCCCAAGAGACCAAGAACCCCGGCGGTAAGCGTGAGCAGCCCGAAGACCGCGCCTGCGAACCGGGCGCCTTCCTCATGCCTCTCTTCCTTGAGGAGTTCGGAATATATCGGGATAAACGATGCCGAAAGCGTGCCTTCCCCTAGAAGGTTCTGGAGCACGTTTGGCATCCGAAGCGCAGCTCGCCAGGCGTCGGCAAACGAAGAGGCCCCAAAATAATGGGCGAACACCCGTTCTCGGATCAGGCCCGTGATACGGCTGAGGAAAATCCCCGCTGCGACCCGGACGGACGCCCGCGAACGACTCGACGAGGCAAGCCCCTCGCGAGTAGCATCCATCCCTTCGGGAATCAAGTCAGGAGGCTCGTTCACCGGACGGGAATCGATGTGCACCCTGGGAAGACCGCTCAGAGAGAAGATTCTGGGATAACTCAGACTCCTCTATCAGTCCCTGGATATCATTTGAGAGCCGATCGATATCACCCTCCAAGTACTGGATTCTTTCAGAAAGCGCCTCGGGGTCTCCCCCCCTAGAACTACTCTCGATCTGGGCCACCATCGCCCGACTTAGACGTGAGTCTAAGACCGTAGAGGGGATCTCCGCGTTAAGCAGTCCGAAAACGATGATGACGAGCCACCACATTGACGAAAACACTAGCTACCTTTCTGAAATTGCATAGGGCAACGTTACAGCCAGAGGACGCCGAATCTGCATTCTTTTACTATTCTACGCCCTTGGGGGCCCTCGGATTCATACTTAATGGGAGCACGGCTCTGTCCGCGTGGTCCCTCAGCGCCTCGAGGAACGCCCAATCATACCGGACTAAGTAATAGAACGGGTTGAGGACGCGCTCTTGCGGCTGGCTCCCTGGGAAGAGGTGGAGCTGAGCTTTGGCGACCTGAGCGAGGGCTACATGGTTCTCCCTCTTTAGACTCTGGACTACCTTTCTCTCCACATCGGTCAGAAGTCCAAAACTATGTCGACGAAAAGCTTTGACCGGCCCCGAAAGCGTCGAGTCGATTCGGGATACTGAGTCAAGAAGGAGATCCGTGTTCTCGCTTACCACTTTCCTGAGCCTCTCCAGTCCGGACTGGACGTCGCCGGGAATCCTCTCTCGGACGAGTCTCCCCGCGATCTCTTGATGAGCCTCGGACATATCATCAATGGCAAGATGGAACTTGCCGAGGACCTTATCGATTTTCCCCTCCACCACTGCCAACGAGACGCGCGGATGCACGACAGGCATCTCGATACCATGGCCCGCAAACACCGGTGCAGTCTGTGGTAGATAAGCTGCCTCCCCTGGGCCGGCCACATAGGAGAGCGTCGGGAGGAGAGAGCTTTCGATGACAGGTCTGAGAAGCACATTCGGACTCAGGAGCGAGGGATTGTCACTCCCGAGATCCTCCACGTCAGCCAAGCTCAGCCGTCGGCCCGAGCCTCGGAGCCTGAAGCTTGAGCCATCCCGGAACACCCGTTCACGTCGTACTTCCCCCTGTATAAAGACGTTAGTCGCATCGGCGATCAGCGGGACCTGAAGCTCAAAGCCTGCTCCCTTGATCGAGGCACCGTTCATCCTGAGCGCGGCTTCTCGGTCTTCGCTCTCCCTTAGCTCACGCAGAAGGATCGGAAGTGCACGGGCTTTGAGGTCCTGATGGTGCGCCTGTACCAGAAACACTCCTGCAGGTCCAAGCAGGATCTCCAGCACATCTTGGAAGGCTTCAGCCAGCGTTCGGTCGGGTCTGTAGGACTTTGCCAGGAGGGTCCGCCAGCGCGGTAAGAATTCAGTATCAGGCATGAACGAGCAAAAGAGCTCCAGCGCGCCCATGATCTCTTGGCCCGCAGGGATTCGATAGAGCGGCCGATCGACACCGGGTTCTCCAGGAGGCAGGGAAACCTCGTGGAGATCATTTTCCACGTCGATCACATACGTCCCTCTAGCTTCGTCCCAATCGTGATCTTCCGAAGCGATCCAGAACACGGGAATTACTGGTCGCCCCAGAACGCCCTCAAGCCTCCTGGCTAAGGCAGCGGCAGTCAGCCCCTTATACAGTCCGTAGAGTGGGCCCCCGAATAGGCCAGGTTGCTGTCCTGTAGTAACCATGAACCCATCGCCCTCGATGAATTCGTCTATCCGCTTTTTCGCATCGTCCCCTCCTCCCACGAGGCAAGAGGCAGCGAGAAGGCGCTCCTGTTTTCCTACGCGCGCATCCACTTCTTCCGCCTTAGCTAGGTACGACTCCATCGAGCTTGGATCTCGAGAGAAGAGCGCGAGCGCCTCAGGGATCCCATTCAGCCATGCTGTAGCCAGAGGTGTCCCCGAGAGGGGACGGTTGTGGATTTTCACAGCGTGTCCTTGATCTTCGAGGTCGCTCCGTCCTTTGAACGGTGTCCAACCAACGACGCAGGCTCCTCTCGGGGTTTCACGGAGTTCCTACGATGCACGGGCAAGTGCGATCACTCGCGGAGCCATTTTGGTCAGTGGCCCCCCCGCGTAGTCCCCAAACCACCGCTCGGGTATCAATCGACAGTTGGTTAGAAGCGTCTTCAGTTCCGTCACCGAGTACAGTCGAACCCGTTCATGAAATACTTCAGGTTTGCATCCGCCCTCTCCTCCGATGCAGATCGTCTTCTCCACAGCTCGGCCCCCGTCGACCAACCTACGTTCCTGAACTACCCGGCGACCGTCGACTTCACTTTCATCTCTAGGAGACAGTGTTTCTATGACACGCCGGGAATTCAGAAAGTCCAAGAGGAGATATCCGCGGTCCCGAAGTACTCGGCGGATCTCGAGCAGCACCTGCCCATCATCGTAGTCTGAGTGAAAGTACCCAAAGGAAGTGAAAAAACTGGCGACCGCCGTAAAGTGATTTGGCGCGAAGGGCAGAACACGCATGTCCGCCCGAACCAGCGCCTCCTCCGGGGCGGTCTCCTTCGCATTGAGGAGCAGAGAAAGAGAGAGGTCAAGCCCGGTGAGTCGCAGTCCCCATTTCCGAAGCGAACGCAGGTGGCGTCCTGCCCCGCAGGCTAGATCAAGTACCGAGTCACCAGGAACCAGCCCGCACTCGTCAACGAGGAGCCTAACCGCCTCGCGCGCCTCGGCCTCATCCCGGTGTGGATAGAGCTGCAAATACTCCTCTCCGAACCAGCGTCGGTACCAGGGACTATCATCGACTCGATCTTCTGTGGACGGAGAACTCACGAATTACCTTTGTGATAGGGTTCGCTTCTAAGAATCGTACCAGCACGATAAAGCTGTTCCGCAAGAGCCAGTCGGGCGAGCTCATGTGGAAGAGTCATCTCGGAGAGCGACAGATTACTATCCGCGCGGCTGAGTACTTCCGGGTCGAGACCGTAAGCACCACCCACGAGGAAGGTTATGCCCGGAGAACCCTCGAGCGCCTTTGCACCGAGCGCCTTAGCAAAGGCGCTCGACGAGGTCCCAGCTCCTCCTCGAGTGAGTGCCCACACGTCGGAACCGTCGGGGATCCGGTCAAGCAGCCTTCGTCCTTCGGAGCTCCGAACAGACCGTGCGTCACGTCGATCACCCCGCCCAGCGCCCGATTCGATCTCCACCACATCAAGTTTCCAATAGTGGGCAGCTCTCATCTCAAACTCCTGGACAGCCGCTTCCAGCGGACCGCGCACCCTTCCCACTACAAGGACGGAGATCTTCATTTGTCCCTGGCTACTCCAACTCCTGGGAAGGGCTGCTCGTACCGAGCGGCCACAGGAACTGATCCGCGAGCTCTTCTCCGACGACAGGCACGAGAGGGAGCACCCGAACTGTCGGGAGGAGTTCCCTGAACGAGACGAGCTTCACCGCATCTTTCTCAGTAGTAGCAATCCACCTGGAGCCAGCTCGCTCCGAGATACGAATGACCTCACCTTCGGTATACGGATGGTGATCCGGGAACGAGAACAACTCCGGCTTCACTCCCAATTTCTCCTCGACGATCCGGACAAACCCTTCTGGCTCAGCAATGGATGAGACGGTGAATGGGGAACCTGCCGGCGGCGTTTCTTGGTTCCCGTCCAGAGTCTCCCACTCCCCCGGTTGGAGGGAGAAGATCTCAACCTGTGGAATGCCTGGCATTCTCCTAAGCTCGGCCACGAGTGCTCTGGCAGATTCCAGCTCGCAGCCTCCCTTGGCAATGACTAGGACGAGCTGGGCCCGCCGGAGAGCTTCCAGAGGCTCCCTGAAGGGACCCCTCGGCAGCAATCTGGCCGGAAGGTGATGCACAGGAGACAAGAGAACAATATCCACCTCTCGCTTCATCCGACGATGCTGGAAGCCATCGTCCACCACGACGATGTCTCGGCCGAGTTCCAAGGACTCTCGGGCGCCGTCCAGCCGCCTTTGCGCCACAATCACGGGAACTTCGGGGTTCCATCTGCGGTGGAGAAGAATCTCATCCTCCCCGTAGCCTCCGGTGACCAGCGCAGGTTTCCATCCTCTCCGGATCAGCTGGCGGACGAGCCACCCGGAGAGAGGGGTCTTACCAGTTCCTCCGACTGCGAGATTGCCGATCGAGATCACCGGCAAAGCAGCAGAGCTGGCAGGAAGGGCACCGACATTATATAGGAAGTTCCGAGTTCGAACGGCAGTTCCAAACAGAGCTGCAAGAGGGCTAGTGATGACGCCTAGGGCCGTCGGGCCAAATCCCCCTTCTCCCCGCCAGAGCCGGTGTAGCTGTTTCGTGGCCCTCACCCCGCGTGCCTGCTCCGCCCCCGGGCCGAACGCAGCGTATGCTCCGAGTCTCCCCTCTGCCCCAGACCCACCCGATCCGCTTCGTCCGTGATGCGGTTCAGGACCCCCTCAAGCTTCAGTGCGTGACTGACCAAATCTTCTTCGCTGGTCTCCCTGGGGATGAAGTGGGGGTGACCGTACTTGAGTGTGATCTTCCCGAAGGGCTTGGGAACGACTAGCCGATCCCACGAGTTCAACCTCCAGATTCCCTCACCTCCAACACCGATTGGAATCAGGGGGGCACCGGAAAGCTGAGCGGCGACGAGCGCACCTGGTTTAAACTTCCGCGGAGGTCCTTTCGGTCCGTCCGGAGTGAAAGCTAGGTCTCGCCCTGCCCTCGCTGCCCGCAAAAGACCTCTGAGGCCCTGGGCCCCACCACGTGTGCTCGAACCACGGGCCGTCCCAAACCCCATTCGCTCGAGTGTCCTCGTGATATATTCCCCGTCTCCGTGTTGGCTTACAAGCACGACGATCCCCTCGTTTCGGTGAAGGTATGTCAGGGGGAGGATTCGTGAGTGCCAGAAGATGAAGATGACGGGTTGCCGCTTCTGCCGGAACTTCAACAGCGGTCCATCATCTTCAATCCGGACACGTAGGGTGTGACCGATCCCCTCAAGGAGGGTGGCACCGAGCCGACCGGCAACACGAAAGCGTAGCTCTTTTCTGCTCATGACAGCGGTGTCACCGGTGCAGGGTCCTTTCCTCTTGAGCCCAGAACTTCCTCGACCAGCGTTGCGACTCGCTCGGCAGCACCCGGACTGCCAAGTCCCTCACGTACACGAGCAAGGCCGCTGAGGATCTGCAATCTCTCTCCACCAGCTTCGAGCATCGGTGCAACCGCACTGGCCAGCGCCTCAGCGGTCACCTCCCTTTGAAGGATCTCAGGTACAACCCTGGATCCTACGACTAGATTTGCGAGCGCCACGTGGTCCACCCGAACGAGGCGACGAGCAAGCCAATAGGTCCACGGGTGGGTTCTGTACGCTACGACGAAAGGAGTTCCCGCAAGGGCCGCTTCGAGCGTGCTCGTTCCCGCCTTGACGATGGCGGCTCGTGCATGCGTGAGGAGGGCCCTCCCGTCTCGAACCGTGGTAACATCTGAGTCATCGGGAAGATCCAGCTGGATAGCATCGGCTTGAGCGAGCACCACCTGCAGGCCTGGTCGCTGGCGGCGCAACTGAGATCCGGCTTCGACGAACTGTGTGAGGTGTCGGCGGATCTCCTGCCTCCTAGAACCCGGGAAGAGGGCCAAGATCTCTCGAGTCGGATCAAGTCCAAACGCTTCGCAGAACACCTCTCTTGATGGGACAGAAGCATCGCGATCAAGGAGGGGATGGCCCACGAATTCAGCTCGACCCCCTTCCCTTCTGAAGATCTCTTCCTCGAAAGGGAGGATCACAGCCACCCGGTCTGCGGCACGGGATAGACGAGCGGTGCGGCCAGCCTTCCACGCCCACACCTGGGGGGCGATGTAATAGATAACCGGAACTCCTGCTGCCCGGGCTCTTTCCGTAATGCGGAGATTGAATCCGGGGTAGTCCACGGGGATCACTAGGTCGATCTTCTGGCTTTGGATAATCCCTGATATTCTGCGCTCTAACTTCCAGAAGAAGGGGAGACTGGAGATGACTTCGACAAACCCCATGACAGCCAAATCGCCGAGGCCAGCTACGAGCTCGACGCCCTCGGCAGCCATCTGCTCACCACCCATTCCAACGAGCCGGCAAGCGGGCCAACGCGCCCGGAGTGCTCGGGCGACTCCGGCCGCATGTTGATCACCCGAGGGTTCGCCCGCGAGCAGGAGGATCCTAGGCGACCCGGGGGAAGGCTGTTCGGACAACTGATGGGCCCAATCAGTAGCGGGTAGCGAGATACCAAAAGGCAATCGCACAGAGAACCAAGAGGAAGGTCAGAACGCGTGTCGAGCGTCCCTTCTTCACGTCGATCCAGTCCTTCTTCCGCTTACGACGGACTCGTATGAGAGACATGGGTCATGATCCTGTCTTCGATGTCCAGGGCCGTGGCGAGCGCGTCTCTTCCGTCCTGGGCCGTGACGATTGGAACGGTGCCCGCTCTGATCGCGTCCCGGAAACTTTCGAGTTCGCGCTGGAGCGGCTCGATAGGGACTGCAGAGAGTGGGATCCTTTCCACAATGGCCGAGAGGTCGGTGGCCCGCGCCCCGCCGGGTGGGCCCGCAAGAAACTCCGGTACTACGCCCCCCTCATGGAGCGCTGGCAGGTCCTGTTTAAGGCGGAGGAATTCGCCAGTTCCCTCAGCCAGGTTCAGGCTCAGATACCCCGATCTCTGAAAGATTCTGAGCTTTCGCATTCGTTCTGTGGACACTCGGCTGGCCGTGAGGTTTGCGACCGCCCCTCCTCGAAACTGGATCCGCGCATTGGCGATATCCACGGAACGGGTCAGCACTGGAACCCCCGTCGCCTGTAAACCCTCAATGGGGGAGCCCACCAGGCTAGAAACAAGATCCACGTCGTGAATCATCAGGTCCAGCACCACCGCGACATCCGTGCCCCGCTCAGTGAAGGGCGCGAGTCGGTGTGACTCAATGAAGAGTGGCTTGTCCAGATACGGCCGGGCTCCCACAACTGCAGTGTTAAACCGCTCAATATGTCCCACCTGCACCTGGGCTCCTGAGTCAGCCGCAGCAGCAAGGATCCGGTCAGCCTCGTTCAGGTCGGCTGCGATCGGTTTCTCGATAAATGTGTGGACCCCACGCCGTAGCACCTCCTCCGACACTTCCGCATGCGTCCTAGTGGGGGTTGCCACGACCACCGCATCTACTTGCTCGAGGAGGTCCTCCAGAGCATTAAATGCCCTGACTCCAAGCGCCTCAGACACCTCCTGTGATCTCTCCGGTCGTATATCATAAAAGCCGACCATTTCTAAGTTTGAGAGATCTCGTGCTATCCGAATATGGTGAAATCCAAGGCTTCCTGCCCCCACCACCCCAAAACGGGGAGGCGCGTCGTGGCCTCTCACTAAATAACAACTCCTCGCTCCGAGTTCTCAATAAAGGCCAGGAAGTACTCGACCTCCGGGATGGAATCAACCTCTTCCTTTATCCGCGCCAGGCCTTGAGACACATTCAAATTGGAGAGGAAGAGAATGCGATAGGCCTGTTTAAGGGCAGCACGAGTCTCCGGTGGAAATCCTCTCCGTTCGAGGCCGATGGAATTCAGGCCAAACGGTTTTGGAGGGGTGCCAGCAACCCGGCAAAATGGAACTACGTCCTTGGTAATACCAGACCCACCCCCAACGAATGAATGCATCCCAATCCGAACGAACTGGTGGATTCCAACAAGGCCCCCAACAATAGCATGGTGTTCGATCTGAACATGTCCGGCCATGTTCACGGCATTCGAAAGAATGACCTGGTCCCCGATCCTGCAGTCGTGAGCAACGTGGACATATGCCATCAAGAGGCAACCCTCTCCGACTTTTGTCAGGGCCGAGGCCTTTGTCCCGCGGTTCAATGTCGCGTACTCACGGATGACTGTGCGAGCCCCCACCTCCAATTGAGTATCTTCCCCCTGGTACTTTAGATCCTGAGGATTAGTACCCAGCACCGCGCCCTT